>CANNIM010000011.1 GCA_947505195.1 Actinomycetota bacterium
AAAAGGAAATGCCATGAACGTGTTAGACGCGGTAGATGCCGCATCACTTCGCTCCGATGTTCCAACCTTCCGTTCCGGAGACGAAATCAAGATTCACGTTCGCGTTATCGAAGGTAGCAAGAGCCGTATCCAGGTTTTCCAAGGTTTAGTAATCCGTCGCCAAGGCGCCGGCGTTCGTGAGACTTTCACAATCCGTAAGCTTTCATACGGTGTCGGGGTAGAACGTACCTTCCCAGTTCACACACCAGTTATTGAGAAGTATGAAATGGTTCGTCGCGGAGATGTTCGCCGCGCCAAGCTTTATTACCTACGTGAACTTCGCGGTAAGGCATCAAAGATTAAAGAGCGTCGTGGAGTCGGCGGCGAGTTTATTGTTGAAGAAGTTATCGCAGCTCCAGTTAAGGTTGCAGAAGTTGCACCTGCGGCTGAAGTTGTGCAGGCTCCTGTTGTTGAGGCAGTTGAAGTTGTAGAAGCTCCAGTAGTCGAGAGCGTTGAAGTTGTAGAAGTTGCTGAAGCAACTGATGCAGATGTCAAAACAACTCCAGAAGCTTAAATAATCTCGAAGTGCGTTTGATCTAAATGCGCGCTCCAAAGAAAGGTTCGCTGCTTCGCGAACTTCCAATAATCGTAGTTTCGGCATTAGTCGTCTCTGTTATTGTAAAAACCTTCTTTATTCACTTCTTCTTTATTCCATCTGGCTCGATGGAGAACACCTTAAAAATTGGTGATCGAATTGCAGTAAATAAACTTGCAAGTTACTTCAGCGAGATCAAGCGCGGAGAAGTTGTTGTCTTCCGTGATGCATCTGGATGGTTAGGTGCTCCTGCTGAGAGCGCGGATCCAAAAGCAATCCAAGCCGCTAAAAGCGCTTTGGTAACAGTCGGAGTTCTTCCAGATCCAGCAAAACAATATTTAATCAAGCGAACCATTGGCGTTGGTGGCGACACCGTCGAATGTTGTGATGCGAAGGGTTACGTAACTGTAAATGGGGTTTCAGTTAAAGAGCCATACATCTTCCCTGGCAATAAGCCGAGTGATAGCGATTTCAAAGTTAAAGTTCCAAAGGGATTTATCTGGGTGATGGGCGACCATCGCGGCGCAAGTGCAGACTCGAGATTCCATACTGATGACATTCACAAGGGGCTTGTTCCTGTCACTTCAGTTGTCGGGCGCGCTGCATTTGTTGTTTGGCCATTCAATCATCTGAAGTTTCTAAGCGTTGGCAGCGATTTATCTAAGGTTGTAATTAACAAGACAAAGTAATGAAACATATCGAGTCCACGCTAATAGCATCTGGTATCAAGCAGATTGCCGGCGTAGATGAAGCAGGGCGCGGTCCGTGCGCCGGACCACTTGTAGTCGCTGCAGTAATTCTTAAAGATCCCTTCGCACCAGAACTTTCTAAAGTACGCGACTCCAAAGAGTTGTCAGAGAAAGTTCGGGAAGAGCTCTTCGATGTAGTTATCGAACAAGCGCTAAGTTATTCGATAATTGATATTTCAGTCGCCGAGATTGATGAATTCGGATTACATAAATCAAATCTAGAGGGCATGCGACGGGCAATTAATTCACTAGATATAGTCCCAGATTATGTATTAACGGATGGTTATCCAATCGCAGGTCTGGCTATCCCTAACCTCGCCGTTTGGAAAGGTGATCAAGTAGCAATTTCAATTAGCGCCGCATCAATTTTGGCGAAGGTTTATCGAGATCGCGAACTAATTAAGTTGGATGCGAAGTATCCGGGATACGGCCTTGCAAAACACAAGGGCTATATAACAGCGGCCCACACCAAAGCCCTAACCGAACTTGGTGTAACCGATATCCATCGCAAATCATTTGCCAATATCGCTGCACTTATCAACAATCGCTAAAGCACCACAGACAACCTCAAAAGAAGAGGGAAGTGCTCTTCATTACTTTAGCCTCACCCTTCTATGGGAACAAAACAATTAATAGGGGCACTTGGTGAAGATTTTGTTGCCAAGTATTTAGTAGCAAAGAATTACGAAATCTTAGATCGTAATTGGCGAATCAAAGAGGGAGAGATTGATTTAGTAGCGATTTCAGAGCATGGGGTGGTCGTTTTCATTGAGGTTAAGACAAGAACAAGTTTCGCTTTTGGACATCCGCTCGAAGCAATTACAAGGGAGAAGGCCTATCGCTTGCAGCGGTTGGCGCTTGCTTGGCTGACAATTCACCATAGATGGGGTTTTGAATATCGGATTGATGCCGCTGCAGTATTGATTTCAAAGGGTGAAAAGTTTGAAATAGATTACCGAATCGCAGTTCTGTAATGGCGCTAGCTTTAACATCCAGTGTTTCTCTTACTGGTTTGACTGGAAATCTAATCGATGTAGAAGTTGATATTTCCGATGGTTTACCGGGTTACATACTTCTTGGATTACCAGATGCCGCTCTAAATGAATCAAAGGATCGAGTTCGTGCGGCGCTCGTAAATAGCGGAGAAGTTTGGCCGAATAAAAAAGTTACAGTTTCGCTCTCACCGGCTTGGTTACCGAAAAGCGGCTCAGCATTTGATTTACCAATTGCAATCACGTTGTTAATGGCTCAGGGGCAAGTTCCAAAAGATCAGCCAGGAGTTTGTATCTACTTAGGTGAACTTTCGCTAGATGGCCAAGTTCGCGAAGTGCGGGGAGTTTTGCCAGCAGTATTAGCGGCAAAGAAGCGGGGATTTCAAAGAGCGCTTGTACCATTTAAGAATTTTGCAGAGGCTTCGTGTGTTTCAGGAATTGAAGTCATAGCAATCTCATCGCTATCTGATGCACTTAATTACTTGCGAAGTGGCGAGGTACCAGAATCACCGGAAGTCATATCCGCTACTGATTCAGATTACTTTTTAGATTTATGTGATGTTGCGGGTCAATTAGGAGCACGTCGAGCGCTAGAGATTGCAGCTATCGGTGGCCACCATCTACTTTTTATAGGTCCACCAGGAACTGGAAAGACGATGTTGGCCGAACGAATTCCCTCGATACTCCCACCACTCACTGAAGAATCAATCTTGGAAGTCACTGCAATTCACTCAATTGCAGGAACGTTATTAGATCGCGAATTACTATCTAAGTTGCCACCATTTGTTGCGCCCCATCACACAACAACTGCGCCGGCAATGATTGGTGGCGGGGCACATGCGATTCGTCCCGGTGCAACTTCTCTTGCACATGAGGGCGTTCTCTTTATCGATGAAGCACCGGAATGTGCTCGAGGAGTATTAGATTCACTTCGCCAACCACTTGAATCTGGGAGCGTAACGATCTCAAGAGCAGTTGGTTCTGTAACTTATCCTGCAAGATTTATGTTGGTACTGGCGGCTAATCCGTGTCCTTGTGGGCGCTTTAGTGGTCGTGGAAGAAGTTGCACATGCACCCAAATCGCAATTCGAAGATATCTACAACGATTATCAGGTCCGCTCTTAGATCGAATTGATATTAGGGTTTTTGTGGATTCACCAAGTCGAATTGAAATGGCGAGCGATCAACTAGGAGAATCAAGTGAAGTTGTTCGACAACGCGTGATTGATGCCCGAGCAATGGCGGATTCAAGATTTTCGGACTGTGCCTGGAAATTGAATTCCCAAATTCCGCCAAGTCAGCTTAGAAAAAGATTTAGAGCGGAGAAATTGGGCATGAATTTCTTGCATACCGAATTAGATAATGAGCGCCTTAGCGCACGTGGTTTTCATAAAGTGTTGAGAATTTCTTGGAGTATCGCTGATTCGAATGGCCATACAATCCCAAATCGCGATGATGTTGAAGCAGCCTTTCGGTTAAGAGAAGGGATGGAGCTTCTCGCATGATTAACACTCTGGCTAGAGCGCAATTATTTGCAGCAATCGAAGGTGGCTCTGTTCCTTGGTATGAAGAGATTTCGAAGTTCGGCGCTATCGAAGTGCGTGATCGATTAGTTGCAGGGGAGTACAGCGCCGCTAGCAAGATAAGAGAACGGTTAATTCAGAATTCTGGAGAAGAAGTTTTAGCAGAAATTGCTAAAGCAGGTGCCTTCATTCTTATTCCAGAAGATGTGGATTGGCCGATTTCGCTAAATGATTTAGCGGCGCCACCGATTGCGCTATTGATAAAGGGCCAGAGGGAGTATCTCCCTAACTTAGTTAATTCAATTTCAATAGTAGGAACAAGAAATCCAACACAATACGGAGTTCGTATCGCAGGGGATTTCGGAGTTGGCGTTGCTGATCACGAATGGGCGGTTGTAAGCGGTGGGGCAATTGGAATTGATGCTGCAGTGCATAAGGGTTGTCTAGTTGGTGAAGGAGTTACCGTTGCAGTTCTTGGTGGGGGATTTAACAAGAACTATCCAGCGGTTCATGAGAAGTTATTCGCCGAAATAAGTGAGAGCGGTCTACTTATTTCAGAGGTCATGCCAGATGTTCCTGCAATTCCACATCGCTTCTTGACGCGCAACCGTTTGATTGCTGCGCTCTCAAAAGCGACAGTTGTGGTGGAAGCAGCTTTTAGAAGCGGTTCACTTCGGACTGCTCGCGATGCTGCTGAAATATTTCGCCCAGTTATGGCAGTTCCTGGACCAATTAATTCACCAACAAGCGAGGGTTGCCATCGGTTGATTGCAGAGCGGGTGGCAGAATTAGTTTCATCTATATCTGAAGTTATGGAATTGGTGAAGCCTATAAGCATTAAGTGAGAGAATTGCGTCATGAGTGTTGAACATAAAGCCGGCTTTGTCGCCATTATTGGGCGACCAAACGTTGGTAAATCCACTCTCGTTAATGCCCTAGTTGGTCGCAAGATTGTTATCACTTCAAAGCATCCAAACACCACTAGAAATCCAATTCGAGGAATTATCTCTAAGCCTGACTTTCAAATGATTGTCGTTGATACTCCAGGAATTCACAAACCTAAGACTCTGCTTGGCTCACGATTAAATGCGATGGTTTCAGAGAATCTTCAATCAGTGGATGCGGTCTTAATCTGTTTGCCGGCGGATGAAGAGATAGGGCAAGGCGATGAATACATTGCTCGCCAAGTTATCAATCAGCGCCGAGTGTTAATTGCAGTGACTAAAACTGACAGCGTTAAGCAGGAAACCCTCTTGGAGAAGTTGGTTGAAGTCGGGGAATTTGCGGCAAGAGTTGGCCTAACTGTGGCTGAGATAGTTCCGATTTCAGCAAAGAATGAGGATCAAACAGATCTATTGCTTAGCCTTTTGGCAGAGAAACTTCCGGAATCTCCCTCTCTTTATCCCGAAGATGTAACAACAGACCAAGCATCAGAGATGACGATTACTGAACTTATCCGAGAAGCCGCAATCGAAAATCTCTATGAAGAGGTTCCACATTCCATCGTTGTAACAATCGATGAGATGGAGAAGCGCGAAGGTAAGGAATTCTTTGATATTCATGCCACCTTGCATGTGGAACGCGATAGTCAAAAGTCAATCGTAATTGGCCCACAAGGTTCAAGGTTAAAAGATATTGGTATTCGCGCAAGAGGCTCGGTTGAAACATTTTTAGGTGCAAAAGTTTATTTAGGGTTACACGTTAAGGTAAGTAAAGAATGGCAACAAGATGCCAAAGCACTTACAAAGTTAGGATTTATTGAACGGAAGTAGCGCCTTTACGCCCAGCAAAGTAAGAACCAAGTAGAACTAGCGGTAGGCCAAGAGCAATTCCTAAAGTAAATGGCTCATTCAAAATGATTACACCTAATAGAACTGCAAAAGCGGTATTTAAATAGGTAACTAGTGAACCGCGCGCGGTACCGATATCTTTGATGAGTTGGAAGAAGAGAATAAAGGCGAGTGCAGTTGGAAACAAACCAAGTGCAAGAACCGTTCCAAGTACTTTGGTTGAAGGCGCGCTATCTGGTGCGGTAATTATTGCAAGTGGTAGATAAACAAGTGCGGTAAATAACATTGCAAGCCCATTAATAGAAATTGGCTCGATATGTGGAATCTTCGCGCTAACCATTGTGACCGCCCAGGCATATCCCATAGCTGAAACGAGAATCATAAAAATTGCGACGATGGAATGGCGACCTGAAAAACTTTCGATTCCGACAACTAGAACAATTCCAATAAAACCCATCAAAAGACCTAATAAACGCTTGTGATGCCAGACGGTTTTATCACCGTTAATTGAGGCCAAAATTGTTGACCAAATCGGAACTGTGGCAACAAGTAAACCTGCAAGCCCTGATGTCATCTTCTGTTCTGCGGCTGTAATCAAGATCCAGGGTCCGACCATTTCGCCAATCGCGTATGGGATTACATATCTCCAGGCTTTAATGGCTGGCATCAAGGAGCCGCGCTTCATAGCTATTGGAATCAATATTGCTGCGCCAATTGCGACGCGAGAGAAGACAATTACTGGAGGTGAAAGTTCTTCTACTGCGACTTTAATTAAAAGGTATGGAATTCCCCAGATAAATCCAACAAATAGAAAAAGAAACCAATTGCGTCGCGACATTATCGAAGTATGGCATTAATTTCATCACTCACAAATTGCTGGAGAACTTCTGCTTCAGGGGTGATACCTGCAAGAGTGAAATACCCGTGAATCACACCTTCATATTCGCGATAAACAGTTGGAACTCCAGATTTTCGCAAGAGATCGGCATAGTTGTACCCATCATCTAATAATGGATCGAATTCAGCAGTAGTGATTATTGCTGGTGCTAATCCTCGAAAATCTTTTGAGGCGGCCGGAACTGCAAAAGGGTTTTTCGCATCAGATTTTTTACTTAGATATTGCTCCCAGAACCACTCCATTGCTTGCGTACTAAGACCGTATCCAACAGCGTTGTTATAAGCAGAGTCGTATTTCATTTCGCTGTCATTGCAAGGATAGATAAGTAATTGAAAAGCAAGGTTTACATCACCAGTATCACGAGCTTTAATTGCTACGCCAGCTGCCAAATTTGCACCTGCACTGTCCCCGCCAACTCCAATTTGATTTGAATTGACGCCCAATTTTTCGGCGTTCTGTTCTACCCATAACAAGGTCGAATAGCAGTCATCAAAAGGAATCGGGAATGGTAACTCTGGAGCCTTCTGATAGTTAACCGCGATAACAACGAATTGACCTTTGTTGGCAATCGAACGCAGCGCTTGTTCGTAACTATCTAAATTGTTTAGAACCCAACCGCCACCGTGGAAGAAAACAAGCGCCGGCAAAACTGCACCTTTTATTGGACGATAAATGCGAATCGGTAGATCCGATGTTGGTCCTGGAATATAACGGTGATTAACTTCATATATCTTCTCTGGTTCACCAGATTGAACTGCCCGGTTCTCAAGGTTTTTTCTAATCGTTGCAACTGGTGCCTGCCAGACTTCTGGAAGTCCACTTGCACTGCGAGTTTCAAGATAAGAAACAAACTCAGGCTTCAGTGCCATTACTACCAACCTTCAGTTTGGTCGCGGAGCTTGCGATATTTAACTAATACTTCAGGCGTTGGAACTTCTTTGATACTTGCAACTTCTCCGAGATTCCATTGTGGTGGGCGATCAGTTTCAAGTAGCGCCCATGCTGCAAGTTTTGCGGCGCCAATTGCAACGTATTCACCTGGTGGTGGAATTAAAACTTCGCGACCAAAGAGCGCCGATGCAATCTTCCCAATTGCTGGATTTTTTGCAGCGCCCCCGACGATAAGGATTCGTTTAACTTCAACACTCAATTTTTCTAACGAGGCGACAGCATCTGCCATTCCACAGAGCATTCCCTCAATCATTGCTCGGGCGAAATTTTCAGGATTTGAGTTTGAAAGGTTCATTCCAGAAAATACGCCAGTCGCATCAGGACGATTTGGCGTGCGTTCGCCTTCAAAGTAGGGAAGGAGTGTTAATCCATTCGCGCCAGGTTTTGCCTTAAGTGCTAGTTCACCAAGTTCATCATGTGAAACTCCAAGAATTCGAGTTGCGGCATCTAAAATTCTTGCCGCATTTAAGGTGCAGACGAGAGGTAGAAAATATCCAGTTCCATCGGCAAAGCCGGCAACCTCACCACTTGCATCGTGGGTTGGTGTTTTAGAAACTGCAAACGCGGTTCCACTTGTACCGAGTGAAACAACAACATCACCAGGTTCTGCGCCAACACCTATAGCCGCCGCGGCGTTATCACCTGTGCCGGCTGCAATTGGAATTCCGCTCTTAGTTTTTGTTGCGAAAGCTCTTGGTTCAACGATTCTAGGAAAAGTTATCTCCTGGCTAGTTCCTATGGCTTTCGCAAAAATATCTTTACGGTACTCATTTTTGACGCTGTCAAAATAACCAGTTCCACTTGCATCGCCACGATCGGTGAATAGCTCAGAGATTGAGTTACTTCCAGAAATTTTCCAAGAAATCCAATCATGTGGCAGCGCAATCGCCGCGACTCTTTGCGCGTTCGAATTCTCATGCTTTGCTAGCCAACGAACCTTACTTACTGTAAACGCTGCGACGAGCGCTGATCCAACTGCGCTAGCGATTCCAGCTGCGCCACCCATTTCAGTATTTAACTCGCTCGCTTCCGCGGCAGATCTGGTGTCATTCCAAAGTAGCGCTGGTCGAATAACTCCTCCGGCTTTATCTAGCGCAACCATTCCATGTTGTTGACCTGCAACTGCAATCGCTTCCACACCATCGAACCCGCCAGCCATTTTTATTGCATCTTCAGTAGCGCTCCACCATTTTGCAGGATCAACTTCACTGCCATCAGGATGTGGGGCTCGACCTTCGCGAATTAGTTCACCACTAATTGCATCTCGAATTACGACTTTTACGGACTGCGTCGAGGTATCAATTCCTGCGACTAATCGTGGCTTCTCGCTCAATTTTGCGCTCCAGTCTTTAGGGGATGATTTAACCACCTCTTGGTGGAGGGTAGACTTCTCCAATCGAAACTAGTTTTTCATCCACTATTAAATATTAAATCGGGAGTAAAGATGCGTATTGGTGTCCTAACAGGTGGCGGAGATTGCCCAGGGTTAAATGCTGTGATTCGTGCCGTAGTTCGTAAAGGCGTAAAAGAGTATGGCTATGAATTCGTCGGCTTCCGCGATGGCTGGAAGGGTCCACTTGAAGGTTTAACGATGCCTTTGGATCTGCAAACTACTCGCGGCATCTTGCCTCGTGGCGGAACAATTCTTGGCTCTTCTCGTACTAACCCATTCAAAATTGAAAATGGCGTTGAACGCATCAAGGAGAACCTTGCGAAGATGAATATTGATGCCCTAGTTGCAATAGGTGGCGAAGACACACTTGGTGTGGCAACAAAACTTGATTCACTTGGCGTAAAAGTCGTCGGAGTTCCAAAGACAATTGATAATGATTTGAATAACACTGATTACACATTTGGTTTTGATACCTCAGTAAATATTGCCGTTGAAGCAATTGACCGTCTACACACAACCGCCGAATCTCATCACCGCGCACTAATCGTTGAAGTAATGGGCCGTCATGCTGGCTGGATTGCGCTTCATGCAGGTATCGCCGGTGGCGCTTCATGTATCTTGATTCCAGAAGTTAAATTCTCTGTCGACAAGGTTTGCGAATGGGTTAATTCTCGTTTCGAATCTTCTTACGCTCCAATAATTGTGATTGCCGAAGGCGCAATTCCACAAGATGGTGACATGGTTGTTAAGGATCAAACTCTTGACTCATTTGGTCACGTAAAACTTTCAGGAATTGGCGAATGGCTTGCCGGCCAGATTGAAGAGAAGACAGGCAAAGAGGCTCGTACTTCAGTGCTTGGTCACATCCAACGCGGTGGTTCACCTACCGCTTTCGATCGCGTTCTAGCAACCCGCTTTGGATTGCATGCGATCACTGCGATTCACGAAGGTGATTTCGGCAAGATGGTTGCGCTCCACGGAACCAAAATTGAACGCGTCCCACTTGCCTCTGCAACTACCCAGTTGAAGTTAGTTACCCCCGATCTTTATGCTGAAGCGCAGGTCTTCTTCGGTTAATAGGCTTAATAGGTAAGCACCAACTTCCCCCAACTCTCTAAACTTAAGGACATGATGAATATCGATTCGCTATTTACTCCAGGTCTTGTGGCAGCCCAACAACCACAATGGCCCGGCGGTGTTAATGGTCCACAAGTTACGAAGGCAGTGGAAACGCTACGTAAAGCGCCACCGCTAGTTTTCGCTGGAGAGTGTGACACCCTTAAAGAGAAGATTGCAATCGCGCAAGAAGGAAAAGCTTTCTGGTTACAAGGTGGCGATTGCGCTGAAACGTTTGAAGCGGCAACAGCAGATTCAATTCGTAATCGAATTAAAACGATTCTTCAGATGGCAGCAGTTCTTCAATATTTCGCTAGCCTTCCAGTAATTAAAGTAGGACGTATGGCTGGGCAATTTGCTAAGCCAAGAAGCAGTGATAACGAAACTCGTGGTGATGTAACACTTCCTGCTTATCGCGGAGATGCGGTAAATGATTTGGCGTTCACACTAGAGGCGCGTACCCCAAATCCTGAGCGCCTAGTTCAGGTTTACAACACATCTTCTTCAACCTTAAATTTAGTTCGCGCATTTACCCAAGGTGGATTTGCAGATATTCGTCGCGTTCATGAATGGAATAAAGGCTTCGCTAACGATCCACGCTTTGGTGCGCGTTACGAGCAGATGGCTAATGAAATTGGTCGCTCACTAGATTTCATGGCATCAGCTGGCGTTGATCCATCATCATTTAAAACTGTTGATTTCTATTCTTCGCATGAAGCGTTAATTCTTGAATACGAGAAGGCCCTTACGCGTATCGATTCACGCACAGATCTTCCTTACGATGTTTCTGCACACTTCCTCTGGATTGGTGAGCGCACTCGTCAACTTGATGGCGCACATATGGATTTCGCTTCAAAGATTCAAAATCCAATTGGTATCAAGCTGGGGCCAAAGAGCACCGTTGAAGATGCCCTGGCAATGGCTAAGAAGCTAAACCCAAGCAACGAACCAGGCCGCTTAACTTTTATTACTCGCATGGGAGCGGCGCTTATCCGCGAAAAACTGCCAACGTTAGTTAAGGCTGTTACAGATTCGGGAGCAAAAGTTCTCTGGGTCTGCGATCCAATGCACGGAAATACTTATGAAGCCCCAAGTGGTTACAAGACTCGTAAATTTGATGATGTACTTGATGAAGTACGCGGCTTCTTTGAAGTCCATAAAGCCCTAGGCACACATCCTGGCGGCATACATATTGAACTAACTGGCGATGACGTCACAGAATGCGTTGGCGGCGGCGAACAAATCTTGGAATCAGACTTGGCTACCCGCTACGAGAGCGCTTGCGACCCTCGCTTGAACCACACTCAATCCCTTGAGCTCGCATTTTTAGTTGCAGAAATGTTACGCGATCACTAAATCCGCATTAGCCTTATCGGATGCTTTTCCAAGCAACTCATAAGACACCTGTCGGTTCGTTGTTCCTTGTGAGCGATGAACATATTCTGCTAGCTGCAGGATTTCGGAGTTTTAAAGATCTTCTGGCCCGCATGGATCAAGCTGATGCTAAACGCGAAGTAAAGAGCGTTAAAAACATCCCGGTCATTAGCGATTTAATTTCTGACTACTTTGCTGGTGATTTGACCGCGCTCGGGGGAATCAAGGTTCGCCAATCAGGTGCTGAATTTTCGCAAGAAGTTTGGAAAGCAATGCGAAAAATTCCAGTAGGAAAAACTTGGTCTTATTCCGATTTAGCTGATCGCGCAGGTTCACCAAACGCGGTCCGAGCCGCTGGAACTGCATGCGCTAAAAATTTAATCGCGCCAATCGTTCCATGCCATCGTGTTGTAAAGAGTGGCGGGGCGCTTGGAAATTATGGTTATGGACTTGAAGTTAAAGAGTGGTTACTGCAACACGAAGGTGCGATTTAAACCTTTTCAGTTTTCCGTTGATCAAGCAGAATAATTAAATACATTGAGGCCATAACAAGAATTCCGCCGAGTGCAATTCGCAAAGTTAGAGGCTCTGAAAGTAACCAAATTCCAAATGCGGCGGCAAAAACCACTTCCATCGCCAAAATAACTGCAACGCTAGATGGCTTAATAAATGATTGCGCCCATGTTTGGACAATAAATGCCAAAGCAGTCGCGAATAGCGCGGTGTAAATAATTGACCACCAAACACCTGAATCTGGGGGAGCGCTGAACCCACTCTTAAAGCTTGCACCAAAAGTTAAGAGCGCACATGTTCCAAGTTGTAGAACCGTGAGTGCATAGGTGTCTAAACCTTTTGACCATTCTCCGAGGGCCACAATATGTAGTGCGAAGAATATGGCGCTCACCAGAACTAAGAATTCACCGAGTCCAAAAGTTAAGCCTTTAAGGGAGAGAAGCGCTAGGCCCACAGTTGCCATAAAGACAGCAAACCATTCGATGCGAGTTATGTTCTTCTTCAAGATTAAAGCTGCTACAACGGGTGTGAAGACGACATACAACCCGGTGATGAATCCAGTATTTGAAACTGTGGTTAACGTTAAGCCAAATGATTGAAAGATGTAACCGCTACCTAGGAATAATCCAATCAGTGCGCCCTTTTTAATAAAATTGAAATTGAATCTACGCAACACGGATGGTTTGATCAGAATAAGTACTAACGTCGCAATTGCAAAGCGCCAAGCCAGAAACGAATTAACATCAAGTCTTTCTAGGGTGCCCTTCATTGAGGCAAAAGCGCCACCCCAAATAGCCGCTACCAAGGTGAGCATCAAGCTAGAAAATACTTTGCTCTCTTTCACGCAATCTTCGCCCGCATCTGAGAAAGCAGAGCAATTTCCTCGCCATGCTTCGCTTCCATTCCCGGTGTTTCAAGGATTAGGGGAGCGTTCTGCGCAACAGGGTGTGCGAGCAGCTCTTCAAATGGCTTGATGCCAATTTCACCATCACCAAGATTTTGATGGCGATCTTTAAGCGCACCACAAACATCCATTGAGTCATTTGCGTGAATGAGCTGAATTCTTTCGACACCAACTAGTTTCACAAGTAAATCTAGAGTTTCAGTCATTCCACCCTTCTTCGCAATGTCATGACCGGCGGCGAAAACGTGGCAGGTATCTAAACAGACCCCAACCTTTGGATGCCATTCGAGCGCTTCAAAGTAATGGAGCAAATCATCCAATTTTTTAACAAGAGATTGACCCTGCCCGGCTGTTGGTTCAAGCAAGAGCCAAGGATCCTCCTCGGTTAACTTGTTTAAAACTGGCATCATCCCTTTTTTGATTTGCTTCCAAGCCTTGTCAACATGACCAGCATCGACGGCCGAACCAGTATGGATTACTGCGCCTTTAGAACCAATCTCTTTTGCGCGCTTAAGGGAATAGGCAGTAGATGCTACAGAATTCTCATATGTCGCAACTGTTGGTGAACCTAAATTTATTAGGAAAGGTGCATGAACATAAGTTTCAATATCTAGCTCTAACGCTTTATCACGAAACAATTTATCGGCTTCTAGGTTTGCATCGGGCATCGCCCAACCTCGGGGATTAGATGCAAACACTTGAATCGCTTCAGCCTTAACTTCTTGGGCATATGCAATTGATCTCTTTGCCATGCCACCAGAAGTGGGGGTGTGGGCTCCCAATCTTGGAAGTTTAATTGGGCTGGCCATTGGCAAACCCTAACTCATACTTAAGAAAAAGTTAGCCCAAAGTAATAGTGACAGTCGATCCAGGAGCCACCGCAGTACCCGATTTAGGTGAAATATTGGTAACTGATTTCTTCTTTCCAATATATTTGAAATTGACATTGAAACCGAGGTCTTCAAGAATTTTAGCAGCGGCCATCTTTGAGAGCGAATAAACATTTGGTACGAAAATCTTCGACGGACCTTTTGAAATTGTTAGAAGTATTTTCTCGCCCATGCCAACCGTAGATACATCGCTCGGGGTCTGGGAAATAACGGTACCAATCGGCACAGTTTCGCTATATTCATATTTGCTGCTCACAACTAATCCAGATGAGGTTAATTCATTTAGGGCCTCATCACTAGTTTTGCCCTGGTAGTTAGTTAGGTCGATTTGTTCAGCACCTTTACTTATAACAAAATCAACAGTGCTCTCTTTGCGAACATCTGAACCGCTGGCAGGGCTGCCATCTATCAGTAATCCAGCTTCATAGAGTGCGCTAAATTTCTCAGTTACTCTGCCAACTTTTAAGTTAGCTTTCTGAATTGCGGCCGTTGCATCTTCGATCGTTAGTCCTGCAAGATCTGGTACTTGGATCCGTTCTTTGCCTTTAGAGATGATCAAGTGAACTATTCCGGCAATTGCGATTCGACCACCACCTGCGGGGTCAGATGTAATAACTTTCCCCATAGGGACATCTTCACTAAAAACTTTTTGAGTCACATCAGTAGTTAGTCCTAGTTTGGCTACCGCATCTGCGGCCTGTTTCTGGGTCATGCCAGCAAGAGAGGGAACTACAATTTTGTTACCCGGCCCAGAAATCTTGTACCAACTTCCGGCAACTATCACAAAAACAATGAACAGAGCGATTGCACGGTTTCGCTTTACCCGGCTGGAAACTTTACGTTTTCGTTGAACCTGATTTGTGGTGCTCTTCTTCTTAGACGAATTAGTATTTTCGCGCATTGCATTGCCCCTCTTTAGATCAATCTGGGTTGTAACACTCTTCAATATTTCCAACTTGCTACGTTTCTTCTTTTCGATTCTGGCTTTTGGAATAGGAATATCTAACTCAAGACTCATTTGGCGGCGTTTAGGATCAAGCTTTGAAAGTAGCGCCAGGATTTGCTCCTGCATCGCGCCGGCATCCTTGTAACGTTTGTCCGCGTTATTTGCCGTCGCCTTTAAGGTTATTTCATCGAGCTCTGGAGGAACACTTGGATTTAGCGTGGACGGTGCTGGAATATTCTCATTGACATGCATGTATGCAATTTGAATTGGGCTCTCGCCATCAAATGGCTTTTTCCCCGTTAACATTTCAAAGAGCACGATACCGAGGGCATAAACATCACTGCGCATATCTGATACGCCGCGCTGAACTTGCTCAGGGGATAGATAAGACACACTTCCCAAAATTACGCTTGATTCAACGGTGAGGGTTGATCCAATTTCTGCGCCCTTGGCTAATCCAAAGTCAGCAATCTTTACTCTGCCATCTTTAGAAATCAACACATTTTCGGGCTTTATATCGCGGTGCAAGATTCCATTTTTATGCGCAGCGGCCATCGCTGAAATGATTGGGGCGAAGTACCTTAAACTTTCGGTAACTCCTAGAGCGCCTTGATCGACTATTACATCTCGCAGCGTAAAACCTTCGATGTATTCCATAACAATAAAGACAGCTGGAACACCACCTTCATTCCAACCTTGATCTTGAATCGCAACAATATTTGGATGAGCTAGCGCCGCCGCCGCCTTTGCTTCTCGGATAAATCGAGCAACGAAATCTTCATCATTAGCTAAATGCGGGTGCATGATTTTTACGGCTACCGGACGATCTAACCGAAGATCAAGTGCGTAATAAATAGTCGCCATGCCACCTGAAGCGACAACGCGTTTTAGTTGGTAGCGATCATCAATTATTTCGCCGGTTAAGTCGGACACGCTTAAATCTTAGACAGTGTGGTGGCCACTTAAGCGGTAATCCGCGCTCTTCTTCGTATCTTCTTTTGAAAAATGTGCGGTTTGTGCCTCAATAAAGCCCGGCATGAATTCGGCAACTGCTGGTCCATCGCGTTCAATCACTCGAGCCAAACCCACTTCCTGGGGCACTTCGATCCAAATGGCTAGGGAGACAAACTTTCTTATCGCGCTCTGCCCAGCACCGACTCCTTCGATAATCAAATATCTTGGTGCTGGAACAGAAATAGGAATACCGGGGCTATTTTCTAACCAGTTGAATGGGGTGAAAAATACGTTTTCTTCCTTATCAACGCTCTCCAAAATCGATACCAATTTTGTAGTTAGCGCTGGCGTCATAGTTGAGCCCCAACCTTCGTAAAGCTCATCCATATGAATGGTGTAACTCGAGGCTATTTCGCGTTTAAGAGTAAGGGCAAGTGATGTCTTGCCCGAACCGGCTGGACCATCAATAGTTATTACGACGCAATCTCCACAGTTGGGAATTAAACCGGGGAGAGCGGCCTTAATTTGATCGAGTTGCTGATTCACGCAACCAACGTTTCCAACCGCCAATGGCGATTAAAACAAAGATGAAATAGAGAATTGCTGTTAAGTATTGTTTACCGTGCCAATATTGATAGACATAAACTGCATCGACAACAACCCAAATAATCCAACTCTCGTATCGTTGTAGGACCATCAGGAATTGTGCGATACAACT
>CANNIM010000012.1 GCA_947505195.1 Actinomycetota bacterium
AAGCGCCAGGCATCGATTCCAGTAGTAAGAATTGAATCATCTTCTGGTGGCGAAATTCCAGCATTATTAAATGCGATATCGATGCGACCATATTCATCAAATGCAACCTTATACATTCTTGCGACATCTTCTTCAGAAGTTACGTTGGCCTTTACAAAAATGGCGCCAAGCTCTTTCGCGACTTTATTACCGATCTCTTCATTTAGATCGACTATGACAACCTTTGCGCCTTCTTCGACGAACCGTTGTGCGGTCGCATATCCAATTCCACTTGCGCCACCAGTGATTACTGCAACGCGATCTTGTAACCGTTTCATTTATTCTCCTAGTTATTCTTGAGTGTCAAAGAAAACATTCTTAACTTCAGTAAATGCATCGAGTGCATCTGGACCTAATTCTCGACCTAGTCCGGATTGCTTATACCCGCCAAATGGCGTCCAATATCTAACTGATGAGTTTGAGTTTACCGAAAGGTTTCCGGCTTCGACCGCTCTTGAGACCCGAATTGCTCTGCCAATATCGCGAGACCAGATAGATCCTGAAAGCCCATATTCTGAATCGTTTGCAATGCGAATCGCATCTGCTTCATCTTCAAAAGGCAGAACGCTTACTACTGGACCAAAAATTTCTTCGCGATATGCACGGTCACTAGCATCTTTGGGAAGCAGGACCGTTGGCGCAAACCAATAACCAGGGCCTTCTGGTTTTGTTCCCTGGAAAGCGATGGGAGTTCCTGGCGGTAGATATTCCTGGACTCGAGCTAACTGTGTAGCAGAAACCAGAGGACCCATTTCTGCGCTTTCTAGTGCGGGATCTTCAACTCGGAATTTTTTAACTGCTGTCTCAAATTCCGCCATGAATTTATCGAAGACCGAACGTTGCACGAGTAATCGAGATCTAGCGCAACAGTCTTGCCCGGCATTATCAAATACCGCCCCGGGTGCATTTGCTGCCGCTTTTTGGATATCGCTGTCGGCGAAAATAATATTTGCACTCTTGCCACCAAGTTCAAGTGTTAAACGTTTTACCTGATCAGCGCAGCCGCGCATAATTCCTTTTCCAACAGTTGTTGACCCAGTGAAAACTATCTTCCGAACTAGGGGATTAGTTACAAATCTTTCACCAACAAGGCTTCCCTTGCCAGGGATAATGTTAAATACTCCCTCTGGGATTCCAGCCATAATCGCAAGTTCTCCTAGGCGAATTGCTGTCATAGGAGTTATCTCAGCAGGTTTTAACACAACGGTATTTCCAGCGGCAAGTGCTGGGCCAAAGCCCCATCCTGCAATCGGCATTGGGAAGTTCCAGGGAACGATAATTCCAATAACGCCAAGGGGTTCTTTGAAAGTTATATCTATTCCATTTGGTACTGGAATCTGTTTTCCAAATAATCGTTCAGGTGCAGCACTGTAATAATTCAAAACATCACGCACGTTGCCGGCTTCCCAACGCGCATTCCCAATTGTGTGACCGCTATTTAAAACTTCAAGTTGGGCAAGCTCTTCGATATGCGAGTCAACGATTGCTGCAAAGCTGCGTAATAACCGTGCGCGATCGCCCGGGTTAACTTTTCGCCAAGTATGAAATGCTTTCTCGGCTTTTGCTATTACTAAGTCAGTTGCCGCAAGATCTGCGAGTTCAATATCTTTAACTGGTTTCTCGGTCGTCGGATTTATTATGGTGAATTTGCTCATTGATTTACATCCGCTCGAAACTACGGAAACGCTCCCAATCTGTTACGGCTCGTGAATAGGCATCTAATTCAGTATCTGCCATATGCGTGTAATGCTTCTGAACATCTGCGCCAAATGTTTCTGTGACCCATTTGCTGTTCGCCCACAAATCACGGGCTTCTTTAAGTGAAGTTGGTACGCGATTTGTTTCAAGGGCATAAGCATTTCCAGTGAAAATTGGCTCTAGCTCCAAATTATTTTCAATGCCATCAAGACCAGCAGCAACCATCCCAGCAACTGCTAGATATGGGTTTACATCACCACCTGGAACCCGGTTTTCTACGCGCAATGAGAGGCCTTCGCCCACTAAGCGAAGTGCACAAGTTCTATTATCTCGGCCCCATTTGATAGCAGTTGGCGCAAAGGTTCCAGCTTGGTATCGCTTATATGAATTTATATTTGGTGCAAATAAAAGCGATAGCTCGCTCATATGTTTCTGCAGCCCAGCTAAGTATGAACGGCCCTGCTTAGACATGCCATCTCCAGCATCTCCAGCAAGAACTGCGCCACCCTTCTTATCGCGAAACGAGAGATGAATATGGCAAGAGCTACCCTCTTTCTCATTGAACTTCGCCATAAAGGTAAGTGAACATCCATGCTTTGCTGCAATCTCTTTCGCGCCCATCTTGTAGATGACGTGATTGTCGCAAGTTGAAAGTGCATCCTCATATCGGAAGGCGATTTCATGCTGTCCGAAGTTACACTCACCTTTTGCTGATTCAACAATCAAACCGGCTTCATCCATATTGTTTCTAATTTCGCGCAATAATTTTTCTACGCGGCCAGTGCCAAGAAGGGAATAGTCAACGTTGTATTGGTTGGCCGGAGTTAAGTTTTTGTATCCCTTATCCCAGGCCTCTTCAAAAGTTTCTTTGAAAACTATGAACTCAAGTTCAGTTCCGCACATCGCGACCATGCCTGCTTTATCTAAGCGCTCTAACTGGGTCTTCAATATTGTCCGCGGCGAAACCGAGATTCCGTGTTTGTGATGATCTGTGAAATCTGCAATCAACATAACGGTTCCTTCATGCCATGGCATTGGGCGCAAAGTATTCAAATCCGGAAGCATCGCCATATCGGCATACCCAGTATCCCAAGATGAGATGTCATAACCTTGGATTGTGTTCATCTCGATATCTGATGCCAGTAAATAATTACAGCCTTCGGTTCCATTTGCGAGGGTGTCATTTAGAAAGAACTTGGCATGAATTCGCTTGCCTTGGAGTCGGCCTTGCATATCGGTAGCGCCAACTACAACGGTGTCGATCTTGCCGCTTTCGACATCTTTACGAAGTTGCTCAACGGTTAATTTCACGCGCTTGCTCCCCTTTGGCCAGAATCCAGAATTACCTGTGTGGGAGGTTACTAGGGCGTTTCCGTAGACACAACGACCCAAAAATTGGTGAAATTTCTCGCTGAAAACCTCGTGAATACACTTCCAATTTGGTGAGACGCAGGGCACACTCTCTTTAACTTCTAGAAGGGTGGAATAGATTCAATGTCAAATACACACGCAGATGATGAGCGTCGCTTAGCCGACCTCGGATACAAACAAGAGCTAAATCGTTCTTGGTCAAGTTTCTCGAACTTTGCAATTTCCTTCTCAATTATTTCGATCTTGGCAGGTTGCTTTACGACCTTTGCACAGGCTTGGAACAATGGTGGTCCCGTAGCAATTTCCCTTGGTTGGCCGCTAATTTCAGCCTTCATTTTAATTATTGGTCTTTGTATGTCCGAACTCGCCTCAGCATTTCCAACCTCTGGTGGAATTTATTGGTGGGCTTCCAAACTTGGCGGTCCCAAGGCTGGGTTTTATACCGGTTGGCTAAATCTAATTGGTCTAGTTTCAGTAACCGCTTCAGTGGGATACGGCTTAACCTCATTCCTAAACATTGTTCTAGGTGCTTTCTTTGATGGTTATGCGACTTCATTTATGGGTGGCGATTTTATCAAGCAACAATTCGCACTATTCGTAATTGTTATTGCCCTTGTAACTCTGATCAATATATTTAGCAGCCATCTTTTGGCTGTTATAAATAACATTTCAGTTTGGTGGCATGTATTTGGCGCCGCTCTGATCGTTATTATTTTGGTTGTAGCACCAGATGCTCACCAATCTGCAAGCTGGGTCTTTACTGAAAAAATCAATAACTCAGGCTTCGCAGGTGGAAGTTACTGGCTATATGTTCTGCCACTTGGCTTCTTATTAACCCAGTACACAATTACTGGCTTTGATGCATCCGCTCACCTTTCTGAAGAAACCCAAGGTGCTCATATTGCTTCAGCAAAGGGAATCTGGAAGTCAATCTTCTACTCAGCAATCGGTGGATATATCCTGCTGCTTGCATTCCTATTTGCTGCAACAAATTCTGACATGATCAACTCAGCTGATCCTGAAGTAAATCCATTCGGAATCGGTTCTGTCATCGCACTTCTCTACAGTTCACTCGGTGGTGGCGCTTTGTTCAAGCTGGTTATGGTAATTACAACAGCCGGTCAGATCTTCTGCGTAACTGCTTGCTTGACTTCATGTTCTCGCATGCTCTTCGCCTTCTCTCGAGATGGCGCAGTACCAGGACATAAGAACTGGAAGAAAGTAAATAAGGCTGGAGTTCCAGTTAACGCAGTACTAATCTCAGCTACCGGTGGTGTTGTTCTTACACTTCCTGCTCTCTACAAGAGCTCAGCTGGCGTTCCAACTGCTTTCTATGCTGTTGTTTCAGTCTGCGTAATCAGTCTTTACTTATCATTCATGATTCCAATTTATCTTCGTCTAAAAGCTGGAGATAAATTTAAGGTCGGAGCTTGGAACAATGGTTCTAAGTACAAGTGGATGAACACAGTTGCAGTTGCTGAAATTGCAATTATTTCGGTCTATTTCATTATGCCGTTCTCACCACTAGGAGTTCCTGGCGCAAAGGACTTCAACTGGACTGCGGTTAACTATGCTCCAATCGTTACTGGAGGTGCTTTGATTCTTCTCTGGATCTGGTGGCATCTTTCAGTGAAGAAGTGGTTCAAGGGACCGATTAGCAACCTGTAGTTAGAAATTAGAAAAAGGGGCTCTCAGATTGAGGGCCCCTTTTTTGTTGAATTTTTACTGAAGTATAAGTCGACCCCAGTTTTGAATAATTGGTTTCCAAATTTCTTGCAGTTCCACTTCAACCTTTTGAACCTCATCCTTGACGCTGCTCTTCCCAGATTCTAGAAATGCGTTGTCAGCGTCATCTTCCCAGAGTTTAATTATCCCGGAATCGACTTCTGGGTGAAACTGAACTGCATAAGTTGCTTTACCAATTCGAAAAATTTGGTTCTCACATAGCTCACTAGACGCCAAATTCACGGCACCAGATGGAAGTTTGGAAATCTTATCTTCATGCCATTGTGCAGAGATCGCGGTATCCCCAAAGTTGAAAATTGGATCTGATTCCAAAGCACGTTTGATCTCGTAAATACCAATCTCACCAACTTGAGATCGAGTAACTTCGCCACCTAACGCGGCTGCAAGAAGTTGGGCTCCCAAACAGATTGCAAATACTGGGATATCGCGAGCGACAGCATCTGCTAATAATTCTTTTTCATCCGCCAACCATGGCAATTCCTCATCATCATTCGCGCCCATAGATCCACCTAGCGGAAGCAGCGCACAAATATCATCTGGAACTTTTGTTGGGACAACTTCCCCGGTATAGGCGCGAAGAATTTTTATTTCGAAACCAATTTCCATAAGCCAACGGCCAACTAAATGTGGGGGATCGGTTGGGTCATTTTGGATTGCAAGAATTATTTTCATGCTTTTTTCGGCCATACCCAAATAATGGCTTAACTTTTGGAATATCGCATGACTTTTGAAAATTCTTCAAAAATTGTCCAAAATCTTGGGGTGCAACACGCATCAAGTCAGCCTATTAGTGCATTATCTGGCTTTCCCTGCTACCTTCACCTTTATAAGGAAACTACCAAGTTTTCTCTCAACCAAAGGAGCTCGTACCCAAAAGGGATTCGCTGATAGCTAGCGAGCCATCCAACAAAAGGTACTTCTTTCCAAAATGACCTGAACTCTAGAACCTCAGACTTTCCGTAAGACCCCAAATATCGTCACTCCAATCTCATCGACAAAAATTAAAGAGATGATGGCTGCTGAGTGGGCGTTGTATTCAAAATCTACCTTTGCCTCTGGTGTTGAAAACACTATTGCGAAATCGTCTTCGCCACTTGGCGCAACTTCAAGCTTCCAATACTGGGATCCATATCCAATTAGCATTGTTTCAGCTAAAGGTGCATGGATGACTGATGTTGATGGTCGTCAATTACTTGATCTTTCAATGGGCTTCGGTGCAATGCTTGCCGGTCACTTGAATGAAGAAGTGATTGCAGAAACCAAGGCTGCACTCGAGGGTGGCACTCTCTTTGTAACTCCATCACCTATTTCGCGTGATGGCGCTGAACGCTTATGCAAGCGTTTTGAAATCGACAAAGTTAGATTTGCAAACTCTGGTACTGAAGCGACAATGTATGCAGTTCGTACCGCCAAGGCCTACAACGGTAAATCCGCAATCGTTAAGTTGGAGGGTGGCTACCACGGTAGCTTTGACCCACTTACAGTTTCAGCTAAACCAGCTTTAGATCAAGCAGGAGATCCAGAAGAGCCAACTCCGGTAATTGGACACGGTATAAATGCTGGCGTTGTTTTCGTAGTTCCATTCAATAATCTTCCAGCACTTGAGAAGATCTTTGCTCGCGACCACGAATCGATTGCTTGCTTTATTCTTGAACCAGTTCTAGAGAACTTGGGAATTGTTCTACCTGATGCTGGCTACCTTGCTGGTGTTCGAGAACTCTGTACCGAATACAACATTGTCTTAATTTTTGATGAAGTGAAAACTGGTTTAACTGCCGGTCCACGAGGCGCAGCACATCGCATTGGTGTTCAACCAGATTTAATCTGTCTCGCTAAATCAATTGGCGGTGGACTTCCACTCGCTGCATTTGGTGGCAAGGCAGAAATCATGGACACAATCACGACTGGAGCAATGGCGCACTTCGGAACATTCAATGGCAATCCACTTGCAATGGCGGGACTTCGCGCGATGGATCGCTTGTGTACAGAAGAAGCACTTGCAAAGGCTGAAGCTTTAAATAAGCAGGCACTTGATCGAATTACTTTAATAATCGAAGAGTTCCAACTTCCAGCTCATACTGTTGGCTTTGGAGTTAAGGGCTGTGTAACTTGGTCGAAGGATCCCGTTCGTAACTATCGTGATTACAAAGCAACTGATTTTGCAATCGCCGAACTTTCATGGCTCTGGTCAATGAACCGCGGAATCATCACGCCTCCGGGCTTAGATGAACAATGGTTGATTTCACTGGCCCACGGCCAGAAGGAGATTGACTTACTTGTCGAAGATTTCCGTGCCTTTGCGGTCGCACTTCGCTCTTAAATTGTTCTTAAATTTATTCGAGGGCGATCAGTTCCAAATACTGATTGCCCCATAAATCTTCATCGCCATCTGGAAGTAATAAAACGCGCTCTGGCTTAAGGGCTTGAACAGCGCCGACATCGTGGCTTACGAGAACCACAGCCCCTTGATATTCGCCTAATGCTGCAAGAATTTCTTCGCGTGAAGCAGGATCTAAGTTGTTTGTTGGCTCATCTAATAAAAGCACATTTGCAGATCCGACTACCAAAGTTGCAAGAGCAAGTCTGGTTCGTTCGCCACCACTCAAAACCTTTACTGGTTTTTGCACATCATCGCCAGAGAATAAGAAAGAACCAAGAGTTTGGCGGGCTTGTTGTTCGCTGATTTTGTCACCAGCAGAGAGCATGTTCTCAAGAACAGTGCGTTCAAAATCCAGAGATTCGTGTTCTTGGGTGTAGTAACCAATCTTCAAACCATGACCAGGCAATATTTCACCAGTATCTGATTCATTTGTACCACCAAGAATACTTAACAATGTGGTTTTACCCGCACCGTTTAGCCCAAGTATCACAACGCGAGAAGATCTATCAATTGCAAGATCAACATCGGTGAAGATTTCTAGTGAACCGTATGACTTACTCAAACCAGTTGCCATCAGTGGAGTCTTGCCACAAGGTGCTGGGGTAGGGAAGCGCAACTTTGCGACCTTGTCTGATTTGCGAACATCTTCAAGGTTAGAGATGAGGGATTCGGCGCGACGTAACATGCCTTGAGCAGCTGTTGCCTTTGATGCTTTGGCGCGCATCTTCTCGCCTTGCTTCTGCAAGATTTCAGCCTTCTTCTCGGCATTAGCGCGTTCTTTCTTACGGCGATGTTCATCAGCTTCGCGTTGTAATAAATATTTCTTCCAGCCCATGTTGTACACGTCGATGACATTTCGGTTCGCATCGATGTAGAAAACTTTGTTTACAACAGTTTCAATCAAGGCAACATCGTGAGAAATAACCACAAGGCCACCAGAGTATTTTGTTAGGTAATCGCGTAACCAATTGATGGATTCAGCATCTAAGTGGTTTGTTGGCTCATCGAGTAGAAGTGTTTCGGCGCCACTAAATAAAAGGCGGGCAAGTTCGACGCGACGACGCTGGCCACCAGAAAGAACTTGAATTGGCTCTTCAAATAGCCGCTCTGGCAAACCAAGGTTTGTTGCAATTGATTCGGCTTCGGCAGATGCGCTATATCCACCGGCTGCATTGAATTCACTATCGACTCGGGCATAACGCTCGAGCGCAACTTCCAACTCTTCTGGCGTGGCCGTTGCCATTGCCTCTTCGGCTTTGCGCATTCGAACGACTATTTGATCTAGACCACGTGCCGAGAGAATACGATTTATAACTGATTCTTCTTGATCGCCTGTTCTTGGATCTTGGGGGAGATAACCGATAGTTCCAGTTCGAGTTATCTGACCACCCGCAGGGAGTATTTCACCAGCTAAGCATTTTGCGAGAGTTGATTTACCGGCACCATTTCGGCCCACGAATCCAATTCGATCACCGCTGTTGATTCGAACTGCTACATCTTTAACTAAAAGTCTTGCGCCAGCTCGGAGTTCAACGCTTTGAGTGGCAATCACTAAGCGATACTCCCACAGCGTTAGTGGATATAACTAATCGTCTATCTTAAAGCCGTCTTTAATAGCGCCGAGTTCTATGCCTGCGGCTACGTGGTCAGTATTTTCACCGCGTGATAATTGTGCGGCATGGGCTTTATTGTGCCAACGCTCTTCGATTTTGCCGTATTTCCAGAGCAACAACGCAACCGCCCAAACTACTACAAAGGAAGCAACAATTATGTAACCAGCGGAGTTAAGACTGAAGTCATTGACGTAATTCCAGAATCCACCAGATAGGTTTAATTGACCTGATAAAACTTGCAATAGTTCTAAGCCACCAACAAACATTGCAACACCTACTGAAAGTGCTGTAATTATTATGTTGTAGTAGACCTTGCGGACTGGTTTAGAAAATGCCCAACCATATGCAAAATTCATGAAAGAGCCATCGATAGTGTCGAGAAGGCTCATTCCGCCGGCAAAGAATAGGGGGAGGGAAAGAACGGCCCACCAGGGAAGTCCCGCAATTACCGAAGTTCCAGCCAAAACAAGTAGGCCCACTTCAGTTGCAGTGTCGAAACCTAAACCAAAGAGAATTCCAAGTGGATACATCTTCCAACTTTTATCAATGCGACGTGCAATTGGGCCAAAGAATCGCATAAGTAGACCGCGAGCATTTAAATGCTTTTCAAGTTCTTCTTCACTGTATAGGCCTTGGCGCATCTGTGAAAATACTTTAACGATTGAAACCAAAATAATTAAGTTCAGGATTGCGATAATCATTAAGAAAGTTCCAGAAACAGTTAAGCCAATCAAGCCTGTGTAATGGTGGAGCGCAGAATCTTCATCTTTGAGCTGTGACCCAAGAGCTTTGATTCCAAAAGTAAGAAGGAGCGCAAGAGCCGCAACCACAGATGAGTGACCAAGTGAGAAGAAGAAACCAACTCCAAGTGGCCGTTGTCCTTCTGACATTAATTTTCTAGTTGTGTTATCAATTGCGCTGATGTGGTCGGCATCGAAAGCGTGACGCATTCCTAACGTATAAGCCAAAGCCGCCGTGCCCCAACCAAATAAAGTTCCGTCGCCTAATTCATAATCTCCAGAAACTGCCAATCCCATCAATACAAAACCAGCTATATGTAGAAATGCGATGAACCCAAACATCAGAGCCATGCGGCGCCATTCATCGCGGGTTAGGCGATCGCGTAATGCGGTTCGAACGGTTGTTGTCTCAACCTGGTTCATGGGGGCCTCAAAATTCTTAATATGTCTAGATGCGAATAATTTGCAAGTAGAAAAATACCTTATGGTGAAGCCCTGCGCGACTTGAAATAAAAAAGCCCCCCAATTTCTTGGAGGGCCCTTCTGTGGAATTTCTTAGAGGTCGTAATAAAGTTCGAACTCTGCTGGATGTGGACGCAAGCGGACGTAATCCACTTCTTCCTTGCGCTTCCAAGTAATCCAAGTTTCGATTAGATCCTTTGTGAATACGCCACCCTTAAGCAAGAACTCGTGATCGGCTTCTAGGTTATCTAGAACCGCATCAAGCGATCCAGGCACTTGCTGAATAGAGGCTGCTTCATCGCCCTCTAATTCGTACAAGTCTTTATCAACTGGCTTTGGTGGTTCGATCTTATTTTGGATTCCATCTAGTCCGGCCATAAGCATTGCGGCGAATGCCAGGTATGGGTTTGATGACGGATCTGGACAACGGAATTCGATGCGCTTTGCCTTTGGATTCGACCCAGTGATTGGGATACGAATACACGCAGAACGGTTACGTGCAGAGTAAACAAGATTTACTGGTGCTTCGTATCCTGGAACCAAGCGACGGTATGAGTTAACTGTTGGGTTGGTAAATGCAAGCAACGAAGGTGCATGCTTTAGAAGTCCACCGACGTACCAACGAGCCATATCTGAAAGATCGCCATATCCATCACCGAAGAACAATGGCTTGCCATCTTTCCAAAGTGATTGATGAACGTGCATACCTGAACCATTGTCACCGAATAGTGGCTTTGGCATGAAGGTTGCTGTCTTGCCAGCTTCCCATGCTGTGTTCTTAATGATGTATTTAAACTTCATTACGTCATCGCCAGCAGACAAGATATCTGAGAAGCGATAGTTAATTTCCATCTGTCCTGCAGTTCCAACTTCGTGGTGTGAACGCTCTACAAGCAGTCCGGCCTCGCCAAGTTTCATAACCATCTGATCGCGAAGATCTGCGAATTGATCGGTTGGAGAAACTGGGAAATATCCACCCTTGATACGTGTTCGATATCCACGGTTAGGTGTGCCATCTGGATCGTATTCAACGCCAGTGTTCCATGCGCCTTCATATGAATCGATGTGGTGGTAAGACTCGTTAATTCCAGTCTTGAAACGAATTGCATCAAATACATAGAACTCGGCTTCTGGTGCGAAGAATGCAGTATCTGCAATACCGGTTCCCTGTAAGTATTTAACAGCCTTGGCAACAACACCACGTGGGTCACGTGAATATGGTGAGTCATCGACTGGGTTGTGAACTGAGAAGAGAATTACCAAAGTTTTAACATCACGGAATGGATCGATGAATGCTGATTCTGGAATTGGAAGCAACTTCATATCTGATTCGTGAATTGCTTGGAAACCACGGATTGAAGAACCATCGAACATTAGACCATCAGTGAAAACCGCTTCGTCAAATGATTCAACTGGAACGTTGAAGTGGTGCTGGATACCTGGAAGATCGATAAAGCGAACATCAACAAGCTTTACATTCTCTTTCTTGATGTAAGCAAAAACTTCTGCAGAATTCTTAAACATTTTTCTCCCGATTTAGGATTAGCCCTCTTGGATGGACGCTTCGCCGAGCCCACCAATATGGTTCTTGATGGGGAAAATATAGGCGGTTCAAGTAAAAAAGGGTTAACCGAATTGTTACATTTATGTTTCTTCTTCCCCCTTATGGCCCCCTATAACCAAAAGTGGGCTCAATTGAGGGGAGCGATTAGCCTTAGCGAATGGAATACGTCGGGCTTGGTCGGAGATTCTTAGCGCTGGCTATTGATTGGGCCATGTGTTCGGTGGCTGCCAACTTGATTGGCTTCGATTCTAAATCGATCACAATCTTGGCCATCTTCTTCTTTGAGGTAACTATTTTAACTACCTTGCAACAAGCTTCGGCTGGCCAGAGAATATTGAGAATGCGAGTTGTTGATTTCACAACTTACGGAATTGTTCCACCGCTAAAAATATTACTCAGAACTTTTCTGATTTGTTTAGTTCTTCCAGCCGTCTTTACCCGGGAAGGGCGAGGGCTGCACGACTGGATTACAAATTCGGTAGTTGTAAAAGTTCCCCGGAATTAGCGCTTAGGAATTTTTGCATTGCGATTCATAGGCATTGGGCCTTTAGGAATCGGCATACTCAAGCCACCTACGCCCTTAAGGCGATTGCGGACTTCACGAACTTGAACCTTAGAGAGTTTCTTTGGAAGCTTCTTTAAGTGCCTCTGCAATTTACGTAGTGGAACTTGGCCAGATCCTTCGCCAACAATTACTTCTGACAATGGAACACCAGGTATAAATCTTTCCATCTTGCGGCGTTCATCTTGCATAAGTGAGCGAACGGCAGAACTTCCTTCGCCAACTAGAACGATTCCTGCACGACCAACGCTGCGATGCACCATATCTTGATTGCGTGAAACATTTACTGCAGCAGTTGTAGTGAAACCTTTTCTTATAGCCATCAAGACAGATGCACCGGCGCCCATTTGATCCTGAATAGATAGAAAGGCTGCGGTATTTGCCTGACGAGTGAAGATAAAAAAGGCGAGAAGGATTGCAAGTGGAATAGAAATTATCGTGAAATATATTGGATGGTCAAAGTTGATTCCGATTATCAGCCCGGCGCAAACAGTTACGGTAAAAGCTAACGTCACCCAAAGATAAGCGATTGGCTTATGTTTGCGAACCAGTCGAAATGCATCTTTCAGAACCTTCATCTGTCCTTGCTTTTCGCCAGCACCGGTCTGGGCCTTAGCTTTTCTCTTAAATAACGCCATTACGCTCTCTCCTCTTTATTTGCTTTCTCTCTTAAATGCTCGGCCCATTCTATTTCAACTTGCTCAGGGGTTGGTGCAGTTCCGCCTAAACGAGCAGGTGCCCAACGTTGACCCTTGTGAGAATCTGGATATTCATCTTGAACTTTAGTTAATAACTCCTTCATCAAGCGGCGAAGTTCGGCTTCCGCAGCATCAACATCTTCGCCTTTCTTAACTATGAACTGCTCACCAAATGCCACTGTGATTGGGAATCTATTTCGTTTCCAATCTGCCTTTACTTTCTTAGTAATAATTCTCTGGCTTCCCCAAACGATAGTTGGGATGATCGGTGTATCTGAACCCATGGCCAAACGGACTGCGCCAGTTTTCAGCTCTTTGATTTCAAAGCTTCGACTAATTGTGGCTTCTGGAAAAATTCCAACAATTTCACCGTTACGCAGGTAGCGCAGAGCAGCAACAAAGGAACTTGAACCACTTGATCGATCTACGCAAATATGGTGCATTCCACGCATTAAGGGACCGGCTAATTTATGATCAAAGATCTCTTTCTTCGCCATGAAGCGCACGAAACGTTTCTTAGGAAGAGCGGCAGTTCCGGCGATTGCGAAATCTAAATACCCGATGTGGTTGATCGCAAGAATTGCGCCACCCTTTTCAGGAATATTGTCGATTCCCGTGAACTTGAATTGCAGTCCAAGGTATTTCCAAACTCCCTTAATGAAGAGGACAACTGGCGGATAGACAAGATCGCGCATTAAATATTGGCACGCTTTTCTTGGGCTTGCTTATATAAACGACCAGCGCGATAACTGGAGCGAACTAGGGGACCGCTCATGACACCAGCAAATCCAATAGCTTGCGCTTCGGCGCTTAGTTCTACAAATTCATTCGGTTTGACCCAACGTTCAACAGGGTGGTGCTTTGGAGTTGGACGCAGATATTGAGTAATTGTTATCAAATCGCAGCCAGCGGCGTGCAGATCAACTAGTGCCTGGGTAACTTCATCGCGAGTTTCGCCCATGCCAAGAATTAGATTTGATTTAGTGATGAGGCCGTAAGCACGAGCCTGAGAAATTACATCGAGCGAACGCTCATAGCGGAAAGCGGGACGAATTCGCTTAAAAATGCGCGGAACGGTTTCAAGATTATGGGCGAATACTTCTGGTCGAGTTTCGAAAACCTCATTCAATAAGTGCGCCTTACCGCTGAAGTCTGGTGCCAACATTTCTACGCCAGTTCCTGGATTTAATTCGTGAACTTTTCTAATGGTCTCGGCATATAGCCAAGCACCTTCATCATCTAAATCATCACGAGTAACTCCAGTGATAGTGGCATATTTCAGTTGCATCACTTGAACAGATTCGGCGACCCGTCGTGGTTCATCGCGATCAAGTGGATCTGGTTTTCCGGTATCGATATTGCAAAAGTCGCAGCGACGCGTGCACTTCTCGCCACCAATCAAGAATGTTGCTTCGCGATCTTCCCAACATTCAAAAATATTCGGACATGCAGCTTCTTGGCAGACAGTATGTAAACCTTCTTTTGCTACGAGGGAGCGAAGGGCGGTGTACTCCGGCCCCATG
>CANNIM010000013.1 GCA_947505195.1 Actinomycetota bacterium
GCTCAAGTTGCAGCACGAGTTCAAGAGATTCGTAATGAACTTGAAAATACTGATTCCGACTGGGATCGTGAAAAGCTACAAGAGCGCGTTGCAAAACTCGCAGGTGGCGTTTGCATTATCAAAGTCGGAGCACATACTGAAGTTGAATTGAAAGAGAAGAAGCACCGTCTTGAAGATGCTATCTCTGCAACTCGCGCAGCAGTTGAAGAAGGAATCGTTGTTGGTGGTGGAGCTGCTTTAGTACACGCAGCATCAGCTCTCGATAAAGATCTTGGACTCGAAGGCGATACGGCAGTCGGTGTTCGTTTAGTTCGCAAAGCTTGCGATGAACCACTTCGCTGGATTGCTGAAAATGCGGGCCATGAGGGTTATGTTGTTGTTGCGAAAGTTCGAACAATGAAGCCAAATGAAGGTTTCAATGCTGGAACTGAAGTTTACGAAGATCTTGTTAAGGTCGGTGTAATCGATCCAGTTAAGGTAACTCGTTCTGCTCTTGCAAATGCGGCATCAATCGCTGCAATGTTTATCACCACTGAAGCTCTTGTATTTGAGACTCCAGAAAATAAGAAGGAAGAAGCTGGCGGAAGTGGCCATAGCCATGGACCTGGCGGACATGGCCATTAATTAGTCACTAATTAACGCTTAAATTTAAGGCCCCAAACTTTCATTAGTGCGGGGCCTTATTTATTGGTTTAATTAGCACATGGCAAATTCCCCAACTATGACGCTGAGCATTGATTGCGGCGGACTTAGTATCAAGGCCTCAGTCCTTGATGAAGATGGCACGATGCACGCACCAGCTATTGCAGTGCCAACCCCATATCCACTTACTCCAATGGATCTAATTAACGTCTTTAAAGGTATTGCCTCAAAACTACCTAAAGCAGATCGCATAACTGTTGGCTTCCCGGGAATGGTTCGCCACGGAGTAGTAGTAAATACCCCGCATTACGTAAATGTAAAAGGGCCACGCACCAAAGTTGATCCAGAGCTTTTTTATGCCTGGAAAGGTTTAGATTTTAGAAGTCAGGTCGAAGAAACTTTTAAGCTTCCAACGTTGATGTTAAATGATGCTGAAGTCCATGGCGCTGGCGTTGTTGCTGGCTCTGGATTTGAAGTTGTTTTAACCCTTGGTACCGGACTTGGTTGCGCTGTATTTGATGGTGGAAAACTTGCACCACACATTGAACTTTCACATGCTCCGATTCGTAGATCTACTATTTATGACGAGTGGATTGGCGAGCACGAGCGCCGCCGCCTAGGTGATTCATTCTGGTCTCGCCGAATTCGCGCAATGGTTACAGATTTGCGACCAGTATTTCACTGGGATCGACTCTATTTAGGTGGTGGCAATGCTCGCCGCATCACACCTTATGTTTTAGAACTGATTGGCGATGATGTAGTTATTGTGCCAAATGCCGCCGGAATTGTTGGCGGCGTGCGGGCGTGGAATTTAACTCGCGTTTAAAAAGATCTAAAAGCTTTTCAGTTGGCAAACTACTTGCCATTGTTATCATAGATAATCTATAATCCTGACCAATCACAAAGGGGCGATAGATATGATTATTGAGTCTGTGGATCTTTTCTACGTACGCATGCCAGAGGTTTTAGATATTGGGGATGGAAGCCAAGATGGCTTAGTTTTTCGAGTGCGAGCCGGAGGATTTGAAGGCTTCGGTGAAGCGGTTGCATCTCCTCTAACCTCGTTGCATAAACTTTCTTGAGATTGCAGATTCAGGCTCAATCTCAATTGCAGGTGAAGAAGTACTCGTAGATAACAAAGGCGGACATTCTGTACCTGCGCTAAAAATTGCGCAATTACGCACAAAAGTTGGAATGGTTTTTCAACAATTCAATTTGTTTCCGCATCTAACGGCAATTCAAAATATCATCGCGGGACCTAAGTATGTTCTTAAGGAAGACCAGAAAGAACGAGAGCAGAAGGCCCGTGACTTACTTGAAATGGTCGGGTTATCGGAAAAAATGGATCATTTCCCAGAAGAACTTTCTGGCGGTCAGCAACAGCGCGTCGCCATTGCACGTGCGCTTGCAATGAACCCTGAGGTAATGCTATTTGATGAAGCAACCAGTGCGTTGGATCCCGAAATTGTCGGTGAAGTTCTAAGCGTTATGCGCAAATTAGTTGATGATGGAATGACGATGTTGGTGGTAACGCACGAGATGGGCTTTGTTCGACAAGTAGCTGACCGGGTAATTTTCATGGATGAAGGAAAAATTGTTGAAGAAGGGCCACCAAGTCAGCTCTTTGATAATCCAAAACACCCTCGAACAAAAGATTTCCTATCGGCTATTCTTTCACACACTGAATAGTGAAAAGGTGGCACTTTGAATAGAGGCGTTTATTCTGTAATCCAAACTCCTTTGGATAGCAATGATGAAATTGATGAGAAAGTTTTCGAAACTGAAATCAATTGGTTAATTAAGTGCGGTGTCAAAGGTTTAGTTTTGGCGATGGTTTCAGAAGTGATGCGATTTAGTGCGGCCGAACGTCGCAGCCAATGGCAGATTGTGCTTCGTATTCTTGACGGACGCTTGCCACTAATCGTTAGCGTTGGTGGTGAGAGCACTGCAATCGCAATTCAATTGGCGAAAGCTGCAGAAGCAGATGGTGCAAGTGCGCTAATGGCGACTCCACCCGCTTCATTCCCGGCGACATCATCCGAAATCTATTCTTACTACACCTCAATAATTGAGGCAGTAAAAATTCCATTGATAGTTCAGGATGCAAGTAATTACATGGGTCAACCACTTGAACTTGAGTTGTATGGAAAGTTGCTTGAGAAGTATGGCGATACTCGTGTGCAATTTAAGCCAGAAGCAAAGCCAGTTAAAGAACGTATGGCGGCGTTACAAGAAATTGCAGGCGGAAATGCAAAAGTTTATGAGGGCCAGAGTGGTTTGGATCTACTGGATACGCACCCACTTGGACTTGTAGGAACAATGCCAGGTGCTGAAATTCCTTGGGCGATTATTGCGCTTTGGGAGGCTTTGGAAGCCAACGATTTAGCGCGTGCTACTGCAATTCATGCTTGCGTTAAAAACTTAGTTGCATTTCAACCAACCATTGATGCCTATGTCGCAGTTGAAAAATACCTATTAGTAAAACAAGGAATCTTTACTTCAAGTCGTCAGCGCGGCCCAGTTAGCATAACTTTGAGCGATCAAACCAAGAAAGAGATTGATCTGGTGTTCAGCGAACTTCTTAAGGTTGTTGGAAGTTAAAAATGGCTGTTGTTTCTCATCGAGTTAATCTCACTCCCAAACAATTAGAGCACTTAAAATCCCTTGTTGCTGGTGGAGTTAGTTCAAGTAACTCTGTTCTCGAGCAACATGGTATGGATGAGTCGGCTCACCCACCAATCCTTCCTTCCGCAGTGGTAATGGTTAGTTCCACAGAAGAAGTTTCAAAAGTACTTGCCTACTGCAATCAAGAGAGAATTCCAGTTACGCCATTCGGGGCTGGCACATCATTAGAAGGTAATGCAATTCCATTATTTGGCGGAGTTAGTTTAGATCTGACTAATATGAATAAAATTTTGGATATTCGACCAGATGATCTGACTGTTCGTGTCCAAGCCGGAGTCCGGCGCATGGCACTAAATGAACGGCTATCGCGTGAAGGTCTCTTCTTTTCTGTTGATCCAGGTGCCGATGCAACTATCGGAGGCATGGCTTCAACAGGTGCCGCAGGAACGACAAGTGTGCGTTATGGAACCATGAGAGAGAACGTCATGGCTCTGACTGCCGTACTTGCTGATGGAACAATTATTGAAGCAGGTCGCGAAACTCGGAAACTTTCCGCAGGTTATGACATAACTAGGTTGCTTGTTGGGTCGGAAGGAACTCTTGCAGTCATTACCGAGATTGCACTTAAATTAAATGGCACACCAGAAAAAATGGCTGCTGCGATTGTGAATTTTCCAACCCTGGCTGATGGATTTCAGGCAGCAACAGCAATCGTCAGAATGGGAATAGCAATTGCCAGATGTGAGTTCCTAGATGAGGTTTGCATCCAAAATGTAAATGCCCTAGATGGCTTGAATCTAAAAGTTGCGCCAACTTTGCTCTTCGAATTCCATGGAACTCCACAAGGTGTCGAAGAAGAAGCCAAAGCGGTAGCCGAGATTGCTGCGGAATTTAATGGCAGTGATTTCGAATGGGCGGCCGATGAAGGTGCGAGGCGAAAATTATGGCAAGCAAGACACAATGCACATTGGGCAGCGATGGCAGCAAATCCTGGAATGCGAACCGTCAGTACTGACACGGCAGTTCCATTATCTAGGTTGGCCGAAGCTGTTGGAGTAGCAAGCGAAATCTTTAACGCCTCAAGATTTAAGTTTTCAATTTTGGGCCATGTCGCTGATGGAAATTTTCATGTTTCAATAGTTACCGATCCAGAGAAGCCGGAGGATTTTATAGAAGTTCGTAAGTTAACACATCAATTAACATCTCGAATTATTGATATGGGTGGTACTTGTACAGGTGAACACGGAATTGGTTCTGTAAAAATTGAAGATCTGGTCAAGGAAGTTGGAGACGATGGAGTAAATGTGATGCGTTCTATTAAGCGCGCTCTTGACCCAAATGGAATTCTAAATCCAGGAAAAATATTCAGCAATTAAGAAGCGGTAGAGAAAGTTCCTTCATCAGCGCTCTGGTTACGACTCAAAATTGTTAGGCGATCTTCTTCAGTTAAGCCGCCCCAGATTCCATATGGTTCGGCCAAGGTAAGTGCTTGTTTTCTACATGCTTGCAAAACTGGACATGATGCACAAACAGCCTTCGCGGCATTCTCACGATTCTTACGGCGAGGTCCACGCTCTCCATCTGTATAAAAGAACATCTCAGTAGGAAGCTCACGACAGGCAGCAGATTCTTGCCATTCCCAATCAGAAGCGATTGGTCTTGGCTGCACCTGAGTTGTCATTCGGGCCCCTTTTCACATTTTTACTGGCAAATCGGATACTACAACCGCGCCATAGGTTGTTCAACTACCCATGGGCTTTTGTTGCGTAATTTAGGCGTTTTCAGGTGGCACGCCTCACAACTAATGGGGAGAATTGCGCAATGGCGAGCGCTCTGGAGACTTTAGATCCCAATGATTCGCTCACGGTCGCTGCAGTCGCGAGAAAGCTTGGGGTGGCGCCATCAACTCTTCGAACTTGGGACCGCAGGTATGGCTTAGGCCCAAGTCAGCACAGAGTCGGTACGCATCGCAGATATTCGGCGACTGACTTAATCAGATTAACGGCAATGGTTCGTCTCGTAGTCGCTGGCGTAGCTCCAAAGGATGCAGCCTCAAAAGCAATAAAACTAAATGTGCAAGGAAATAAAGAGGCCATTGAAAAGATTTGTCGGGTACCAGAAAACCAAGCGGATCTAGTGACTCTGCTACATCGTTCGGCTTTGAAATTTGACCAATTGAAAATCGAAAAACTCATTAGGAAATCTATTGAAGAAGTTGGAGTTGAAGCCACCTGGCTTGAGGTCTTATCTCCGCTACTGAATGAAGTAGGAGACGAATGGGTACGTACTGGCAATGGAATTGAAGTTGAACATTTTCTAAGTGAAATACTTAAAAAAATCTTAAGTGAAAACCTTGGGAAAATTGATAAGCCTAAGAATTCGCGGCCGGTATTGCTCGCATGTGTTGAAAATGAATTACATTCGCTACCCCTTACGGCGCTCGCGGCCGTTCTGGCCGAAGCCAGAATTGAATGTATTTTTCTCGGTGCCAGAACTCCACAAACTGCAATTAATCAAGTCGTAATTAAATCAGCGCCACCAGCAATCTTCCTCTGGGCTCAATCAAGTGAAAATGCAGACCACGCTTATGTCAAAGAGCTTCCAACAATCCGGCCAGCGCCAAAAGTTCTTTTAGGTGGACCTGGTTGGAAATCTACAAAAGGAAAGTTATCAAGCCAAGCGGTATTAATTGAAGGCTTAGCTGAAGCCCGAGAGCAGATTTTGCAGGCCTTAGCTCTTTAATAGCTGGTAAATCACCTATTTTGATTGACTAGACTTGCCCAATGCTTGAAGGTGCTCGCGACAAAGTCGTAATGCTTGGACTCACTTACGATGACGTCCTTCTGCTTCCTGATGCTTCAGATGTCGTACCAAGTGAAGTTGATACTAAGACGCGACTTACTCGGAAGATTTCTTTAGATATTCCGCTGGTTTCTTCAGCGATGGACACTGTTACTGAATCACCTATGGCAATTGCAATGGCAAAAGCTGGTGGCATCGGAATAATTCACCGAAATTTACCAATAGAAGATCAAGTCAAAAATGTAAAAGCAGTTAAGGCCCACGGAATAGTTGGTGCCGCTGTAGGTGTTGGTGACGATGGATTTGCTCGTGCATCAGCGCTAATTGAAGCCGGCGTAGATGTTGTAGTTGTTGATACCGCTCACGGACATCACCGCGCAGTATTAGATGCCATTGCCCGCATCAAGAAAGAATTTCCAGGCATTCAAATTATTGGTGGCAATGTCGCAACACGTGCTGGCGCACAGGCACTAATAAATGCTGGTGCAGATGCGGTAAAAGTTGGTGTTGGTCCTGGATCTATTTGCACAACTCGAGTTGTTGCTGGTGTAGGAGTTCCACAAATTACGGCAATCATCGAAGCCCATAAAGCTTGCGTCAAAGCTGACATTCCGTTAATCGCAGATGGTGGTTTGCAATATTCTGGTGATATCGCAAAAGCGATTGTTGCCGGAGCAGATTCAGTAATGCTCGGCTCACTTCTTGCGGGTTGCGATGAATCGCCTGGTGAACTTGTTGAAATTGATGGCAAGAAATATAAGGCTTATCGCGGAATGGGCTCACTCGGAGCCATGCAATCTCGCGGTGATAAAAAATCTTATTCGAAGGATCGTTACATGCAAGATGATGTTCTTGCCGAAGATAAATTAGTTCCAGAAGGTATCGAAGGAAGAGTTTCTTATCGCGGACCCGTTGCGGAAATGGTCCACCAATTAGTTGGCGGTTTACGCTCTGGAATGGGCTATGCGGGTTCACCGACAATTGCTGATTTGCAGCAAAATGGCCAGCTGATTCAGATAACCTCAGCGGGCCTCCAAGAGAGCCACCCACATGATGTTTTGCACGTTGCAGATGCACCTAACTACACCGGAAAAGGAAAGTAGCCATGAACGAAATTGAAATTGGCCCAGGAAAACGTGCTCGCGTTGGCTATTCATTTGATGACATTGCAATAGTTCCAAGCCGCCGTACTCGCGACCCAGAAGAGGTTTCAATTAACTGGCAGATTGATGCTTATAAATTCTCACTTCCAATGATGGCCGCTCCAATGGATTCAGTTGTTTCACCAGATACTGCAATCGCTATTGGAAAGCTTGGCGGACTTGGTGTTTTAAACCTCGAAGGACTTTGGACAAGGCATGAAGATCCAAGAATTCCACTTGGTGAAATTGCATCAATGCCACAGGAAAAAGCTATTCGTAGAATGCAGGAGCTTTATTCACTGCCAATCCGTCCAGAACTTATCAAGGAACGTATCGCTCAAATTCGTGCATCGGGCGTAACTGTTGCTGCAGCGCTTTCACCACAACGAACAGCCGAGCATGCAAAAGCTGTTATTGATGCTGGTGTAGATATTTTCGTTATCCGCGGAACAACTGTTAGCGCAGAACATGTTTCAACTGAAATCGCGCCATTAAACTTAAAGAAATTTATTTATGAATTAGATGTTCCAGTAATTGTTGGTGGCTGTGCAACCGGTACTGGCGCACTTCACTTAATGCGCGCTGGCGCTGCTGGTGTACTTGTTGGATTTGGCGGCGGCGCCGCACACACAACTCGGTCGGTACTCGGTATCGCGGTACCAATGGCATCTGCAGTTGCCGAAGTTGCATCTGCTCGCCGCGATTACATGGATGAATCCGGTGGCCGTTTTGTTCACGTTATCGCCGATGGTTCTGTTGGTAAATCCGGTGACATCGCAAAAGCAATTGCTTGTGGCGCCGATGCTGTAATGATGGGCTCACCACTTGCGAAAGCAGTTGAATCACCTGGCAAAGGTTGGCACTGGGGTTCTGAAGCACATCACACTGAATTACCTCGCGGTGACAGAGTTCAAGTTGGCACTGTCGGAACTTTGGAAGAGATACTTGTCGGTCCATCTCACCTTGCTGATGGAAGTATGAATTTATTCGGTGCACTACGACGTGCGATGGCGACATCTGGTTACTCAGATCTAAAAGAGTTCCAGCGCGTTGAGGTTGTTATCGATCGTGTCTAATACCAAAATTCAAGAGCTGGTATTAGTTGTTGATTTTGGGGCGCAATATGCGCAATTAATTGCTCGTCGAGTTCGCCAGGCACAGGTTTATTCTGAAATTGTTCCCTCATCAATGCCAATTGAAAAAATGTTAGCAAAAAAACCAGTTGCCATAATTTTATCTGGTGGGCCATCAAGCGTTTATGAAGCTGGCGCACCAACGCTAGATCCAAAGATTTTTGAAGCAGGTATCCCAATCTTCGGAATTTGTTACGGTTTCCAAGTCATGGCATCGGCACTTGGGGGAGTTGTAACTCAAACTGGTAAATCAGAGTTTGGTCGAACAACTCTTTCACATAGTTCAAATTCGAAATTACTTAAAGGCCTGCCCAAAGAATTTAGTGTTTGGATGAGCCACGGCGACAGTGTTACAAAGGCGCCAACCGGGTTTACCTCAACGGCCCAAACTTCCGATACGCCAATTGTTGCCTTCGAAAGTGGCGATGCAAAATTTGCTGGGGTGCAATTCCATCCTGAAGTTCTGCACTCGGAAAATGGTCAAGAAGTTTTGCGTCGTTGGTTAATCGAAATCGTCGGGTGCAAACCAACTTGGAATTCTGAAAATATCGTGACAACCGAAGTTGAAAAAGTTAAGGCTCTTGTTGGTAGCGGTCGAGTGCTTTGTGGCTTATCTGGTGGCGTTGACTCTGCAGTTGCGGCTGCGATTGTGCAGAAAGCGGTTGGCTCACAACTCACCTGCGTCTTTGTAGATCATGGATTACTGCGCGAAGGTGAAGCGGAACAAGTAGAACGTGACTTCGTTGCATCTACCGGCGTCACTCTTAAGGTTGTCGATGCTAAAGAGCGCTTCTTGAAAGCACTTGCAGGAGTTACAGATCCAGAAACAAAGCGAAAGATAATTGGTACTGAATTTATCCGAGTCTTTGAGGCAGCTGCTAGAGAGATCTCAGCAACCGAACCAATTGATTTCTTAGTACAAGGAACTTTATATCCTGATGTTGTTGAATCGGGTGGCGGTGAGGGTGCAGCAAATATTAAATCGCACCATAATGTTGGTGGCCTGCCAGATGATCTGCAATTTAAATTAATCGAACCACTGCGCACACTTTTTAAAGATGAAGTTCGATATGCCGGATTATCAATGGGACTTCCAGAGGAAATTATTTGGCGTCAACCATTCCCAGGACCTGGTCTTGCAATTCGAATAGTTGGCGAAGTGACTGAGAATAACCTTAGAATATTGCGAAAAGCTGATGCAATTGCTCGAATTGAATTGCGTAATGCAGATTTAGATCGGATAATTTGGCAGTGTCCAGTTGTTTTATTAGCTGATGTAAGAAGTGTTGGAGTGCAAGGAGATGGCCGAACTTATGGTCATCCAATAGTTCTTCGGCCGGTTTCATCAGAAGATGCAATGACTGCAGATTGGAGTCGGATTCCATACGAAGTATTGGAGAAGATTTCAACTCGAATTACAAATGAAGTTCGTGAAGTAAATAGAGTGGTCCTAGATGTGACATCTAAACCGCCCGGAACTATTGAGTGGGAGTAATCTAAAATGAAACGTTCAACTAGTGTTGTGATTGTTACAACGTTGATCGCTTCTGTTCTGCTTGCCGCACCAGCAAGCGCTGAAAAAAATAAGAAGACAAAGAAAATTAGCCAGACCTCTACGCTGCTTGCGCTCTGCAAAGACACTAAGGCTGTTGGGCATTCACCAATGAGGTTGCCGATGCCTTCAACCAAGAGGCCGCATGTAAATAAAACAATTACTTTTAAGACTAATTGCGGTGAAATTCAGATTGCCGCAGATGGCGTTAATGCACCGTTAACCGTCATCTCAATGAGCTACTTAGCGAACAAGGGTTATTTCGATAATTCACCTTGTCATCGGATAACTAATTCAGGAATTTTTGTTCTCCAATGTGGCGATCCAACTGCATCAGGTTCAGGTGGACCGGCCTGGCAAGTTCCAGATGAGAATCTCCCTAAGGGAACTGGAAATATTTATCCAGCAGGGTCTGTCGCAATGGCAAACTCTGGGGCTAATACAAATGGCAGCCAATTCTTTATCGTTTACGATGATAATTCACGCCTCGGCCCAAATTACACGTTATGGGGAAAAGTAATTGAAGGGTTAGATATTGTGAAAGCCGTAGCCGCACTTGGATCTGATAATTCAAATCCAGCTGGTGGTGGCGTTCCAAACCAAGCAATTACAATTGAACGCGCACGTGCTCGTTAATTAATCGCTAGTAACTATTCTAAATATTTCAGCAACTCTGCCATCGGCTAAGCCATTTAGCTTTGCATTTCGCTCGCCCCATTCGCGAATCATCTTCTCTAAATCAGGATTGTGTGCGGTCTGGCTTACATGCGCTTGAAGTGCCGCAATTTTCTTATCAAAAGTTTCTGTAACATCCACAAAGTGATCTGGAGTGTGATGAGACATTACCCAGACTTCGCGTACGCGCCAAGGTTCTAGACCTTCATCTTTTAAGAGCTCTGCAAAAGCGAATGGGTTTCTAGCATCCGGATAAACGGCCTGAATTGCCGCCTCACCTGCAGCCATATGATCTGGATGACTTGAAAAGAGTCGATCCCAATTTCGTTCTGGGCTCTGGATAAGCATTCGTTGTGGTTTGCTCTTTCGAATTTCGCGAACTATCTGTTTACGTAATTCTATTGTTGGCACCAACCAACCATCGCGGTGATTTAGAAATTCAATATTTGTTACACCAAGAACTTTTCCAGCGCCGCGCTGTTCACGTTGTCGAATCTTTGGCATATCTTCCCGAGGAACATCTGGATCCTCGCCGCCTTGGTCACCATTAGTACATATGCAATATGAAACTTCGATTCCCATCGCCGTCCATTGCGCAATCGTTCCTGCGGCCCCGAAATCTAGGTCGTCGGGGTGAGCAGTTACTACAAGGACGCGTTCAATTTCGGAATCATCTAAAGGAGGCATTAGGCAATCTTAGGAGAACTTTATGGATTATGTGAGTCGTTAGACTCCGACCTATGTCAGCTAAGTCATTTAAGTCACTAATCGATGGATTAAACCCACAACAGCAAGCAGCTGTTATTCATGAGGGTTCTCCGCTTTTGGTAGTCGCTGGTGCTGGTTCTGGAAAGACGCGAGTTCTAACAAGACGAATCGCATATTTGCTGGGAGAACGTGGCGTAAATCCTTATGAAGTTCTAGCAATTACCTTTACAAATAAAGCGGCTGCAGAAATGAAGGAGCGCGTTGCAGACTTAGTTGGCGATCGGGCAAAAGCAATGTGGGTCTCTACATTTCACTCCGCATGTGTTCGAATCTTGCGCCAAGAAGCATCTAAAATTGGTTACTCAAACTCTTTTACTATTTATGATTCATCAGATAGTTTGCGACTTATCACGCTAGTGATGAAAGATATGAATCTAGATATAAAACGCTATGCGCCGAGAGCGGTTGCCGGTCTGATTTCCCAGGCTAAGAATGAGCTTCAAGGTCCAGCAGATTTCGTGCAATCAGCCGATAATCAATTTAATGAAATTGTCGCTGAAGTTTTTGCACATTATCAAAAGCGATTAGCTAGCGCGAATGCAATGGATTTTGATGACTTAATTGGCAGAACTGTTGAAATCTTGCAACGCTATCCCGAGAGCCGCCAACGATATCGATCACGCTTTCGCCATGTCTTAGTCGATGAGTATCAAGATACAAATCATGCGCAATATATGTTGATTAAAGAGCTTGTTGGTACTGAAGGGGAGGGAATCCCACTTGCCGAACTCTGTGTAGTTGGTGACGCGGATCAATCTATCTATGCTTTTCGTGGCGCAAATATTCGAAACATTCTGCAATTCGAAGCCGATTATCCAAGTGCTAAAATTCTTCTCCTTGAACAAAATTATCGCTCAACCCAAAATATTCTGACAGCGGCGAATGCCGTTATTTCAAATAACGAAGGTCGTAAAGCTAAGAATCTCTGGTCCGAATCTGGATCTGGTTCGAAAATTACAGGTTACGTTGCTGAAAGCGAACACGATGAAGCCGACCATATAGTTTCAGAGATTGGCCGTCTGCGAAAAGAGAGCCTTTCACAACCTGGCGATACCGCAATTTTCTATCGAACGAATGCCCAATCTCGAGTATTTGAGGAAGTTTTTTTACGTTCAGCAATTCCTTACAAAGTGGTTGGTGGAGTGCGCTTCTACGAGCGTAAAGAGGTAAAAGATTTCTTGGCTTATCTTCGAGTGTTAGTTAATTCCGAGGATGAAATTTCACTTCGCAGAATTATTAATACTCCAAAGCGTGGAATCGGTGATCGCGCACTAGATACCGTTGATCTATTTGCTAAGGATTCTGGAATTTCATTTTGGAGCGCCCTCAATCGCGCGGCCGAAGTTCCAAGTATTCCAACTCGATCCATCGCCGCAATAAACGACTTCGTTCACCTAATCACTTCGCTGACTTTCTTGGTCGAAGCTAAAACTCGCCCATCGATTATTGCGCAAGCTGTATTAGAGCAATCAGGTCTGCTTCACGAACTTGAGAAGAGTGATGATTTGCAAGATGAATCACGTGTAGAGAATTTACAGGAATTAGTCTCTGTAGCAGTTGAATATGAAGAGGGCGAAGTTGAAGAAGGTGAAGAGATTTCACTTCTAGATTTTCTTGAGAACGTTTCATTAGTCGCAGATTCAGATCAAATTCCTGAAGGCGAAGATCACGGCGGCGTAGTTACGCTGATGACGTTACACACTGCAAAAGGTTTGGAATTTCCAACGGTGTTTTTAACTGGAATGGAAGAGGGAATATTTCCGCACTCTAGAACTTTGGGTGATCCAAAAGAGATTGAAGAGGAGCGTCGCCTGGCATACGTTGGATTAACTAGAGCGCGCACGCGTTTATTTATCTCGCGCTCTGAGTATCGAAGTTCATGGGGCGCACCAACCTATAATCCAGCATCACGATTTCTTGCAGAAATACCAGATGATGTAATTGAATGGAACGAACGCGCTCCTGCGCCATCTAGAGCAAGTATTTTAAAGACATCACATTTCACTCCGGCCCCAAGAGCCACAGGGCGCAAAGCTTCTTCAACAATGGTTTTGAACGTTGGAGATCGTGTGTCACATGACACATTTGGATTAGGCAGCGTTATTGCTGTCATCGGCGAAGGTGATCGCGCCGAAGCGACAATTAACTTCGGTTCACTCGGAGAAAAGCGGTTATTACTGCGATATGCGCCGGTAGAGAAGCTCTAAATAAGCACTAAGATTTCGCTTATTCGCAAGCGCAGTGTTTAGATTTAATAACGAATGGGGTAACTAGTGGATCTCTTTGAGTATCAAGCTCGAGATCTTTTCGAATCACATGGCGTTCCAGTTTTAGGTGGTGCAGTTGCGTACACACCTGAGGAAGCCGAATCTGCTGCACAATCAATGGGCGGACGTGTGGTTGTTAAAGCACAGGTAAAAGTTGGTGGCCGAGGCAAAGCTGGTGGTGTGAAACTTGCAGAAAGTGCGAGTGATGCAAAAGAAAAAGCTGCAGCAATTCTTGGAATGGATATCAAGGGCCACATAGTTAATAAAGTAATGATTGCGCAAGCCGCACCAATCGAAGCAGAGTACTACTTAGCAATTTTGCTCGACCGCGCAAATCGCAATTTCCTAGTCATGGCTTCGGTTGCTGGCGGTATGGAGATTGAAGAAGTTGCCCATAAGACTCCAGAAAAATTAGCAAGAATTGGTATTGATCCAAATGTTGGAATTTCAAAAGACAAGGCACGTGAAATAGTTTTAGCTGGGCAATTCCCAGCCGATGTTGTTGATCAAGTAATAGATGTATTGCTCAAGTTATGGGCAGCGTTTGTGGCCGAAGATGCAACCCTCATGGAGATTAATCCACTTGTAAAAACCAGTGATGGAAAAGTTGTTGCACTAGATGGCAAAGTAACTTTGGATGACAGTGCAGACTTTAGACATCCAGACCATGAAGCGCTTATTGATCACGCTTCAGCAAATCCATTAGAAGCAGCAGCCAAAGCTAAGAATTTAAATTATGTAAA
>CANNIM010000014.1 GCA_947505195.1 Actinomycetota bacterium
ACCTACGGATCAGAAGGTTAGGGGTTCGAATCCCTTCAAGCGCACCAGATTAAACTCATAATTCCATCAACATAAGGAGCGTTGTGAGCAAAGTTTATTTATTCGTTGAGATTGATGTTAAGCCAGGCATGCGAAGCGCATTCGCGGAACACATTAGAAAACATGGCGCCCATATCCGCACTGAAGAGGGCTGCGAAACTTTAGAAATACTGCTTGATACAAAGAACGAAAATCAGGTTTGCGTCTGGGAAGTTTGGACTAATCGCGAGCTATGGGATGCTCACATGGTCAATGGCGCAAGTAAGGCTTGGCAGAAAATCGCTGCCGAATTTGTTAATGGTGAGAAAATAACAGTTATGGACTTGATTTAACTGATGGAAGTTGAAGATCGATCAGTTTTTGATTTAGAAGCAGTTCAGCCAACAAGTAGCGTCTCATATGGAAATGCTAGCGACCAAGTAATTGATTTTTACCTGCCAGAAAAAACATCGAAACCATTAATTGCATTGGTACATGGTGGTTTTTGGCGCTCGGAATTTGATCGTAAACATTTATCACCGCTTGCAAAAGCACTAGCGGATTCTGGCTGGCCGGTTGCGTTGATTGAATACCGGAGAATTATTGGTAACCCAGATGCAACTCTTCAGGATGTTCATAGTGCAATTGAAAAATTAAGTGAAGATTTCGGTGCCACTATTTTGTTAGGGCATTCGGCTGGTGGACACCTCGCGCTATTGGCTGCGGGTAAATTCGCCGTGCTCGGTGTAATTGCTCTCGCTCCAGTGACTGATTTGATTAAATCTGAAGAGATGGATTTAGATGAAGGTTCGGTCTCAGATTTTTTGGGTGCTCCAGCAAAGCTACGCCCGGACTTGAATCCAATGGAATTACCACTGTTAAAAATGAAGGTTCATGTAATTCATGGAAGCAGTGATATCCGGGTACCTGTTCAATTTTCTAGAGATTACGTCTCGAAAATGGATACTAATTCAACGGATCTGCTCGAACTAGAAAATATTGGGCACTTTGAACTGATTGACCCCAGGAGTGATATTTTTAGCAAAATTTGCCGAGAACTAACGGCTTTGAGTTAAGTTCAACAGGTAAAGTTTCAGCCGTGGCTAAAAAAATAATTGTGCATGCTGGTTTCCATAAAACTGGCACGACCGCGATTCAATCTAGTTTCTTCGCCGCCACAAAAGCTTTGGAGAGCGCAGGAATTACTTATCCGCACGTTGGCGGAAAAGCGCACCATAAAGCCGTTTATTCCCTAATGGGAAAGACTTGGGGTTGGGAAGATCGCGGTGGAATTACTGCAACAGATAAGAAATGGCGCCATTTCTTAAAGCAGGTAAAGAGAGCTAAATCAACAGCCCTGATTAGTTCAGAGTTCTTATGTGAATTAACTGAAGAGCAGATAATAAAATTTAAGAGAGATCTTGGAAATTCTGATGTAACGATTTATTTCACACTGCGCCCTCTTTTAAAGATTATTCCTTCGGCATATCAACAACATCTTAAAATTGGCATAAAGAGTGGCTACGAAAAATGGCTGCATTCAATCTTGGATGAACCTGGAGTTTCGACCATCACTCCATCATTCTGGGTTCGTCACATGCATAGCGAAGTCTTAGCAAAGTGGATAAAGCACTTTGGTAAAGAGAATGTGGTCTTGCTTGTGGTGGATGAGAAGAAACCAGAGTTTATGTATGAACAATTCAACCTACTCCTAGGGTTGAAGCCAGGCTTCTTAACTCCACAAACCGATCAAGATAGCAATCGTTCTCTTTCTCTAGATGAAATTACTTTACTTAATACAATAAATAAGAAATTTTCAAAGAAACGTAGTTGGCATGATTATGAGACCTTCATCCGTAACGGTTCTATAAAATACTTAACGAATAAGGTCACGCCGCCAATTGATGCAGCGAGATTATTGACACCACAGTGGGCCGTAGACGTTGCTAAGAAAGTCTCAAGTGCGAACGTTGCAGAGATTAAAGGGCTAGGAATCAAAATCATTGGGGACATTGATGCGTTTGAAAACGCGGAGATCCCTATTGGTGAAAATCCAGAAGTAACAATGATTCCAGTTGAGCTAGCCGCAAAAGCTCTAGTGGCAATGGATCTTCGCGTTGTTGAAAAACTTCCGACTAAGTATGTGGCAAGAATTCTTTGGAAGATGACTAAACGAGATTTAAAGAGATTTCTGCGCAAATAACTCTCGATTTTCTCGTCACCAAAAGTTCACCTTCAGTCTTTCTTTAATTTCCTATCCGCTTGGCCTTGGTTAAGAAGAACTCTCTAACTTGCTCATATGAGCACACTGGATTTTCAAGGCAAGGAAGTTATTGCCGACCTTGAAAGTCAGTTTCAACCCAAGATAAAGGCCCACGAGAAGCTAGAAATACGCATCACCAACGCAATTGTCTGCTCTTTTTTCACCAGCGATGATTATTACAAAGCGCATGGGGCTCGACTCAAATCCAATTTGGAGGAGTTGGGAATTCAATATGACCTCCGCGAAATAACAAAAAAAGAGGGCGAAGATTGGGCAGCCATATGCCGCAGGAAAGTCGGATTTATTGCAGAAGTTTGTGCAAAGAACCCAGATAAAAAAGTATTCTGGATTGATGTTGATTGCGAACTATTTTCCATACCTGATTTCATTTTAAATTCCACGGCAGACTTGATCGGATTTCAACGAGGATTTAGTACTCCAACAAAGATTGGTTATCAAAACCGAGGCCGATTTTGGGAACCTTGTTTCTGGGGAATAAATAACACAGACCAAGCGCGCAAGATGATTAGTGCGGCGGCAGAGTTTGAAGAGCTTGCGACTGTTCGCGCGACCGATGACTATTTCTTCGAAGAGGCATGGCGAGCTACATCTGGGAATATGACTTTCCAAATAATTCCATCTAATTGCGCTGTTGATAAAGGTACCGGTTCACTCGAAGGTCATGAAACCTTCTTTAGATTTGGATCGAGCGGACAAGTTGAAAACTTTAAGGGCGTTGTTGAACAACATAAAGGAAACACCGCTAAGCGTCTATTGAATCCAAAACGGGAATTACTTCGATTTGCAAAACGCGTTGAAGAGAAGTTACCGCTAGGGATTTCAACTAAATTACGGTTAATCGTTGACGCATCTGGAATAACGGGATATTTAACCGGTAAAAGCCATAATAATGTGAATAATCAAACTATTACGAAATTGGTCAATGCTGGGAAAACCGGCGATCTTGCTGGGTTTAACTCCTCACTAACTCATTTCAAACGAAAAGCCCTTCCAAACAGATATGAACAAGCAGCGATAAAAGTTGCATCAAGTTACCTCTCATATTCTGCGAAACCAAGTAAGAGCGAAGTATTTCTATCTTGGTGGGAAAACCCTTATCCAGGAAACTTTGGCGATTGGTTGACTCCCTTTATTTTTAATCATTACACCGAAAATAAAATAATTTTCCAGAGCCTCACAAATCGGACTAATAGAAACCACATTGTTAGTCTTGGGTCAGTTGGAAGATTCGTTAAATCAAACTCAATAGTTGTTGGAACTGGCGTTAGTTCATATAAGCATGCGCTAAATCCAAAGGCTGATTACATTTCAGTACGTGGCCCGCATACCGCCAAATTGTTAGCGGATTCTGGCGGCCCACAAGTAACTAGTTTTGGTGATCCAGGAGTTGTTCTATCGCGAATATTGCCCTTTAGCCGCGGAAAAACAAATGGCCGGATTGCTCTAGTTCGACATTACACACATATTCAGGCACCGGTTAGATTGCCAGATAATTTTGATGAGTTATCAGTTCAAATTTCTCATCCAAATGATGTGATTGCATTTATCGAAAAATTGAATGAATATGACAGTGTTGTCACAAGTGCCATGCACGTCATGATTACCTGCCAAAGCTATGGAATTCCTTGCGCACTAATCGTCTTCAAAGGTTTTGAAGAGTACGTTCACGGAACTGGTATTAAATATTCTGATTACGCACTTGGCGCTGGAGTTCCAGTTATGGATCCAACCCCGATAAACCCCAGATTAGATATGGCAGAAATCGAACCTATAACTTTCACGCACAAGGTTTCGGAAGGCAAGATTGACGAAGTCGAAACCGCTATCCACGAAAGTTTAAAGAGATTAAATAAGTAATTACTTCAAACCTTCATTTGCTCGATCTAAATCTGCCTGGAAATCGACCTCAACTGCAAAGAGATCCGAGATATCAACTGGTTCTAGTTTAACTCCATCTTTTTCGATTGCTAATTCCAGTCCACGTTCAAAGTAATCTTGGTCAGCACAAGCTTCGAGCTGTTTGATTACATCTGCTTTTTCAGATGCCGAGATAAAGTTAATGCCAACAGCTTCACCTAAAGCGTTCTGAACCGTCTTTGAAAGTTCTTTAATGAAACCCTTTTCATCTACGGTGTATTTAACTTCCTCTTCCGCGGTCGTAGAAGTATTTACGCAAACAAAAGATTTCTCAGATTTAATGCGATCTGAAATACGCTCTAATACCTTGGCATCAAAAACAACATCGCCATTGAGCCATAAGACTCCAGATTCTTGGCTTGCACGAAGCGCCCTTAATAAACTCTTTGAAGTGTTAGTTTGATCGTAAACTTCGTTGTAAACGAAGGATGCAGTTGGATGTGCTTCCATAATCATTTCTAATTTAAAACCAACCACAACAGTGATTCGAGCTCTATCGCCAAATACTTTTGAAACATTTTCCATTTGTTGCTGCATGATTGAACGGCCATCAGATAAAACAGTAAGAGGCTTGGGCCAAGGTTTACCCAATCTAGTTCCCATGCCAGCTGCCAGAATTACAACTTGAATTGCCATCTCTACCTTCACAACCCATCTTTAGCTAAAGAATCCCTGTTAGGCACGATAGATTACCGCTTATGGCCGTAAATCTTAGAACTCTAGAAGTTAATCGGGGAACCAGGATTGACGATGTATTGAAAGCCTTCGAATCAGGGAACCAAGATTTGTTACTGGTTGATGAAAATACAGTAGTAACTAAGCCCCATATGGAGTTACTAACCGATTATCCCCGAAGTGTGACGACAGCCTTAGTGACCAAAATAAAGGATGGCGATACTCGCGTAGGCGGTTCTCGGATAACTGGAGCGAGTTCCGGATTTCATGAAGTTGGATACGGTAATCACAATTTTCTTGGCGCAATTCGACTCTCACAATCTCAGCGAGTCGAAATCATCAAAACACTTACAGATATTTCAAAGACAAGCCATTCGGGATTAGCTATCGATTTAATTTTGGTTGGCTTAGTTCGTGCCACAATTTTGGTGGCTTCGGTCGAAGTTGTCGGAGCTCCTTGTGCTAGAAGCACTGAAAAATTAGAGCGAGATCGAGTAGCTGGAGAGATCGCTTCGCTAAACGATGCCAGGCTTCGGTTGAAGATTGCCAATCGAGCAAATGATGGTTTCTATTCCGTCTTCTTCCTTCGCAAGATTTCTAAGCTTTTTACCTGGCTTGCAGTGCGATTAAAAATGACCCCAAATCAAGTGACTTTAGTTTCATTTGCAATCGGATTATTTTCGGCGTATGAATTCAGTAAAGGAACTTTTTGGACAATATTTGCGGGTGCTGTGCTCTTACAACTCAGCATCATTATCGACTGTGTTGATGGCGAACTTGCGAGGTATACCCGACAATTCTCACAACTAGGCGCTTGGCTTGATGCAATTACCGATCGAATAAAAGAATATCTGGTCTTTTATGCGCTTGCATATGGCGCTGCAAAACATGGTCGAGATTTATGGATTCCTGCAATTGGAATGATGATTTTTCAAACCTTCAGGCATCTTTCTGATTACAACTTCGCTCGGATAAATAAGTTTAGAGCCCCAGAGCCAGTGGCAATATCCTTTGATCTTAAATCTGATGGCTACATTGTTGTCGAACGCGAAAAACGCTCGCGCTTTGAATATTGGTCTAAAAAAGCGGTGCAATTTCCAATTGGTGAACGCTGGCTGGTTATAAGTGCTTCCTCCGTTATAGGAGGCGCAGCCTTTACCTTCACGATAATGCCTATCCTTTCGCTGATTTCGATAGCTTTAGTTTTTAGAGCCCGAGTCCGTAAAACGCTAACTTGGCCAAAATTTAGAGTGAATAAAGAATTTATCGATGACCAATTAGATTCAATTAAGAATAAGTATTCAACAAACCGTTTCGATTGGCTCGAGCCTTCTATTTTGCGACTTGTTGAGGGTGTAATTTTTATCGAGCTTGCAATTATTAGCGATATTGATCGTTCACTGATTTTCTTACTTGTGTTCGCAATTATTTTTAATCATTACGACAATATGTATCGCGCACTGCAAGGGGAGCGAAAGCCAAAATGGCTAGCAATAGCCGGCGGATTTATTTTTGGCCGCTTACTAGTTATTCCTGTTTGGATATATTTTGGATTATCAATAACCATACTCGTTTATTACTTCTCAATACTTTTCTTTGTCATTTCTTCAGTACAGTGGATTCAAAGCCACCGAGTCAAGGCGGCCTAACTTATGACATCCCAACCAATCAGACCTTTAAAACCAACCATCGCGCAAATTCGCGAGATTTCACAGCCAGTTTCAGTAACGGGCCGATCAACTTCAGAACATTGGATAGCCGATCTTTATCAGCGAAAAATTTCTGTTTATCTGACAAGAATATTTCTCAAAACACCGATTACTGCCAATGGCGTAACTTGGTTAATGGTAATTGTCGCTACATCTATTGGACCCGTACTTTTAATCCAAGGGTGGGTTGGAATAGCACTCGCCTTATTTTTAAGCCACCTTCAAATGCTTATTGATTGTTGCGATGGCGAAGTTGCGAGATGGCGAAATACAAAATCACCAATGGGCATATTCCTAGATAAATTAGGACACTATGCTGCTGAAGGCCTAATTCCAATTTTCTTTGGCTTACGACTGGCTGGCTGGCCAGAGCGCCCAATAAGTGGATCGATTTATCCTTACCTTGGGGCGTTGTTAGCCGGGATTGTTATTGTAAATAAAGGTTTGAATGATGCAGTTCATGTTGCACGAGCCTTCTCTGGGTTAACAAAGATCCAGGATACAAAGGGAGCAAACCTTCCGATAAAAGGCGCCCTTCGCACCGCCCGTAAAATCTTCAAATTTTTCCCAATCCAAAGAATTTTTCACTCCGTTGAATTCATTATGTTTATTGCGATATTTGGTAAATACCCACTCTCCCTCGAAATTGCGCTCGGGATTGCCTTATTTGTCACGATTGGCCATATCGCAGCAATCGTTTCTTCGGCAAAGTTAAGGAATAATTGAAATATGCGCGCAATACTCGGTCAACTAAAATCAGCTTTGCTACAACTGTTTCCAACCACGAAGTATCGGTTGATTTTGATAAGCCTAGTTTTAATCGCTGCGTTTATTTCAGTATCTGAACTTGCTGTAGCAAAGCTGTTTACTCAAATAATTTTGCATGAGGGTGAAATGCCTCGCTCGAAACTAATTATCTACATAATTGGTTTCTTTGTATTTTTTGGAGCCACCAGAGCGGGTCATTATTTTCAAAGAATTTATCGTGTCAACGTATTTGATCGCGCGTTCAAAGCTTCAGATGTTGAAATCCATCGGAGCAAAGAAAATTGGCGCTGGTCACTGGCCTTTGAATTAACGACGCTTCTAAGCATCTTTACCCAAATGGGAGTAATAATTATTTTCTTCACATTTCTAAATTGGAAGTTTGGCTTACTTAATATCTTTGTTGTTATGGTAATTTTCCAAATACTGGGCCGTATCTTTCGAAAGCAGATGAAAACTCAACGCGGATTTGTTAAAGCAAAGGTACGAAAAGAACATATTCCAAGTTCGGTAAAAATTGGTACCCGAATCAAATCCGGAGAGATCGGTATTTTGTTATCTGGAATTGCCATGTTGACGCTCTTTGCTGCTCTTATATTTCTGAGCTATAACGGGGAAATAAGCCCTTCAAATACCATCGTCCTATTCTTTGGTCTTCGAATGCAGAATTCAAGTCTTTCAAATATTTCAAGTGGTTTAATGAGATTTGCAAGGGCCAGAACTCATAGTGAATAGTGAAAACCTATTAACAATCGGGTATTCAACCCTTTCAGATAGAGCACAAAATATAAAATTTCTTGCAGGTGTAACTAATTTAGTGATTGTTCAGAATCCAAAATCAGATCAAATGCCATCTTTCCCTTCCGAAGTTCTAGTCACTGAATTGAAAAGCCTTGGTGTAACCAAGAGTCGCAATGCGGCAATAGCCAATGCGACGGGAAAGTACCTGCTCTTCGGCGATGATGATTTGGAGTTCAAGACATCTGGTATTCATGAAGTAGTTGCATTTCTAGAAGCAAATCCAGAGGTTTCGATAGTTTTAGCGCAAGCAGTCAATGAAAAAGGCGAACTACGAAAACCCTATCCCAAGAATTCACACTCTCTTAAACTTTGGAATTCAGCCAAAGCTGCAACTTATGAGATGTTTATCCGAGTGGCGGATTTCAAAAGGTTAGGTATCAAATTTGATGAAAACTTCGGCGCAGGAGCAGAAAACTACTTGGGAGATGAATATATCTTGATAGCAGATGCGCTCCGTTTGGGATTGAAAGGAACCTTTCTCCCAATTACTGTTGCAATGCACCCAGCAGACAGTTCTGGAAATCTAAGAAATACCAGAAAAGATATTTCTGCTCGCTCACAAGTTTTCACCAGAGTCTTTGGCCTATGGGCCATTCCCATGCGATTACTATTTCTATTTAAACCGCCATTTAAGAAATTTGGAATCCTAAATTCCATTCGATTCATAATTGGTAAATGAAAGTATTTGCACATCGAGGGGCATCGGGTCGGGCGCCCGAGATGTCTCTAGCTGCTTATCTCGCAGCAATTGAAGATCGTTCAGAAGGCTTTGAATGTGATGTCAGGTTAACTCAAGACCAAGAAATTGCCTGCTTTCACGATCCTGATACCGCAAGAATCGCTGGCGTAAAACATAGAGTTTCAAAGAGTAAATTTCACCAGATGCAGAATTTAGTTGCAGCTATTTCTTTAGACCAACTTCTAACGCTCGCTATTGCGAATAAGAAAGATCTGTTAATTGAAAGTAAGCATCCTGTTGCATCTGGCGGATTAGTTGAAAGGAAAGTACTAGAACTTTTAAAGCGCAGAAGTTCAGAAATTTCTGCATCTGGAATTGAAGTCATCTGTATGTCTTTTTCTTGGTTTGCAGTTAGGCGATTTAAGAAATCACATAAGGCTTGTACCGTTGCGAAATTTTACCCACAGGCGTTCTTCGCTACTACGCAAATCATTGCGCTGCATATCGAGCTTATAAAAAAATATCCCAACCTGGTCACTAGATTGCAGACCAGAGGCAAGCGGATATTTGTTTGGACTGTTAATTCCAGCAGTGATATGAAATTTTGCAAAGATTTAGGTATCGAGGGAGTAATCACTAATTACCCAGATAAAGCGCGGAAATATGTCTAAAGAACAGAGCCGTATCATGCTTGGACTAATTGCATATTTTTCATTAGTTTTCTATGTATCTGGCTTAGGCAGGATAGGTTTAGTTCAAGAGACACCTTTGGTTCAAACGCCCGCAACAAAAATTCTCTGCTTTAATTTGGAAACAAAGGTTCTGCGAGAGAGTGACACAAATTTAGGTTGTTTGATTGAGGAAGAATCTTTAGGAGATTCACCGGTTGAACATGGAGATATTCGTCCAGATAAATTGGATTCAACTCTCGAGGTTCGATTTTTAGCGGCCCAAGCTGCGGCGAAAGAAGCTGGTTTTTCAATAAGAATTACCTCTGGTTACAGATCACTAGCTCTGCAAGAAAGGCTATTTGCTAACGCTATAAAAAAATACGGGAGCGAAGAGGAAGCCTCAAAATGGGTTTTGCCTAAAGATATTTCACATCATCCATGGGGTACGGCTATCGATGTCAATTATCCTGGAGATCAAAGCGCTGTTAAGTGGTTAGAAGATAATGGCTCATTATTTGGACTTTGCCGCGTTTACGAGAATGAGTGGTGGCATTTCGAACCAATAATCGCCCCTGGAGGTACTTGTCCGGCATTGATGGTTAATGCGCTTGAAAGTTTAGAGGAATCACCTACTAGCGCGAATGGTTCAAATTAATATACTTGCAACATGACAATTCAACTTCCAAATAAATTAGGTGTTCACGCTCTTGTATGGGTCGGTGGCTGGTCCCACGCAGAATGTCGTGAGGCAATTCAAAATACTGTTGATGCCGGATACGATTTAATCGAAATTCCTGCACTCGATCCTTCACTTATAGATACCGAACACACACTTGCAACACTTAAAGAGTTTGGAATTAAAGCAGCATGTTCACTCGGCCTCTCATTTGATGCAGATATCAATAATGAAGATTCAGCAATTGTTGCTAAAGGTGAAGCGAAGTTAATGGCTGCGTTAGATGTAGTTGCAGCAATTGAGGGAGATTACCTAGGAGGCGTATTGTTTAGCGCTCTTGGAAAGTATTCACATCCTGCTACAGAAAAGTCTCGTGCTAATTCGGTTGCCTCATTAAAGCGCCTCGCAATTGCGGCCCAAGCAAAGGGAATAACAATTGGTTTAGAGCCTGTCAACCGTTACGAATCTAATTTGATTAACACAATTGATCAAGCAGTTGCGATGATTAAAGATATAGGTGAGCCAAATGTGAAGGTTCATATTGATATTTACCATATGAATATCGAAGAGCAAGATCTAGCATCACCAATCATTAACAACGCTGAACACATCGGTTATGTACATATTGGGGCAAGCCACAGAGGTGGACTCGGAAGCGGAAACGTTGACTTCGATGAACTATTTGGCGCCCTAGCGAAGATCAACTACAAAGGAGTTATTACCTTCGAAAGTTTCTCATCCGCAATTGTTCACCCGGACTTATCTTTAGCCTTAGCGATTTGGCGAAACCTTTGGACCGAGAACAAGCCAATGGCGCTAAGTGCTCGCAAGTACATGGTCGAACATATTGTTCGTTCTAATAATCTTGCCTAAGCTACTAATTTACTAATTTACTAATTTACCAAGCTAGCGGAGCATCTTTAGCAAGTGGTGGGCGACAAACCACACCGCTTGCACCGTTTAACGTCCAACTTCCAGCGGAATGTGGAATAAGAATTGCATCGCCCTTAACTGCGCTAATTTCTGAATGATTTTCAAAAGTAATATTTCCATTACCTTCTAGAATCAGTGCAATACTAAATCCGGCAGCAATCTTGCTTGCTTTTCCAGCGAGATAATCTGCGCGGAAATATGGATCAGCAACAGCGGTAAATACTGATTGATCTGCGCCACTAAATAGACGATTTGAAAAGACAAGTTTGCTCGCCTCTTCTTTATCTATTGGTGTGTAGCGAAGTGCATCTAAAACCGTGTCGAAACCTAATCCGAGATGGCCATCTTTAGCGCCATCAACTGCAAAATCATTCCATTCGAGGAGCGCAGATAAATCTGTTGGTTCCTGAAGTTCAAGAACAAAGATTCCAGCACCGATTGCATGTGGTGTTCCAGCAGGAACAAAAACTGTATCTCCAGCTTTCACATCAAATTTTTGAAGTGATGCAAGCAAACCATCAGCATCTCTTGCATCTACCATCTTTGAAACATCTGATTTCTTTAACTCGGTATTGAAACCCAGACCTACATTTGCTCCAGCAGGTGCTTCTAAAATAATCCAAGCTTCAGTCTTTCCATGTTTTAGCGAAAGATGATCTTTAGCAAACTTACGATTTGGATGGTAATGAACTGGAAGTCGTTGATCTGGATCAAGCAACTTCATTAACAATTCAGTACTGGCACCAAAAGTATTTAAATGTTCTGCGCCAAGCCATTTTTCGGGATTAGCAATTACTGAATCCCGTAAATAACTTCCATCAGATAAAACTGATAACCCCATAGTTTTTTCACCAAAGCGTGTGGTCATAGAACCAATCCACTCTTCTGGTCGCATTGGGCCGCCTGGTCCATTACGTAAGGCTCCGATGCGGTAACCACCTTTGTAGAAGTGATCAAATTGGTTGGATGCGAGTTTCTGAGGTGTAATCATGAAAGCAATTTACTATGACAATACTTTTTTCGCACTAAACCCATAAATTATTGCTAAGCCCGCTGGAACTAACATCGCCCATCTGAGCGTCATTAAATCAGAGAGGAATCCGATCAGTGGTGGGCCTAGTACGAAACCAAAGTAGGCGACTCCGGTGACAAGTGCGACCCCTTCGGCGGCAGACACTTGTCCAGAATACTTCTCATTAGCAAGGGATCCGGTCGCGCTAATCACCATTGGAATCACTGTTGATAGCCCAATCCCAAATAAGAACCAACCAAGAATTACGCCGTAGATATTGCCAATTAGCAACCCACCAGTAAGACCAAGGCCAGAAACAAGTCCAGACCAAGTTAGAAGTTTAACTACACCAAATTTATGGGCTAAATAATCCCCAGATAATCTGCCACAAACCATAGTGAATGCAAAGAAGACGTAAGGAAGTGCTGACATAAAGGGAGTCGAATTGAAAGTTTCGCGAGCAAGAACTCCACCCCAGTCTGCAGCTGCGCCTTCACCAAGTGCTGCGCAAAGGCCAAGTAATCCAAGAATCGCGAACTTGCCTGGAGTTTTTCGCTTCTCATGTTTTTCAAATACATGTTGATCTGCCGCTGCGGGCAAGAACCAATTCCTAGTAATGATTGCGATGATAAAGATAAAAACGCCAACACCTAGGGCATGTGCGCGAATTGAAATATTTGTACTAGCAACCAAGCCACCAATAGCACCACCGCTCAAACCACCAAGAGACCACATGGCGTGGAAGGTACTCATTACTCGCTTACCAACTTTATTCTCTATTGCCGCAGCATGAGAATTCATTGATAGATCATGAACTGATGAGAGCACCCCGTATACAAAGAGCGAGAAGAGAAACCAAGGAAGGTTAAAAAGTAATCCCACTAAAGGAACAGCAAGTGCCAATGTAAAGGCAGAATATTTCGTTACAGGACCACTTCCATATTTTGCAGAATTTCGACTGGCCGGACGTAGTGCCGAGAGAACCCCAACAGAAGCGCATAACAATGCGCCACCAAGTACACCATTTGAAATATCTAGTTCAGATTTGAAGTCTGGAATTCTAGATACGAAGTTTCCGACAGAAAAACCATTGATGATGAATGCAATTGAAGTTGCCAATCTAGCTCTGCGGTACTCATCACCCTGAAACATGCGCCAATCGTATCTTTTACCTCTACTCTTTACCCCATGTTGGAAATGAACGGAACAAACTTTATTGCTGAAAAAGAGCGAAGTGGATCTGCGCGAAGTTTATTCTGGCCTTGGGCTGCTGCAAATGTTTCACTTCTTGCACTCTCTTATGGCGCTTTCTTTCTTGGCTTTGGCATTTCATTTTGGCAGGCAACTCTTGCTGCGATTATTGGAACTATTGCTTCATTTGCATTGGTAGGAATAAGTTCACTTGCCGGCAAGCGTGCAAGCGCGCCAACAATGACGCTCTCACGGGCAGCATTTGGCGTAAAAGGAAATATAGTTCCGGGACTACTCTCTTATTTGATTTTCGTAGGTTGGGAAACCGTCTTAGTTTCACTTGCTACTCTCGCAACCGAAACCGTCTTTACTCGAATTGGAAATATTGACCCAAACATTTCGCGCATTCTTGGATTTTCAATTGCCGCCGGGCTAACAATTTTTGGTGGCGTCTTAGGATTTCAAGTAATTATGCGGCTTCAAAAAGTTTTAACTATTGCGACAATTTTTTTGACGATCGGTTACATAGTTCTAACAGTAGATCAAGTTAATTGGAGCGCAATTTCAGCAATTCCAAGTGGAAGTTCCCAAGCATTTATTGGTGCACTTATATTCGGCGTAACAGGAATTGGTTTAGGTTGGGTCAACGCTGCCGCTGATTATTCAAGATATTTGCCACGAAGTGTCTCTAGCCGTGGGGTAATTGGTTGGACAGTGTTCGGCGCATCTATTGTTCCGATAGTTCTTGTTATATATGGTTCACTCTTAGCCGGAAGTAGTAAAGCGCTCGGCGACAAAATATCGATGGACCCAATTGGGGCGCTAACAACACTTGTGCCAACCTGGTATTTGATTCCCTTTGCCACA
>CANNIM010000015.1 GCA_947505195.1 Actinomycetota bacterium
AAGGTAAAAATTGGAATTGTTTATGAAGTTGGTGGGCGAGGTGATAGGTCTTACGACGATGCAGCCGCTATCGGCGTTGATGCAGCGAAGAAGAAATTTGGTCTATCTGATTTCGACGTCCGTGAATTAGTAACAACTGGAATAGATTTTGATCGGGAGAATCGTCTTGAATTCTTAGTCAAGGCTAAGTACGACTTAGTGATAGGAATTGGACCATTCTTTGATAAAGCAATGAGCTTTATGTCAGAGAAATACCCGGAATCACAATTCGCAATTGTTGGAAGTTCTGGAGTTGAATCTATAAATGTTAGTTGTATGGCATACGCCCTTGATCAAAGCGCATATTTAGCAGGCGTAATGGCTGCCTTAAATTCTAAGACCGGAAAGATCGGCTACTTGGGCGATAGCGGTAATTCAAAGAATGGCCTGATACTTCGCAATTTTGAGGCTGGCGCAAAGTATGGTTTAGCAAAAATTAAAGTCTTTTCACGAGAGCTCATTTCTGGCGCGGCTAGCGATGTTTCGGAGCTCTCGGATCTAGGCGTAGATGTGATTTTCTCTACCTGGTCACAGGATGGAAGTGTTTTAAATTCAATTGCCAAATTAAGTAAGGGTAAGAAAGCTATTAAGTTGATTGGGGTAAGACCAGATCAGTATTTCTTAGCAAGTAAAGCGGCACAAAAACATTTAATTGGTTATGTAAATCAAAGGTATGACAACGCTGTCATTGATCTATTTGAAGCTGCTATTTCTGGAAATTCGATTACTGAAGAGGTAGATGCGAAAAGCGGTGTTTTTGGTCGCACATTCAACCTACAAAATAGCGGAATTGACCTTGTCGCGACAACTGCTAATCAAGCTTCAAAGAGCGCAATTACACGAGCAAAGAGCGCAATTATTGCAAAGAAAATAAAGGTCGTTAAATAAACCCTAGATTCCGATTGGGTGCCAAACTGTTTTAACTTCCATAAAATTGGTCATTCGCTTAGTTGATTGCAATTCGCTAAATGAGTAAATTCGCTTCAAGTTTTCGGCACCTAGCTCTTTAAGTTCGGTTAGTTCGCCTTTGCTAACACCCGTAGCGTCAATTCCATCAATATCCATGTGGGCACCAGCCCAAGATATAAATTGATCGAATTTTCCGGTAAGAACGTTTACAACACCAGCAGGCACATCACTTGTGGAAATACACTCCGCCAAAGTTATTGCGCATAGTGGGTTCTTCTCATTTGCAATCAAGATTGCGGTATTACCGCTAGCAATAATTGGGGCCAGGCTTGCAACAAGATTTAACAATGAAGGCTTTGCATCAGCAAAAATTGCAACGACACCAAGGCTCTCTGGGATTGAGAAGTTGTAGTACGGTCCAGACACTGGATTTGTAGATCCTGAAATTGAATCAATTTTGTCGCACCAACCTGCATACCAAACCCAAGTATCGATTGCGCTCTGAACCTGAGTTTTTGCGGAAATAGGTGTTGCTCCCTCTTGCGCAATAATTTCAGCAACAAACTGGTCGCTGCGTCCTTGCATTATCTCGGCAACGCGATAAAGAACCTGCCCTCGGTTAAATGCAGTAGCGCTAGACCAACCATGGTGGGCAGTTCTAGCCGCCACAACCGATTCGCGCAGATCTTTTCTCGAACCAAGACATGGATTGGCTAAGAATTTTCCTTTGGCATCTTTAACTTCATAAACACGACCAGATTCACTGCGTGGAAAGCTCCCGTTGATGAATAACTTATAAGTCTTCATTACATCGATGCGCATTTTAGTATTGGCCCTTCAAGTAACCGGATAGACCATGTCTTCCGCCTTCACGTCCCCAACCAGATTCTTTGTAACCTCCGAATGGGCTTGCTGGATCAAATTTATTAAAAGTATTTGCCCAAATCACACCGGCGCGTAACCGCTTTGCCGTCCAGAGAATTCGGGAACCTTTATCACTCCAAACACCAGCAGATAAGCCATAAGGAGTGTTGTTAGCTTTATCAATTGCTTCTTGTGGAGTCCGAAATGTTAGAACAGATAGAACTGGTCCGAAAATTTCTTCGCGAGCAATTCGATGTGATTGCGAAACCCCAGTAAAAATTGTTGGGGCATACCAGAAGCCTGATGAGGGGAGAGTGCAATTAGGACTCCAACGCATAGCTCCCTCGATATCACCAGAATCTGCAAGATCTTTGATTCGACTAAGTTGAGCCGCGCTATTGATTGCACCTAAGTCAGTATTTTTATCCATCGGATTTCCGATACGAATTAAATTCATTCGATTCTTTAGCTTTTCCAAGACCTCATCTTGAACGTTCTCTTGAATTAAAAGCCTTGATCCTGCACAACATACGTGACCTTGATTAAAGAAGATTCCGTTAACGATTCCTTCAACAGCCTCATCAATCGCAGCATCCTCAAAAACAATATTCGCGCCTTTACCACCAAGTTCTAGCGTTGCACTCTTCTTTGTTCCAGCAATGGCTTTTGCAATCGCCTTACCGACACCTGTGGATCCAGTAAATGCGACCTTATCTACATCTGGATGGTTAACTAAATGTGAACCGGTAGCGCCATCACCGGTAATAATATTTACAACACCTGCTGGCAGCCCGGCTTGTTGGCAAACTTCGGCAAACAAGAGCGCAGTTAGTGGCGTAGTTTCGGCAGGCTTTAAGACAACAGTATTTCCAGTAGCAAGTGCTGGCGCAATTTTCCAGGCAAGCATGAGCATGGGAAAGTTCCAAGGAATTATCTGTGCTGCAACTCCATATGGTTTTGGATTTGCGCCATGACCGGCATATGAAAGTTTGTCGGCCCAACCTGCGTGATAGAAGAAGTGTGCTGCTGCTAGTGGAATGTCAGTATCTCTGGTCTCGCGAATCGGCTTTCCATTATCTAAAGTTTCAAGAACTGCGAATTCACGGCTTCTTTCCTGCAGGATTCTGGCAATTCTAAATAAATACTTTCCACGTTCTGCTGGTGGCATCTTTGACCAGACTTTAGTAAAGGCGTTACGAGCGGAAGTTACAGCGAGGTTTACATCGGCGAGCTCGGCATATGCAATCTTTGCGAGAACTTCTTCAGTGGCTGGATTTATGGTTGTGAAAGTCTTGCCAGCCTTTGCGGCAATGAACTTTCCATTCATGAATAATCCATATTGGCTCTTAATGTCGACGAGAGCAGCAGATTCCGGTGCTGGGGCATATTCGAACTTATTCATCTCTGATTCACTCTCTTTAATCTAGCGTCACATAGTTTGGACTAGCGTAATACCCATCACGCATCTTCATGCGCTGCATGAGCAGGTCATTTAGAAGCGCACTTGCACCAATTCGAAATAGCGATGGATCAAGCCACTCCGGGCCAGCTATTTCATTTACCAACACAAGTTGTTTCATTGCATCTTTAGTATTTCGGATTCCACCTGCGGGCTTAACGCCGATTCGTACTCCGGTCAGCTTATAAAAATCTCTTACTGCTTCGAGCATCACATAAACAACAGGAGCAGTTGCGGCAGGCGCAATTTTTCCGGTACTAGTCTTTATAAAATCGCCACCAGCAAGCATTGCAAGATAAGAGGCTTTGCGAACGTTATCTAAAGTAACAAGCTCGCCAGTCTCCAGAATAACTTTTAAGTGAACGTCTTTGCCACAAATCTCTTTTATAGCCTTTATCTCATCAAAAACTAAACCAAGATTGCCGGCTAAGAAAGCGCCACGATCAATAACCATATCGATCTCACTTGCACCATTTGCGATTGCATCTTTGGTATCTTGAATCTTGACTTCCATGCTCGCACGACCTGAAGGGAATGCAGTTGTTACTGCAGCAACAGGAATATTCTTGCCACCACCATTATCAAGAGCTTCTCTCGCGATTTTAACCATATCGTTATAGACACAGATTGCTCCGACGGATGGAATTGATAAATCAGTTGGGTCTGGATAAACACCCTTTGCACAGAGCGCCTTAACTTTTCCAGGAGTATCTGCGCCCTCTAAAGTAGTTAAGTCCACCATTCGAATCGCAAGATCAATCGCCCAGTTCTTACTTGAGGTCTTGATGCTTCGGGTGGCCAACATTTCAACTCGGGCACTTGCTCCCACTGCATCTACAGGCGCTAAAGTCTTGAGGAATTTCTTAAGCGATGCCTCGCTGTTATCTGTAAGTAGCGTCGAGTTCACGCCACAAATCTAGCACTTTAGAGTTAGTCCTCGATGAGACATAAGGTCGCACCGCTAGCGACGGTCTGACCAACGCTCACTTGCAATTTAGAAATTGTTCCTGCCTTGTGAGCAATTAGTGGCTGCTCCATCTTCATTGCTTCTAAAACAACTATTAAATCGCCAACTTCAACTCGATCGCCATTTCCCTTAACAACTTTAACGACCGTACCCTGCATCGGGCTTTCCAGAGTGTCTCCTGCAAGAGCGGTAATTGCATTGCTCTTAACGCGATGTCGCTTCTGAATTGGTTCTGGGGTATGGAGAAGGACTTCAAAGCGGTGGCCATCAACTTCAGCGATGATTTTCTGTGATGCCGCCTTTGAATCAGCCGTTCCTTGCTTAAATGAAAATGGTGGAATCTCATTCTTAAATTCATTCTCAATATAACTTGTATATACCTTGAAATCTTTAGTGAAATTTGGATCTTCAACAATTGCACGGTGGAAGGGCAGCGCTGTTGCGAGGCCCCCGATATCAAATTCCCGAAGTGCGCGACGGGCACGATCAATTGCTTCCTCGCGAGTTGAACCGGTAACAATCAACTTTGCAAGAAGTGAATCAAAGTGTGAACCAATTGTGTGGCCATGGTCGAAGCCAGCATCAATTCGAACTCCCGGACCTGATGGAACTTCCCACTTAGTAATTGTTCCTAGTGATGGAAGAAATCCTTTTCCTGGATCTTCGCCATTAATTCTAAATTCAATACTGTGTCCACGGATTATTGGGTCAACTGGATTAATAGTTTGACCATCAGCAATTCTAAATTGTTCACGAACTAGATCTAGGCCAGTTACTTCTTCACTTACCGGGTGCTCAACTTGAAGTCTGGTGTTAACTTCCAAGAAAGAAATTGTGCCATCGGAACCAATTAAGAATTCACAAGTGCCAGCGCCTACATACCCGGCCTCTTTCATGATCGCCTTACTTGAAGCATAAAGCTGATCGATCTGGGCCTTAGTTAAGAATGGCGCAGGAGCTTCTTCAACTAACTTCTGGTGGCGACGTTGCAATGAACAGTCGCGAGTACTTACAACAATTGCATTTCCCTTTGCATCAATCAAAACTTGGGTTTCAACATGCCGTGGCTTATCCAGGTAACGTTCAACGAAACATTCACCTCGGCCAAAGCCGGTAATAGCCTCACGTACTGCTGATGCAAAGAGTTCTGGAATTTCCTCGATTGTGTGCGCAACTTTTAGGCCACGTCCACCACCACCGTGTGCCGCTTTGATAGCAACTGGCAGGCCATGTTCTTTAGCAAAAGCAACGATCTCTTCAGGCGTATCAACTGGGTCGGTAGTTCCTGCAACTAATGGGGCACCAACTTTCGCCGCAATCTTTCGGGCTGAAACTTTATCGCCCAATAATCTAATTGCGCTTGGCGGTGGCCCAATCCAAATTAAGCCGGCTGCGATAACACGGTCAGCAAAATCTGCATTCTCTGAAAGGAATCCATATCCCGGATGAACTGCATCGGCGCCAGATTTCTTTGCAATCTCAATTATTTTATTCTGATCTAAATAAGTTTCGGCTGCAGACAAGCCTTGTAGGGCATAGGCCTCATCAGCAGTTGCAACATGTAGTGATGTTCGATCTTCATCAGAGTAAATAGCAATTGATTTGATGCCGTGGTCACGAGCAGCTCGAGCCACGCGTACTGCAATTTCACCACGGTTAGCGATTAATACTGCTTTCATGCGTTCACCGCCGAATTAGAAATTGCGCTCCAAGAAAGTCCAAGTGAATTAACAGCGCGCCTTAGTAGGGGGAGTGAGAGACCAATGATTCCTGACGGATCGCCTTCAATTCTTGAAATAAATGGTGCACTTAATCCATCTAGCGTGAAACCACCGGCAACATTTAGTGGCTCACCTGTCGCAACATAGCCCGCAATTTCAGCATCTGTCATATCGGCGAAAAATACTTTTGAGGTTGAAACATCACTTATTTCAATACCTTGCTTTGTATCGATTATGCAGTGTCCAGTATGTAGATAGCCAAAATTTCCACGCAATTCCTTGCAGCGAGCGGTAGCTAGCTCTGGCGTCATTGGCTTTCCAAAAGACTTTCCATTGAATTCAAAGGTCGAATCGCAGCCAATAATTAAATGTTCATTACCAACTAAATTCTTGACTGTGTGAGCCTTTAAAATTGCTAGCGCGATAACCATTTCGCGTGGCGCTAACGCGGTTAGTTTTGGATCTTCTTCATCAACACCGCTAATGATTACTTCTGCAGAAACTCCGCTCGAGTCCAAGAGGCGTTTGCGTGATGGAGAAGCAGATGCCAAAACTACATTTCTAGATTCAGACATCAGAAACTCTGCCCCCACTTGCGTGGCAAAGGTTGGCGGATCTGGGATTTGCGCCAAAGATTTGCAGTATCAACCTTCTTTACAACAGGTGTTGGTAGTGCTTTTTCTAGAGCAGCCAACTCTTTCTCAGTTGGGGTGCCATTTAATACTGTGAATTTAGAGGTCATTAGAGCGGAATATTTCCATGCTTGCGTGGTGGAAGTGCAACTCGCTTATTGCGAAGTGCATTTAGCGCTTTAATTATTTGATGACGAGTTTCTTGAGGTTCGATTACAGCATCTATGAAGCCACGATCGGCGGCGATGTATGGATTTAACAAGGTCTCTTCATAATCTTCAATTAACTCTTTGCGTTTTGAATCAGGGTCTTTGGCGTCGGCCAACTCTTTACGGTGCAGGATATTTACGGCACCTTGGGCTCCCATAACTGCAATTTGCGCAGTTGGCCATGCAAGATTTACATCAGCACCAAGGTGCTTTGAACCCATGACGATATAAGCGCCACCATAAGCCTTGCGTGTGATGACGGTTATTAATGGAACCGTTGCTTCGCCATATGCATATAGCAATTTTGCACCACGGCGAATGATGCCGTTCCACTCTTGTTCGGTTCCGGGCAAGAATCCTGGAACATCAACCAAAGTAATAACAGGAATACCAAAAGCATCACATGTACGAACAAAACGCGCGGCTTTCTCGCTTGCAGCAATATCTAGAGTTCCGGCAAGTGCTTGTGGCTGGTTCGCGACAATTCCAACTGAACGACCTTCGATTCGTCCAAAGCCCACCAGAATATTTGGCGCAAAGAGCGTATGAACTTCTAAGAAATCTGCTTCATCCAAGATCGCTTCGACAAGAACTTTCATGTCATAAGGCTTATTTGGATTATCTGGAATTAACGAATCAAGTGCGCGATCAGATGGAGCAATGTCGTTGCTTTCGGTTGCGGCTAGTACAGGGGACTCATCCATATTGTTACTTGGCAAGTATGAGAGAAGGGCTTTCACATAATCAATTGCATCATCTTCGCTATCAGCTAGGTAATGCGAATTTCCAGTCTTGGTGTTATGTGTACGTGCACCACCAAGTTCTTCCATACCAACTTCTTCTCCAGTCACAGCCTTAATTACATCTGGACCAGTGATAAACATTTGAGAAGTCTCATTAACCATAATCACAAAGTCAGTAATTGCAGGTGAATAAACTGCGCCACCAGCCGTTGGACCAAGAATCAAAGAAATTTGAGGAATAACGCCCGATGCTCGAACATTTCGCTTAAAGATTTCGCCATATTGGCTAAGCGATGCAACGCCCTCTTGGATTCGAGCGCCACCAGAATCATTCATTCCAACAATTGGAATTCCGCTCTTAAGTGCGAACTCCATAACCTTAACAATTTTCTCTCCGACAACTTCGCCCAAACTTCCGCCATAAGTTAAGAAATCTTGAGAATAGATAGCAATTGGACGACCATCAACTGTTGCATGCCCAGTAATTACGCCATCTCCATATACGCGGTTCTTATCCATCCCGAAATTTGATGAACGATGTCTGGAAAAGGCATCCATCTCAACGAAAGATCCTGCATCTACAAGTCGGGCAATTCGTTCGCGCGCAGTAAACTTTCCTTGCGCATGGCGCTTATCGATAGCCTCTGGCGTACCGTTCGTTTCAGCTTGCAAACGACGTCTGCGAAGATCAGCAATCTTTCCGGCTGTTGTACGAATATCATCAGTCACGGTCGTAGGTTACTAGTTCCAGCAGAAAATTCCTACAAATGTAAATGAAATGAGTCAGCCAGTGAAGCAAGAACTATTGAACGCAAATGCAATTGCAGGCGCGCTAGGTGGTGGCTACTGGCGGGTATCAGTAATTGATGAGATTGATTCAACACAAAATTATTTACGCATCAGTAATCCAAAACCAGGAGATTTAATTACTGCCGAGTATCAATCTGCAGGTCGTGGCAGATTAGATCGCACATTTACTGCAGCAAAATCAAGTGCACTTTTATTTTCTTTTTATGTTGAACCGAAGATTTCAATTAGTGATCTCGGTTTCCTATCACTTCTAGTTGGTGCAAGTGTCACTAATACTTTAAATAAAATGACCAAATCAGAGAGCTTTAAATGTAAATGGCCAAATGACATCGTCTCTAGAGATCGAAAGATTGCTGGCCTGCTCTCCGAGAAATTTGGGGCTGGTGTAATTGTTGGTGTTGGCATAAATGTTTCAACCTCAGAAGAGCAACTGCCCGTCTCGCACGCTTCATCAATCTTTCTTGAAACTGGAACTGGTTTGGATAGAAATTTACTACTGGTTCAAATCTTGAAAGATTTAGAGAGTGCGCTCAAAGATTGGGAGAGCGGTGCGGATTTGACTTCGGATTATCGAAAGCTAAGTTCAACTCTCGGAAGAGAAGTTAGGGTCGAGCTTCCTGGAGGCGCGATAGTTGAGGCAAAAGCCCGAGATATAGATTCCACTGGCGCGCTTCATCTGGATAATGGCCAGATCATCACAGTTGGAGATGTAATACATCTGGACAGTAAACTTTCCGAGTGAGCTTTCCTAGAGTCGGTGTAATCGGTGCCGGCCAACTAGCCCGAATGATGGCAGTACCAGCAAATGATTTAGGAATAGATTTCAAAGTATTCGCGGCAATTCCAAATGATTCGGCTGCTCAAGTAACCCACTTTGTCTTAGGTGATTACACAGATGTGAATTCAGTTTTAGCATTTGCGAAGAATTGCGACATCTTAACTTTTGAGCATGAACTTGTCCCGCAAAGTGTGATTAAAGCGGTGGAAGCTGCCGGCATAAAGGTTTATCCAAAATCTGAATCCTTTACCTTTTCGCAAGATAAGTTAGAGATGCGAAAGAAGGTTGCGCAATTAGGTCTACCAAATCCTAAATGGCAGAAATATCAAGGCGGTAAATCAGAAATAAGCTTTCCATTAATTGCCAAGCTTCCAGCCGGAGGTTATGACGGTCGCGGCGTTTATGTCATCAATAGCGAAGAAGAGCTATTAGAACTGCAAAAAAAAACTGGGACCCTTCTTCTCGAAGAGAAACTCAACTTTGATTTTGAAATTTCAGTAATGGTTGCAAGATCGCCACATAATCAAGCGGCAACCTGGCCGGCCACACTAACGATTCAAAGCGATGGAATTTGTACTTCTACAGTTACGCCTGTTCCTGATTTTTCAGCGGCACTAAGCGAAAAAGTGCAGGCAGCCGCTTTAGAAATTGCAGCAGGAATTTCGCTGGTCGGAGTAATGGCTGTTGAAATGTTTGCAATGGGTGAAAGCTTTTATATAAATGAACTTGCACTGCGCCCACATAACTCAGGTCATTGGAGCATCGAAGGCTCACTTACTAGCCAGTTCGAACAACATCTACGCGCAATTTTAGATTTACCTCTTGGCGATACTGCAATGCGAAGTAGATATGCAGTAATGGGAAATGTGCTGGGCGGCGAAAAGAGCGATATGTATCGTCCTTATCTGCACTTGATGGCGCGAACTCCTGGACTCAAATTTCATCATTATGGCAAAGAAGTTAAGCCTGGTCGCAAGATTGGCCATGTAACTATGTGCGGTGAGAATCTTCTACAATTGCAGCAAGAAGTCGCCCATGCCGTTGACTACATGAATGGAGTTATTGATGAGTGATGTAGCAATAATCATGGGATCTGATTCAGATTGGCCAGTGATGGAAGATGCAGCAAAAGTTTTGGATTCGCTGGGTATTTCATATTCTGCAGATGTTGTATCTGCGCATCGCATGCCAGTCGAGATGGTTGAATTTGCTCAGAGCGCAAAAGCTAAAGGTTACAAAGTAATAATCGCAGGCGCCGGCGGCGCTGCACATTTACCCGGAATGGTTGCATCACTTACCGCACTTCCAGTTATAGGAGTCCCAGTTCCACTTAAGAATTTAGATGGAATGGATTCACTTCTTTCAATCGTTCAGATGCCAGCCGGAGTCCCAGTTGCAACAGTAGGTATTGGAAATGCCAAGAATGCCGCTCTGCTTGCTGCGCGAATTCTTGGGATTAGCGATGAAGAAGTTTCTAAGAGAGTAAGCGCCGAGCTTGCCAAGATAAATGTTGAAGCCAAAGAGAAGGGCGCAAATCTAACCTCGCGCCGAAATCAAAAAACCGGCTTTTAAATTTCGCTTCGCCCAAGTGCTCTAAATTTCCAACCTGCTGCAATCCAAGCTTCGCGATCTAACGCATTTCGGCCATCAATAATTATTGGGCTTGCAACAAGTGATTTCATCTTCGCTGGGTCAAGTTCGCGATAAACCTTCCACTCAGTTAAATGCAGAACTAAATCTGCGCCACTTAGCGCCTCTTCAATATTCTCTGAGTAATTAAGAGTAGGAAAACGTTTCTTGGCCGGTTCGATTGCTTTTGGATCATGGATTGTCACAGTTGCACCAGCAGCCGCAATTTGCACAGCAATATCAAGTGCCGGGGAGTCACGAACATCATCGCTATCAGGTTTAAATGCTGCACCCAAAACTGCAATCTTCTTACCACTCAAGTTATCGGTCAAATCTTTTCGGACTAATTCAATTACGCGCTGTCTGGCGCGTAGATTTATCGAATCAATTTCGCGTAAAAATTCAAGTGCTTGATCAGCGCCAAGTTCACCAGCACGTGCCATGAATGCGCGGATATCTTTCGGTAGGCAACCGCCACCGAAACCAATACCAGCTTGCAAGAAGCGGCTTCCAATTCTTGGGTCATATCCAATTGCCTTAGCCAGAACTGTTACATCGCCACCGGCAGCTTCACAAACTTCAGCCATGGCATTGATGAAAGAAATCTTTGTTGCAAGAAATGAATTCGCTGCAACTTTTACTAATTCTGATGTTGGTAGATCTGCTCTAACCCAAGGTGTGTTGGCTTCTAGGTTTGTTTTGTAAATCTCTTTTAATTTGGCTTCGGCAGCATCATTTACTACTCCGACTACAAGTCGGTTTGGTTTCAAGGTATCTTCAACTGCGAATCCTTCACGTAAGAACTCTGGATTCCAGGCTAAATCAACTTTTGGATTTACTTTTAACAACCGCTCGCGTAGCCGTGCGGCGGTCCCAACTGGAACTGTAGATTTACCAACAACTAGTGAGCCAGGCTTACAAATTGGTGCGATTGCATCGAGCGCAGCATCTACAAATTTAAGATCTGCGGCAAGTGAATTCTCACTCTGTGGGGTTCCAACACAAATAAAGTGAACATCGGCATCGGCAATTGCGCGCAAATCGGTGCTGAAAGTTAGTCGACCTGAGGCAAGCTCTTGCTGTAGCAACTCTTCCAACCCTGGTTCATAGAATGGAACTTTTCCTGATGATAAAAGTGCAATCTTGGCGGCATCAATATCTACGCCAATTACTTCAAATCCAAGTGTGGACATACAGGCTGCGTGGGTAGCGCCCAAATATCCAGTACCAATTACGGAAACTTTAAGCTTCATTTGCCCGATACTAGTGCGAGGTAACGCTACCGTTGGAGATATGAATCAGGTTTCTAAGGAATTAACGGGGATTTCCGTTGTTCTGCCCATTCTCAATGAGGAGCGACACCTTTCTCAAACTATTTCCGCAATTTTGGCTCAGGATTACGTGGGAGGTTTTGAAGTAATTTTGGCGCTCGGTCCATCTAGTGATCGAACTAAGGAAATTGCATCGGCACTTGCAGCGAAAGATTCTCGAGTAGTTATAGTCGATAATCCAACTGGCAGAACTGCAAATGGATTAAATGCCGCAATCGCTAAGGCCCAATATCCAATTATTTCACGTATCGATGGACATGCAGAAATTTCACCAAGTTATTTATCACAGGCGGCAGCACTTCTTGAAAAAACCGGTGCAGTAAATGTTGGCGGAATCATGGCTGCGGTAGGTACAACAAAATTTGAAAGTGCAGTAGCAACTGCAATGCGCTCGCCATTAGGCGTTGGTTCATCACGTTTTCACACCGGTGGCGTGGCCGGACCAGCTGACACTGTTTACCTAGGAACTTTTAGAAAATCTGCCCTTCTAGAAGTTGGTGGCTATGACGAGAGATTTACTCGTGCTCAAGATTGGGAGTTAAATTTCCGACTCCGCAAAAGCGGTGGAAAGGTTTGGTTTGATCCCTCTTTAGTTGTTACATATCGACCAAGATCAACAATTAAAGCGCTAGCAAAACAGTATTTCCAATATGGAACTTGGCGGCGAGCAGTATCGCGAAGCCATAAAGGGAGTGTCAATTATCGTTACTTAGCGCCACCCACTGCACTTGCAATAAACACAATCTCCTTTAGCTTCGGCTTGATTATTTCACCGCTATTTTTTATTCCAATTGCAACTTACATCGCAGCAATTATTCTGGGATCTCTTGTTATCGGAAAGTCCTTTACCGAGAAGTTAATTCTTCCAATTGTTTTGGCCACAATGCACATGGTTTGGGGTGCCGGTTATCTCTCTTCGCCAAAAGGGCTACTGGCTGAAGAACTATGAAACGTTTTGTAATTGCGTTAACGCTATTTAGTTTCATTTTAACTTCGCAAGCGAGTGCGATACCACCAAAATCTTTCACTTTTATTGGTTCTGGATATGGACATGGTGTTGGACTTAGCCAATATGGCGCTAAGGGTCAGGCGCTAGAAGGAAGAACAGCGACTGAAATCCTTAATTACTACTTTCCAGATGCACAAGTAACACCTGTCCCAGACTCAAGAACTATCAGCGTAAATATTGCCCACCAGGTATTGAGCCTTTCATTAGCAACTCCTGTCAATGACACTTTCACAATTCAAGGTGAAGGCCTAATTGACACTGTGACTGCAACAGGTGCAAGCCTTAGTTTTGCAATTGCAGATAATTTAATTTCAACGACTAGTGGAAATGCTAGAAGCTGGATAATTAAGTGGAGTAACCCCAACTCTGTTGTGACTGTAAATTACGGAACGACTAAATTTTTAGTAAGTCATGGGTATATAAAGCTGCGTGCGGTAAAGGCAACTGGCCTTGGGTTTCGCATTGAAGCCACAAATTTATTGCGCCTGCACGATGAATACTTATATGGAATTGCCGAAGTACCCTCATCTTGGCCGGCTGCAACCCTACAAAGCCAAGTAATTGCTTCGCGCACCTATGCACTTATGCGAATGAATTCGATTAAGAAGGCTTGTGATTGCCATGTTTATAACTCTAAATACGATCAAGCATTTGTAGGTTTCTCGAAAGAGGGTGAAGCAAGATATGGCCATCTCTGGAAGGCGGCTGTAGATGCAACAGCCGTTGATGGCGAAAATGGACTTGCTATAACAATTGATGGCGCGCCAATCAGTGTCTTCTTCTCATCTTCT
>CANNIM010000016.1 GCA_947505195.1 Actinomycetota bacterium
GCAGCAATGTGATCTGGAAGAACTTCCTTCTTCAAGATTGTGCGCTTTGCATAGAACTCACCAAGTTTAGATTCTTCAACACCATATACCGCGGCGCGATTTGCGCCCCAACCTGATGCAAAGATTCCTGAACCTTGAACTACGCCATCTGGATTAATTCCATTTACGCGAATTCCAAATTCACCAAGTTCTGCCGCAAGTAGACGGACCTGATGGGCTTGATCTGCCTTTGTTGATCCATAACCGATGTTATTTGGACCAGCAAAGACGGAGTTCTTAGATGAGATGTAGACGATATCCCCGCCCATTTTTTGAGCAAGCATCGCCTTGGCACCTTCGCGTGAAACCAGAAATGAGCCTCGAGACATGATGTCATGTTGGAGATCCCAATCCTTTGTAGATGTTTCTACAAGTGATTTACTGATTGAAATTCCTGCGTTGTTTACCAAGATATCAACACCACCAAAGGCGAGGGATGCAGCAGCAATTCCTGCGGCAATCTCCTCTTCGCTTGTGACGTTCATTGAAATTGCAATCGCTTTATCAGAACCACCAAGTGCTTTTGCAAGTTCGGTGGCACCTTCAAGATTTAGATCAGCGATAACAACACAGGCACCTTCTGCTGAAAGTCTGGTTGCGGTTGCTTTTCCAAGTCCGGATGCTGCGCCAGTAACTAGTGCGATCCGACCAGCAAGTGGCTTTGGCTTTGGTGCCCGCTTTAGCTTTGCCTCTTCAAGATCCCAATACTCAATTCGGAACTTTTCAGATTCATCGATTGGTGAATATTTAGATAGCGCTTCAGAACCGCGCATTACATTGATTGCATTTATATAGAACTCGGATGCAACTCGCGCTGTCTGCTTATCTTTTCCGAAGGTGAACATTCCAATTCCTGGTACCAAAATTACTGCTGGATCGGCGCCACGCATTGCAGGTGAATCCTTAGTCGCAAACTTGTTGTAGTAGGCGGCGTAATCCAAGCGATATTGCTCGTGCTTCTCATTTGCTAACGCAACAACTTCTTCAACCGGTGCCTTTGGATCAATATCGATAACCATTGGGCGAACCTTGGTGCGCAAGAAATGATCTGGACATGATGTTCCGAGCGCTGCAAGTCGTAGCATTTCGCTACCCTGCAAGAAATCTAAAACAACATCGCCATCGGTGAAGTGACCAACCATTCGGGAATCACGGGAAGCAATTCCACGAAGATATGGTGCAAGTTCTGCGGCTCGAGATTTACGTGCAGCAGGATCAAGAGGTGCAAACTTTGTTACCTTCTTACCGAATGGATCCGCCTTACCCTTCTCCTTAATAAACTTTTCAGCCTTTTCAATCGCTTCGATAGAGCGCTTCTCGCACTCTTCACTTGTGTTGCCCCATGTGGTTAAACCGTGGCCACCAAGTACACAACCCTTTGCCTTTGGATTATTAGTTGCGATTGCAGCCATATCCAAACCAAGTTGGAAACCAGGACGACGCCACTCGACCCAGAGAATTTCATCTCCGAAACATTCACGAGTTAACGCCTCGCCATCAATAGATGTTGCAAGAGCGATGATTGAGTCTGGATGTAAGTGGTCTACATGGTCATAATCAACTAGCCCGTGCATCGAAGTATCAATACTTGGAGTTGCGCCACCAATGCCAAAACGGCAGTAATCAAAGAGCGCAACCATCTCATCTTCATTTTCAACGCCGCGATAAACGTTGTTGAGTAATTTAAAGCGTTCTAGATCAAGTGCCGCAAGCCCGGATTCAGTTAGCGTTCCAAGATCTCCGCCCGAACCCTTAACCCAGAGCACTGGAGCCATTTCACCAGTTGCTGGATTCTTAAGTTCACCCTTTGCCGATGTGTTTCCACCGGCATAGTTTGTAAATCTCGGCTCTGAACCTAATTTATTACTTCGTTTTATTAACTCTTGTACCGGTTTAGGTGTCGCCATTTTTACGCGCCCCAACCTGCCTGTGCGCCGCCAACACGTTCTGCTGCAATCTTTGCCATGTAACCACTGCGGGCAAATGCCGCCTTTGGATCTACATCTAGACCTTGTTCGCTGCGAACTTCACCAAGAAGATCACGAACATCGGTGTTGTATGCATCCATCAAGATGTCATTTCCGGCAAGTACATCACAATCCTTCTGCGCCTTAGCAAGTGCGGCAGCATCAACCAGAAGTGCCTTTGCAACTGCTTCTTGCACATTTGTGATTGAACGAATTTGGCCCGGGATCTTATCTTCGATGTTATGGCATTGATCTAGCACATATGAAACTGTGGTGTCTTTTGCAAAACCGCCACCTTGATTCACTTCGTGCATGATTCTAAATAATTGGAATGGATCTGCTGCGCCAACAATTAGATCATCGTCGGCATAGAAGCGAGAGTTAAAGTCGAATGCACCGAGGCGCTTCTTCATGAGCAAGAAAGCAACGATGTATTCAATGTTTGTTCCTGGGGCGTGGTGTCCGGTATCAACGCAGACTGATGCCTTTGGTCCAAGCTCTAAACAATGAACATATGAGGTCCCCCAGTCAGGAACATCGGTTGAGTAGAAAGCTGGTTCGAAGAATTTGTATTCCAGAAGCATTCTCTGGTTAGCACCTAAGCGGTCATATAACTTCTTTAGTGATTCGGCTAGACGCTCTTGACGACCACGAAGATCATCTTGACCTGGATAGTTTGTGCCATCGGCGAACCAGAGCTTTATATCTTGTGCGCCAGTTTGATCCATGATGTCGACGCATTCGAATAAGTGGTCGACGGCCTTCTGGCGAATTTTTGCATCTGGGTGACAGACAGAGCCATATTTATAATCATTATCTTGAAAAGTATTTGAGTTAACTGTTCCAAGGCGAACACCTAAATCAGTTGCGTGCTTTGCAAGTGCCTTGTAATCATCTACGCGATCCCATGGAATATGCATTGCGACTGAAGGCGCTGCGCCAGTGAACTTGTGGACTTGAGCAGCATCTGCAATCTTTTCGAAAGGATCGCGAGGTACGCCATCGGATGAGAAAACTTTGAAACGAGTTCCAGAATTTCCATACGCCCATGATGGGACTTCAATAAAGAAGCGCTTTAAAACTTCCTTTGCTTCGCTCTTACTTGCCATGTCCATGCTCCCTTTTTTGTTTTAGCTATTTTTTATAAAATTTAAGCGAGATAGAAAACTTCTTTTAACCTTAGAAATCCTTCGTCGGGGGCTTTGTCACCGAGTTCAACAAAGAATTGCCCCATTTCTGCCTGCCAACGTGCATTCACATCAGTCTTACCCATTCCGGCCTTAGCCGCTTCTAAATCTAGTGTCTCAAGATACCCAATTAACGTGCCATCTGATTCATCTAAATGAAGTGAATAATTAGTCCAGCCGGTCTGGCGCAGTGCTTCTAGCATCTCTGGCCAAACTTCTGTGTGACGCCGAATATATTCAGGCATTAGCTCAGGCTTTACTTGCAACCTAAAACAGACTCGCTCCATTTAATTTACCTTCATCTGAGAAGTTCTTTAAAAGAAGAGAGCGGCAATCTCCGTGAGGAAATCACCGCTCTCCCAACCTTTAATTAATTAAATTAATTAGAAGTTGTAGTTATCTACGTTGTCCTTTGTGAAGACAGTAGCTGGTCCGAGGAGAACTTCATTTCCTACAGCACCCTTGATTACTTTACGAGACTTAACGCCCTTATCGCCCTTTGCAGACTTGATAACTGCGCCAACCTTTACAGATTGCTTGTTGTTACGGATTGAGTTAGCAATTTGAACTGCTACGTATCCGAAGTTTTCAACATCCCATAGAGATGCTTGAGCTCCTGAGCCGTCCTTGATGTATGTCTTCATATCATTTGGAAGACCTAGACCAGTTACGAAAACCTTGCCCTTTGAAGCTGAACCTGAAACGTACTTAGCAGCTGCAACGATACCTACTGATGTAGGAGCAACGATTGCTTCGATTGTTGGGTTCTTCTGAATTAGTCCTTGTGTTTCTGTTGTTGATTCTTCTGGCTTATCTAGACCGTAAGCTGTAGCAACAACCTTCACCTTTGGATACTTCGCTGCAAGACGCTTGTTCATGAATTCGATCCAAACGTTCTGGTTTGTAGCATCTGGTGTTGTTGAAAGTACAGCGATATCGCCTTCGCCACCAGCTAGTTCAGCTGCTGAATCTGCAAGTGCGTTACCGATACCTTCTGATGAAGCCTGGTTAACGAATACTGAGCGACCAGCTTGAGCAACATCTGAATCGTATGTAACAACTGTTACACCCTTCTTCTGTGCTGCCTTTAGTGCTGGAACAAGTGCATCCTTATCGTTAGCTGCGATGATCAAAACGTTGTATCCGCCTTGAACTGCTGCGTTGATTTCCTTAACTTGTGCTGCTGCAGTGATTTCTGTTGGTCCCTTGTATGCACAAGTAGCCTTCAGTTCCTTACATGCACGTTGTACGCCTACCTCAGCTGCTTGGAAGTAGCCGATTGTTCCTAATTTAGGAATGTGTGCAATTTTTAGCTTTGTTGCTGCTGAAGATGGTGCCACGAACGCTGTTGCGATCAGTGCACCTGTTGCAATTGCTGCAAGTACTTTTTTCAAAGTGGTTCCTCTCTTACTACCTATAACAGACTCAACCTTTGGTTCTGTTAATCGAACTAGGAATGTAGCTACGTCTCCTAGAACAACACTGTGAATCTATTGGGGATTCAGCCCGACCTGCAAGGTCTCATTTATAACGTTTTCTTAACTTTTATTCTCCGCTCGCACTTTCGCCGCCTTCGCCTTGTTAATTAAGACAGGCGCTGCAACTGAGATGAGAAGCAAAATTCCGGTAACGATTGTTCGCCACTGTGCATTAATTTCGCGAAGTGTTAACCAAGATTCAACGCTTCCTGCAAGTAGCACACCAGCGATAACGCCCCAGATTGTTCCGATGCCACCGAATATTGAGACACCACCCAATAAACAGGCAGAAATCACTAATAATTCCAGTCCAATTCCATTATCTGCTTGCGCAGTTGAGAATCTAAATGTGTAGATAACGCCAGCAACTCCGGACATGAAACCAGTGAATGTGAAGACAATGATCTTATGTCTAACAACATTTACACCAGCGAAGCGTGCTGCTTCTGGGCTCTGGCCAATTGCGAGTGTGCGACGACCAAATGGCGTGTTGTGAAGAAGCAAAGCAAAGCCAATTCCGAAGAGAATAATTACTGGCAGGCTCTGTGGAATAAATGAAGTTCCGATTGTGTCGAAACCAAAGCCGGTCCAAAATTCTGGGAATTCGTTAATCGTATTTGTGCCCAAAATTCCATTGGCAATACCGCGATATAACGCAAGTGTTCCGATGGTTACAGCCAACGAACCAAGTCCAACCTTTGTCACCAGCCAGCCATTTATAAAGCCGCAGAGGGTTCCAACCGCCATGCAAATAATTATTGCAAGCCAAATTGGCGCACCTTTCGCATAAGACCAACCAAGCATTGATGAACCAAGAGCCAAAATTGAGGCAACTGATAGATCGATCTCGCCGAGAATAATAAGAAAGATAACGCCGAAAGCCATGATTGTGATTTCACTTGTATTCGAGAAGATCTGTGAAACGTTAATGCTGCTTAGGAAATTGTCTGTAGTTAAAGAGGCAGCAACCCAGACAACGGCCAAGATTATTAGAATTGAGGTATCCCAAGAAAAACGTAATTTAAGTTTCATCGTGGCTACGCCCTTTCCTTTATTCGCTGAGCCAATAAGGCGTTTTCACTCTTTCGCGCCAGAGTTCGGTCAGCATAAATTGCAACGATTAGTAGCAGACCGTTAATCGCTGATTTCCAAAATGCATCTACGCCAATCGCAGCAAGGCCGCCCTGAATTGTTTGTACAAGTAGCGCACCGATTGTTGCGCCAACTGTTGTTCCAGAACCACCAGCGATTGTTACGCCACCAATAACTGCGGCTGCAACAACTGCAAGTTCTTGACCGTAGAAAGCTGTTGAGTCAACTTGGGCGAAGCGCATTAAGTAGAAAACTCCGGCTAATCCTGACATCGCACCTGAGAAAACAAATGCGAGGAAGGTACGGCGAAAAACTTTAATTCCAACAAGGTCTGCTGCATGTGGATTTGATCCGATTGCATAACAATCGCGACCTGCTTTGCGATACTTCATAAACCATGCGGTGATAAGCATCGCAAAAATAACTAATAAGAAGGTGAAAGGCATAATGCCGAAGTAAACCTTCTGACCGAGATCTAGAAGGCTTGGTGGCATTTCTTGAGCGTTGTAGTCAACAGAGTTTGAGATTACATAAACGGCGCCACGGACGATGTAAAGCGTGCCCAGTGTTACAACCAGAGAAGGCAATCTAAGTCCAGCCACTAGAAGTCCATTTATAACTCCAACAACCATTCCAATAATTGGTCCGATGATGAAGCATTGAACCCAAGTAAATTCTGGATGCTTTGCACAAAGATCAGCGATAAACCATGCAGTTAATCCAACAGTTGAAGCGACCGAGAGATCGATGTGGCGCATAATGATGATTGGAGCCATGCCGATTGCAAGTAAGGCAACAACGGCGGTTGATGTGAATAAATCACGAGTTCCATCGCCAGTTAAGAAGCGCGGATTGATAATTCCGGTTATCGCAATTGTCACGATAAGAATTAATCCAAGACTGCCTTCGCGACTACTTGGCTTAAAGCGAGATAGAAAATTCACGGTTATGCACCCTTGCTTCCGGTAGTTGCTGCAGCAATAACTTTTTCTTGTGTTGCTTCCAAGCGAGAAAGTTCAGCAACTTTGTGGCCCTCACGCATAATAATAATTCGATCTGCCATACCTAATACTTCTGGAAGTTCAGATGAAATCATCAAAACTGCTTTTCCTTCACCTGCAGCGGCATTAATAAGTTTGTGAACTTCAGCCTTTGTTCCAACATCAATACCGCGAGTTGGCTCATCGACAATCAAAATATCTGGGTCTGTGGCAAGCCACTTAGCCAGGACTGTCTTCTGCTGATTTCCACCAGATAGAGATTCCACTGGGTTTGATTGGGCTTCATATTTAATGCTTAACTTTTCACGCCAGATTTCGGTAAGTGCTCGCTCTTTCTTAAAGTTTAAGAAGATCTTTCCCTTAATTCGATCGAAAGATTCCATTGAAATATTGCGATTAACACTTGCAATCATAAATAGGCCTTGTTGACGGCGATCTTCCGGTACGAGTGCAATCTTCTCTGCCATTGCAGCAACCGGTGAACCCTTAGCGAGATCCTTGCCATTTACCTTCACTGAACCAGTCGTGTACTTATCGATACCAAAAATAGCGCGAGCAACTTCAGAGCGACCTGAGCCGACAAGTCCGGCAAGTGCAACAATCTCGCCATGGCGAACTGTGAATGAGATATTGCGGAAATATGCTGGATTCGTCAGGTCCTTAATTTCAAGGGCAACATCCCCAATTTTATTCTCAGTCTTAGGGAAGAGCTCGGTCAATTCGCGACCAACCATCTCCTTGATGACCTTCTGCAAATCAGTTCCACCTACTGGATTTTCGCTAACTGTCGCACCATCACGCATAACAGTTATGTAATCTGAAATCGCGAAGACTTCATCAAGTCGGTGGCTTACAAAAATAACTGCCTTATTTGCCGCCTTCAAACTCTTCATAACAGTCATCAAGCGTTCTACCTCCGAAGCCGAAAGCGCCGCAGTTGGTTCATCCATCAAAATAATGTTTGCATTCATTGAAAGTGCCTTCGCAATTTCAACTACTTGCTGATCCGCGATTGAAAGTCCACGTGCTTGACGCTTTGGATCTAGTGGAACTCCAAGTTCAGCAAACAACCGCGCAGCTTCACTCTGTGCTTGTGCCCAATCAATAGCAACACCCTTCATTGGTTGGCGGCCAATAAATACATTCTCTGCCAAAGTTAAATCCAAAAATAGTGAAGGCTCTTGATAAATAACTGCGATGCCTTGTTCGATTGATGCTTGTGGTGAGCCAGTTGTAAATGGCTTATCTCCAATTGAAATTGTTCCGCCATCATTAACGTGAACGCCTGCAAGAATCTTTAACATCGTAGATTTACCGGCACCATTTTCACCAAGCAGTGCATGAATTTCTCCGGCGCGAATCGAAAGATCAGTACCACGAAGTGCAATGGCGCCGCCGAATCGCTTTTGAACACCTTTCATCTGAAGAAGAAGGTCGCCCTTTTGTGCCACTTGAACTCCACTCTTAACTTAAGTTTTTTTATATTCCGTTGGAACGATAATTAGAATCTTATTCACACTTTCAAATTCAATCTATACTGTTTTAGGCAAAAGATGGAAAAAGGTTTCGATTAGCAATAAAATTTGGGTAACAAATTGTTACAGCGGAAGACTTACATCGAAGTAGAAGGGTCGTCTCAATATATGGGCACTTATCTCGCACTCGATATGGGGGCGGAATCAGGGCGTTTGATGGCCGTTGAGATCGGTAACTCGATAAATACTAGGGAAATTTACCGTTTTTCTACACCAGTTATTAACGATGAACGCGGTCGGCGCTGTTGGGATTTCCCAAAAATTATGTCAGAAGTAATTACCGCGCTAAAAATTGCCGCACCCGATGGTCCTTATCTTTCAATTGCAGTTGATACCTGGGGTTTAGATTTTGGTTTGCTTGATAAAGATAGAAAATTAATTGGTTTACCGGTAAGTCATCGCGATCATCGCACTGATGGCTACTTAGAAAAAGCCGCGGCAATGGTCGGTAAGGATAGATTGCATGGCGATACTGGTTCACAACTTTTGGAAGTTAATTCCATCTACCAATTACTTGCGATTACCGAGCAGACACCAGATGAGTTAGTTGATGCCCAATATCTATTGCTGATGCCAGATCTCGTGTTGCATGCACTTACCGGAGTAGTAGGAACCGAATACACAATTGCTTCGACAACTGGTCTTTACGATGTTCCGAATAATAGGTGGGCGACAAAGTTGGCAGATGATTTAGGTATCCCAACTAAACTTTTTGGCGAAGTTCAAGATGCCGGAACAATTCGCGGGGTTTTAAGTAAAGAGTTGCAAGAGTTAACTGGAATTGGCCCAATCCCCTGCATCGCAACTGCTAGCCATGACACCGCATCGGCTGTTGTTTCAACGCCATTCACAGCGCCCGGCAATGCTTATATCTCTTCAGGAACCTGGTCACTTCTCGGTGTTGAGTTAAACAACTCCGTTATAAATGACTTAACTCTTAAATACCGCCTAACAAATGAAGGTGGCTTTGGTCGCAACACCAGGTTGCTCTGCAATATTGCGGGCCTTTGGTTAATTCAAGAAGTTCGGCGCGATCTTAAATTGCAAGGAATTGATTTGACCTATGCGCAACTAGTTGAACTTGCCGAAGCTGAGCCCGATAGATGGCGCACTCTGATCTTTGTTGATGACCCAGTCTTTATCCATGCCGGTGAGATGATTGCGCGCATTCAAATGTTCGCTGAAAAGACCGGCCAGCCAATTCCAAATACGCCTGGTGAATTAGCCCAGTGCATCTTCGCTTCACTGGCTTTTCAATATGCCCGAATCGCAAAAGTCCTCCATGAATGCAGTGGTATTCCGATGCCCGCAATCCAGATAATTGGTGGTGGCTCTCAGAACGCACTTCTGTCGCAATTAACCGCTGATATCTCGGGCCTTGAAGTTATTGCCGGTCCGATCGAAGCCACAGCGATGGGCAACGCAATAGTTCAGGCGATTGCACTCGGTGAAATTTCTTCGTTGGAGGAAGGACGAAAAATCGTGAGAGCTAGTGATTTAAAGATAAAGAGCTACCTGCCCGACCAAGATATTAAAATCCGTAGTGAGATTATGCAACTTCAAATAAGATACGAATCATTAATTAACTAGGGAGAGAGCAGATGTCTAAATTAGCCAAGGAGTTAACCAACCTCTCCCGTAAAGCTGGCGAACCAGCAGCAGATTTAACGATTCAAGCCGAGGGAAATGCTGCGGTATTTGATCGCAAAAAGGATAAGTTTCTTGTCAAAGCAAGTGGCGTCATTATGGGCAATGCCAAGGATGAAGATTGGGTCTGGCTTGAACTTGGAAACTGCGTCGAAATTCTTGAAGATGCTCGCAAAAATGGTTCTAGCGAAAAATTAACTGCCGCGCTAAATGCAATCCTTGCGACCTCGAAGAACACAGATGGCCAAGTTCGCAAAGCAAGTATTGAAACCCTGGTTCACGTCGTTGCCTTCCATGCAATGGAAGTTGATTGGTCGCTTCACACCCACCCAACTCCTGTTGTTGCACTAGCCGCAAGTAAAGATGGCGCGAAGCATTACAGCGGAACAGTTTTTCCTGATGAAGCAGTTATGTGCGGCCCAGTTCCATTGTTCTTGCCATTTGCTAATCCTGGTTTAGATCTTGGACTTGGCGTTTATCTTGGCGTTCTCGATTACCAACAAAAGCATGGGCGAAATCCTGGTCAGATAATTCTTGGAAATCACGGTCTCTGCACCTTTGGTATTGGCGCACGCGATGCACTTGGCGCAACTGAAATTGCAGTTAAGGCAGCAAGAATCCGATTGGGCGCACTTAGCGCAGGTGGAATTTCATTTGTTCCAAGCGATGCGGCTGAAGCAATTGCCTTTCGCCCAGATGAAATCTTGCGCAAGCGCCTGCTCGCCCGTGAAGCTTTAAGCAAGTAAGAATTTATGAAATTAGCGGCTGCAACCTTTGATGTCGGCGGGATTGTTTACTCCGATGATGTCTTCAAGAGAGCCATTTTTGCCGCGATTGAAAACTTCGCTGGCCCGATTGATTCAGCCCGCTTTGAAAAAGTCTACGAAGAACATTTAAAGTCGCATTCTGGATCGCTGCGCAGCAAGTTATGTATGGAATTCTTCGGCTCTCTTGATTTAAAGGCTGAGATTATGGAGTTTGCAACCGCACGTTGGAACTTCGAGCCAAGTGATATCTATAGCGATGCCAAGGCAACGATTGAAGAGTTGAAAGCATCTGGCTTAAAGATTGGACTTGTCGCCAATCAACCAAAATCTGCGGTCGATTCCCTAAAGCGTGATGGCATATTTGATCTTGTTGATTTCCTTGGAATCTCGGCAGTGGTCGGTTTAGAGAAGCCAGATCCTAGAATTTTTGAATTAGCACTTACCGAACTAGGAACAACTGGTCCCCAAACTATTCACATCGGCAATCGCCTAGATACCGATGTAATCCCTGCCAAATCACTGGGTTTCAAAACAGTCTGGATTCTTCGTGGTGAGGCAAATCCAACTCCTTCCGAAGCGGATCTGAAAGTTCCGAATATCGTTGCAACGGATTTAATTAATCTTGCAGAACAAATTGCAAAGTTGTAAATGAAGCCTGCATTTATCGGTATTGATATCGCCACCGAAGCAACCAGGGCGCTACTTGTTGATGAAAATGCGAATGTCATAGGAACTACCAAAACAAAACTTGCCCCAGTGATTCGTGGCGCAGATGGTTCAGTTACTCAAGACTCAAAGAGTTGGGTTGTCGCTGTCGCCTCACTCCTTAAAGAAATACAAGCCATAGCTGCGGCGGCGCAAGTAGAGCCAATTTCGCTCGTTATTTCTGCAACATCTGGCACTTTCACTCTGGTAAATGACGAAGGTCAGGCAGTAATTCCAGCGGCTATGTATAACGATGGTCGTGCATCGAGCCCACTTGATCGTGCAATATTTATTCGCAAAACAGAAAAACTTGAAGGAAAGCTGCACTTAGTTCACACCCCAGAATTTGTTATTGCATCCCTATTGAAGCTAAAGCCACAAGAGATTCCTGCGGACTGGAGCCACGCACTAAAAACTGGGGTTGATCTACACTCCCAAAATTGGAAGCCAGAAATTCTCACCCAAGCAAGTGCAGAAAAGATTTCGCTTCCAAACGTTGTTGCGCCCGGAGCAAAGCTTGGTGCAATTGGAAATCTGAATATTTATGCCGGCATGACGGATGGATGCACTGCTCAAATTTCTGCAGGCGGTGCGGGTCTTGGTTCTGCCGTAACAACACTAGGTACAACAATGGTTACCAAATTGGTAAGTAACAAAGATGTATCTGGTCCAGGTTTCTACAGCCATCTTCTTCCTAAAACTAATTGGCTAGTTGGCGGTGCCTCAAATCTTGGTGGCATCTCATTTAAAGAATATGCAGGTGATATCAAGAATTGGGATAAGAAAGCAGGGGCACATGGCCCAGCATCATTTGTTACCTATCCCCTATCTTCAAAAGGTGAGAGATTCCCAATCGCTAATATGGATTTAGTAAAAATCTCATCCGGTAATCCAATTAATGAAATAGACAATTACCGCGCAATCCTCGAAGGCATAGCATTTGCTGAAAAGCTTTCCTACGAAATCTTGGCCAAGGCAGGTGCGCCACTAACTGGTGAATTGCGAACTGCAGGGGGCGGAGCCAAATCCCCGACTTGGTGCAAAATTCGTGCCACTGTTTTAAACCGCCCCGTAATTGCACAGACGGATTCCGGTTCTGATCTTGGTGCCGCCCTAATTGCAATTGCATCCGTAACAAGCCCGACAGATATCGCGGCTGGAATTAGCGCCATTAAATTGCCAGCTGGTGAGATCTGTCTTCCTGTGCCGGAAGAGGTTGAAAGACTTGCAGCAGGCTATCTGCGCTTCAAGATAGCGCTCAGAATCGAATAGGAAGAGGTATTGACATATTCGATGCTCGAAAGGAGAATTCCTATTCAATCAAGGAAGGGATCCAATTTTGAGTTCAGAGCTATTCGACAGAACGCGCTTCGACCATATCGGGGTCGTCACCGAAGATAAACATGGTGAAGAGAACTTTGTTGATGCGACCCGAGTCTGGGTAACAAATCCAAGGCAACACCCAGCCAATGTTGAATACCTTCGTTACGAACATGACACACCAGTAACGGGACCAATCCGCCATCTACCGCACGTTGCTTATCGCGTCGATAGCGTTGATGAAGCTATTAAGGGCCATGAAATTCTTCTTGAACCATGGGATGTCGCTGATGGTTTTGTTCGCGTCGCATTTGTTCTAGTTGATGGCGCGGTCGTTGAATTTATGCAATACCGGAATCCAAATGAAACTGGCTGGTTTTAATAACTTAAGTTCGAAAGGGAGAAAAAATGAATAATCCAATCTGTCTAAACAGCAACTCGTATCACGGCTTCACTCTTGAAGAGGCTGTAACAGGAGCTAAACGAGCAGGCATTAAGTTGATTGAGCTCGCCGGTGTAATTGGCTGGACCGAACACGTCCGAAATGATTATTCAGATGAGCAGATCGCAAAGGTCCTAAAGCTATTGGCTGACAATGATATTGAGGCAATCGGCATGTGTGGCCACACAAATATTCAAACTCCAGAAGGCCAAGAAACCTTTAGAAAGAATCTTCACCTGGCAAAGAAGCTCGGTGTTTCATATGTAACTCTTTCAACTGGTGAGACCCATGGCGATGAATCAGTTATTGGCGATGACACTGAACTTGTAAAGATCATTCAAGATTTAGGTACCGTCGCTAAGGGCCTTGGCTTAGTTATGGCGATTGAAACTCACGGAAATAACTACGCAACTGGCCAGAGCATCATCGCCCTTCTAAAGAAGGTAAACATGCCGAACGTTCGCCTGAACTATGACACCGGAAACGTAGTGTTTTACGGTGCGATCATGCCGTACGAAGATCTTGAAGCTTCTACTGGATCAATTACCGGAATTCACCTAAAGGAGAAAGCTGGCGCCCAGAACGAATGGAACTTCCCAGCTGTTGGTCGCGGTGATTTAGATTTCGATCGCATCCTAAAGACGCTAAAGAAGAATGGCTGCACTGTTGCAC
>CANNIM010000017.1 GCA_947505195.1 Actinomycetota bacterium
ATTAATACTTCACTTGGAAGCACTCGATTGAATCTAGTAGTTATCTGTTTCAATAATTGATCGCCTACCTCATGACCATAGTTATCATTAATTGTTTTGAATCCATCTAAATCCAGTAATAGCAGCGTGCCGTTCTTTCTGCGGAGCAATTCAAGTTCTGCGATAAAGCGTCTGCGATTCGGTAATCCAGTTAGCTCATCAGTTCTCGCATGTTCTCGATCATCACTAACTTGCTTAGCATCACGGAGCGCGAGTGCCATACGTAAAAATGCAAGAGAGATAGTTAGGAAGGCGAGCACCAGGACGAAGATTGGAAAATAATTTGCGCGCATCGCACCGTAAGCCAAGATTGAGGAACTTAGCGCCAATGAAATAGTTGTGGCCCAAGTAGTTATGTGTCGCTCTCTTATTTCAGTTTCGCCACCATGGTGCCAGAGCGAAGTAGCAATAAGCGCTAAACCTAAGAGCCAACCATCATCAGTAAGCGCAGCAAATTCATATCCAGCGGTCGCAGATTGGAGAAGGAAGAAAAGATCGGTGATTGCAAAGATTGAAATTCCAGCGAAGAGAAGCGCACTTCGAAGGCTTCGGTGTTGAAGCACGATCATTGAAAGGGTGACTGCAACGAGAATTAAATCCCCGACAGGATAGAGAATAGAGAGAAATACTTCGTAATTCGTACCTTCAAAGCGCATAGTTGCTGGCCTTAACAACAATCCGGCTATAACACTTGAAGTGCCAAGTGCGATGATCGCGGTATCTAGAAGTTCAAGGGCAGCAATTTTCTTTGTTACTGCAAGAGCGCGAAGAATCCCAAGTAATGCCAATGGGTAGAAAGAGATATAGGTAATATCAATTATTTGTTCAGAAATCTGGAAGCTATAAAACGAATTGAAAGTAGAAAAAGTTGAACCAACTGACCAGAGAAATATTGCAAAGGTGATCGATAACCTTGCAAGTGAATCATTTAGCCTTGGAGATTTCCAAGCGACTAAGGCTGCGAGAAATCCAATCAGATTAAATATTATTAGATCAGGAATTATTGAGGGCAAATGAAAAGCCACCCGAATAATCAGGTGGCTAATCAATAAGAGGTATAACGCTACTCTCGCCATTTAGCGAGCGTAGAGGAAAAAGTGGTGCTTACTTACAGGCTGTGGCGATGCTTGATTTCGCAGAGGCTAGATCATTCGCTGTTTTTGCAGCGCCATCCGTTGCCTCTTTGATTTGAGCATCAAGTTTCACGATATTTGCATTCTGATCAATAATTCGCTGCTTATTTCTTGTAATTCCATCTTGAACCGTAGTAACCATCTTCTTATCTGATTCAGTTCCAGAGGTCATAACATTTGGATTCTTCACCAAGTAGGCGGCTAAATTCTTGGACCAGGTATCTACATTCTTCTGGGCGGCGGCTATAAGGCGTGTGCTTGTTGCCTTTAGGCGAGTTGCACTGCTGATTCGGCCTTCGAATGAGGTGCCAACTGCTGCAGAAAGTGATTTCGCACCTAAGTAACTCTTGTTAGCGTCAATACAAGGCTTTGAAACCCAGACCAACTTAGTTGAAGTGCCCGCAGGATTCTTTGCGCAGGTGTATGACAATTTATTTATTGTGCTCTTGCTTCCAGCTGGCTTGCAAGCCTTGTATGGAACAGCGGCTGATGCACTTGAGATTCCGACAAATGATCCAGCTAGAACTAGTGCTGCGATTGATAGCGCTGAAATTCTCTTAGACACTTTATCCTCCAGAAAAATTTTAAAGGGCCACAATTTCATGGAGCCCGAATATGGGAATTGTAACTGCGCTTCGCAGTGATTTTAGGGAGAAAATCGATGTGTGGCGGTGAAATTACTGTGAATTTTAACGTTGGCGCGCTCGAACCTTTATACCTAGTTTGCGCACGAGTGGGCGCGGGCCAAATCTTGCAATGGTGCTCAGAGTTTTATATCGCCAACCCGGAATACAGATTGCCTTACCAGCCATTGCGGCCCTCCACGATTCTGCAACAACGCGATCAGCCTCAAGCCACATAAAGTTAGGAAGCCCCGACATCTTCATCTTTCCGCGTTGGTGAAATTCAGTGTGAGTGAAGCCAGGACAGAGAGCGCTAATTTTTATATTCGTCTTTGCAAGTTCAGTATGAAGTGACTCGGTATGAACTGTTAGATAAGCCTTTGCCGCGCTATAGGTACCACCAGCAATAAAACTAGCAACACTTGAAACATTAATAATCACACCAGAATTACGTTTTAGCATTTGTGGCAATACCGAATGCATCAGTTGCATTGGAGCTTTAGCTAAAACATCGATTAAGAGAATCTCATCTGCAATATCACTCTTCAAGAAACTATCTTTAATTCCAAAGCCAGCGTTGTTTATGAGAACCTCTATAGGAGACTTTGGATTTGCTAAACGCTTCTCCACTTTAGCAAGTTGGAGAGCAACTGAAAGGTCAGCCGGTAGAACTTCAACCTTTATTTTAAATTCTGATTCAAGTAACTTGGCCCGTTCTTGTAGCCGCTTTTTATCGCGGGCTACAAGAACTAAGTCATAACCTTTTTCCGCAAGCAACCTTGTGAATGATTCCCCGATTCCTGCGGTGGCTCCGGTTACAAGGGCTGTTGGCATCTAATTATTTTACAATCCCTGCAGTTGATTCATCGCGGATATGCCATGAAGTTCCATACTCTTCGAACTTTGCAAGGAATGGTTTCGCATCAAACCACTCAGGACCGTTTACACCAGCCTCCGGTTTCCAAACACCATCGTGAATAAGTTCCATTGCTATAACTGGATTGATTGCGGTCTGCCATACAACGGCTTGATCGCCATAATTTTCCATGGACCAGGCGTTATCAATTACGTTATAGATATAAACCGCTTTTGGCTCACCACTTTTATCTAAACCTTTAACCAAGGCACCAGCGCAAGTTTTTCCAGTCATACGCGAACCTAGTGTTGCTGGGTCGGGAAGTGATGCTGCAAGTAAGTCGCGTGGTGAAACTTGAATACCTTGGACATCTACAGTTTCGGTGCGATCCATACCGAGTAAATGAATGGTCTTTAGGATTGAAATGAATTGCGCACCAAGTCCATATTTAAAGTTAACTTTCTTGGCATCGATTTTCTGAGGAATTAAAACAACCTCTTCGTGCTCGACGTTGACACATTCAACTGGCCCAATTCCCTCTGGGAAATCGAAGATTTCAAGTTCTGAGAACGGTTCAGTTGTGTACCAACCTCGGCCATCTTCCCAAACCAGCGGTGGATTTAAACATTCTTCAATTGTTGTCCAGATCGAAAATGATGGCGCAAACTCTGAACCTGCAACAACCAAGTTAGATCCATCAAGGACAGTCACTGAATCAATGCGTGAAAACAATTCATCACTCGCATATTTTGCAAAGACGTCGCTAAGGCCTGGTTCAACACCCATACCAATTAAGGCATAGATTCCGCGTTCACTCCAGTTCCAATCGCGTGCAAATTGTTCATCGCCACATTTCACACCGGTTTCGGTATACGGATAATGTGGATGTGGTCTAGATAGTGACATCGCCATATCAAGGTAATTCTTATTCTCAATTTCGCAGGCTAGAAATATCGGCATTACAAAACGCGGATCAACCGCGTTGATGACAATGTCGGGATCTGCTTTACGAATTAATTCACGGATATCTTCAAGTTCTGCTGCATTAACTGCGGCGGCTGAAAATCGGGGATCTTTCAAACGGTTTACGGCATCTTCAGCGCGTGACAAATTTCGATCCGCGATTACTAATTCTGTAATGAATGAACGACGAGAAGCAATATTAGCTATTGCCCTACCAACTCCACCGGCGCCTATTACAAGGGCCTTCATTAAAACCAACTCCAAACGAGTATTTTGCTATTTTTCTGAGCCTAGCCCAGCTAGTTAAGTGTGCGCAACCTTTACCAATATTAAGTAAACTTACTTTCGATAAAAGTCTAATAAAATTATTTAGATTCAATAATCAAGTCCTAGTAGCTCAGTGGATAGAGCAACCGCCTCCTAAGCGGTAGGTCGCAGGTTCAACTCCCGCCTAGGACACAAGTTAATTGTTAATTATGAAATACGACAGTTTTGTCGCCGACAATAAATATTCGGTCTTCCGCAAAATCACGAACCGCTCTAGATAAAACGCGGCGTTCGATATCACGACCAGTTGCAATCAAGTCTTCAGGTGTAGATGCATGAGTTACATGTGCAACATCCTGATCAATAATTGGGCCTTCATCTAATTCAGGAGTAACGAAATGCGCAGTAGCACCGATTGTCTTTACGCCACGGGCATGTGCCTGGTGATAAGGCTTAGCGCCTTTGAATCCTGGCAAGAAGGAGTGATGAATATTTATGATTCGGCCAAACATGCTTTCGCAGAACTCTTTAGAGAGAATCTGCATATAACGTGCTAAAACAACTAGATCTATTTCTAGTTCCTCAACCAACTTCGAAATTTGGGCTTCAGCATCGGCTTTATTTACTTTACTCTGGTCAACAAATTTAATTCCGTGAGATTCCACTAATGTTTTCAAATCACCGTGGTTCGAAACAACAGCGGGAATTTCTATTGGGAGCTCACCAAGTTCTTGTAGATACAACAAGTCGCGCAGGCAATGAGATTCTTTTGTAACAAGGATTAGCGCCTTCTTCTGCGAGGCTGCTGATCGAAGTGAAAGCTTCGGCTTAAATTGGCCAAGACCAGAATTTAGCGTCTCCTTAACCTTGGCAATATCTAATTCAGTTTCGAAGCGTGTGCGCATTACGAAATCTTGAGTTGTTGGATCAGTAAATTGTTGATTCTCAATAATGTTTCCCTGCGCGCCCAAGACCGCAGTCGTCATCGCATGAACGATGCCTGGCTGATCTTTGCATTGCAGAGTAACTATTAAATCCATGGCAGAAGTTTAATGGCTAATTGTGAAACGCTTTAACGCTTTTGGCGCCCACCAGTTGCGCTCCCCGAAGAGGCGCATAAGAGCAGGAACGAGCAAGGCTCGAACCAAGGTTGCATCTAGCAGAATCGCAAAGGCAACACCGAATCCCATAGTCTTAATTGAAGTGACGCCACTTGTCATAAATATTGCGAAAACAACCGAGAGAATCACTGCTGCTGCAGTAATGATGCGAGCAGATTTTTGAAGTCCAAGAGCTACCGATTCGATATTTGAATGTCCAGCATCGTGCTCTTCTTTAATCCGAGAGAGTAAGAAGACTTCATAATCCATCGATAGACCAAAGGCAACAACAGCAATAAGTATCACGATTGAAGTATCAATACTTCCGGTATTGGTAAAGGAACCGACAAGCCAATTTAAGTTTCCACCAATAAAGATCCAGGTAAGAACTCCCAAAGTTGCTGACAATGAGAGCAAGTTCAAAATAACCGCTTTAATCGGCAAGATTATTGATCCGGTGAACATAAATAGCAGAAGCAATGTGCCAAGTGCTATCCAGAGAAGTGCCAGTGGTAATTTCTTAGCGATACCAATCTGACTATCCGCATAGTCGGCAGCAACTCCACCAACTAGCGTCCCTTCAGGAACTTTGAGTTCACGAATTTTGATAATCATATTTTCTGCCGCGGGTGAACGAGCGCTCATGCTATGAATTGCCGCAATTCGAATATCAGCCCCCACAGTTTCGGGTGCGCCTATAGTGACAACTCCAGGAACATTGGCAAGGTCACTCACAAATTTATTTAGAGCAACCATTTTGGATGTTCCGTTTGGAATAATAATTTCAATTGGATTTGCTTGTTCACCAGGGAATTTTTCCAGACCAACTTGGGCGGTAATTGCCGCTTTGTTAGATGCAGGAAGTACTCTGGTATCGACTTGTGAGAAAACAATATCTTTAATTGGTGAAGTAAGAGTTCCAAGAATTAGCAATGATAGAACTACAACTGCAACTGGGCGCTTCATTACATACCTTGCTGTATGTGCCCAACGACCATCTTCCTTAGGTGTAATCGCGCTCTTTCGAACTACGAATTTATCAATCTTGTTGCCAAGTAGTGCCAAGATCGCTGGAAGTGGAATCAGTGCGCCAATAATTGCAATTGCAACAACTGAAACTCCGGCATAGCCAAATGATTTCAAGAACATTTGAGGGAAGAACACGAGCGATGCCAAGCTAATCATTACGGTAATTCCAGAGAAGAAGACTGTCTTACCTGCAGTTTTAACGGTTTGGGCAACTGCTTCTTCAACGCTCTTTCCAGCATGAAGTTCTTCGCGGAAGCGATTAACCATCAATAGTGAATAGTCGATTCCAAGTCCCATACCTAAACCTGTTACTAAGTTCAGAGCGAAGATACTTACTCCCGTAACCAGGCTTATTAAATAGAGTATTAAAAATGCGCCAAGAATTGCGCTTACCGCAACAACCACTGGCATAGCAGATGCGATTAAGCCACCAAAAACGAAGAGTAGAAATAGAAAGGTAAGTGGGATCGAGATGGCCTCAGCAAATTTAAGGTCACTCGATATCTTCTTATTGATTTCAGCGTTAAACATCGAGAAACCACCAACATAAATTCTTAAGTTTCCAATTTTGCCATCATATTTCTTCTGCAAATTCGAAGCCAAGCCACTGAGAAGAGTTGGGTCTGCATCATGCCCATAGATAAAAAGATATGCAGATTTTCCATCAACACTCATTAATTGTTTCGCGCCACCGGCGCTCCAATATGAGAGTGTCTTGGCAATATCTGGCATCGAACGCAGATCCGCTTCAATCGGTGCAACTTCCGCCGCAACCGCAGGATCAGCAACGCTCTTGCCCGCATCGATAATAAAAATAATTGCTGGGTCTTGCACCTTGAAGGTATCTGTTAAATATGTTGCAGCCTTTGATGAATCACTGCCGGGATCTGAATAGCCGCCACCTTCAAGCCGGGCAAAAACAAGGGAACCAATTACACCCGCCGCAATAGTCGTAACAATAAACCCTGCCAATACAGCTTTACGTCGTCTTACTAGAACGTGACCCAACTTCTCAAACATGGTTACTTTTCTCTCTCTTAATTGATTACAATTGTGTTATGAGCGATCCAAAAATTTTGCCGAAGGTAACGCAAGATGAGATTGATCCGCGTGAAGATGATGATTCAAAGCGAGATGCCGAAATTGAGGGAGATCGACCACCACATCACGGCTAATCATTTTTAGGTGCCGGAGTAGTTGGGGCAGGAGTAGTTGTGGCTGCAGGAGTTGATGATTTCTTAGAATCTCTTGAGTCTGTTTTATAAAAGCCAGAGCCTTTGAAGACGACGCCAACATTTGAATAAACCTTTTGAATTGCGCCTTTGCATTCGGGACATTGTGTAAGGGCGGCATCGCTAAATGACTGGAAAGCCTCGAATTCATGGCCGCAATCAGTGCAGGCATATTCATAAGTAGGCATGGGCACTATTGTAAAGAAGTGAGAGAATTACATCTAATCGAGAAAGAAATTGGACTAATTAAGGGGCGAGTATGAAGGCCGGGCGCGTAATCCGCAGCATCATCGTAGGTGCTCTAATTATTTTGCCAGGGTTCGCAACCTCGGCCCAGGCAAACAGCATCACTGCTTCAGTTCCACTTGCAGGGTCGGTTTTAACAACTTCTCCTAACTCAATTTCAATTACAACTGCGGGGCCATTATCTGAGCAGGGAAGTTTGATAGTTGTAAATGATCCAAATGGCATTGCTGTTGATGATGGATCAATCACGATTAATGAAAACAGCGCCGAAGTTGGACTTACAGAATTAATTAAGACCGGTGTTTACACCGTAAATTACACTTTGATATCTGATACTGAAGATCCCTTAACAGGTTCATACACCTTTATGTTTAACGCGCCTTCAAGTTTAGGAACCCCGGACCCTGCACCAACTACTGGAAATACGATTCAAGTTGATAGAAATTTAAATGGTGGATCAAATGCATTCGTATATACGCTCTTAGTACTTGCCGCTTTTGTTTTCATATTTCTAATTTGGTATGCAAAGCAGAGTTTTGGTGGGCAAAGAAGACCAAAGCGTAAATAGCGAGCTTTAAGTTATGCAATTTTCAGTGGACACCCACATACCTAACCCGAATGGGGTTGTAAATTTCTTAACGCCAGTTGTTAAAGATTTACAACTACTTTCTTCCGTTACTTTGGTCGGCTTGCTTCTAGCTATTGCGTTCTTGATTCGCGAAGAGCGTTCAAAGTTAATGCCAGAAGCGATTCGAATTCGAAATCTTGCGGTAATTCCAGCCGCTGCGTGGCTTGTGTCCAGCCTTGGGGTTTTATTTGTTGAGTTAGCAAATCTGCTTGCGACTCCGCTAGTTGATTCCTTTGATCTTGTAGTAATCAGATCGTTTGTATCACAGACCGCTCTTGGGGAAAGTTTTGCTGTAAATATTGCAGCATCAGCAATTGTCTTAGTAATTATCCCAAGAATTAAACGAACAACTGGTGCGATCTTTGGCCTAGCTATAACTTTTATCGGAGTTCTTGCCCCGGTATTTCAAAGTCACTCAAGTAGTTCTGGAAACCATGGCCTAGCAATCGGTTCACTATTGATCCACGTTGTCTTTATCTCGCTCTGGGTTGGTGGCATCATCGCATTGATCTTGATTAGCAAATCTGAACGCGAGCACGCAATTCCAAGGTTCAGCACGCTAGCGCTTTGGTCTGCGATTGCAGTTTGTGTAAGTGGATCACTTAATGCTTGGACGCGATTGAATTTTCGTGATGCTTGGAATTCGCAGTATGGCAACTTGGTGATTTTTAAAATTCTATTGAGCGCAATTCTGATCTTTATTGGAGCCACAAATCGAAAATACATTATTAAGAAATTGCATGGAACTCGGCAGGTATATCAGCTCCTGATAGTTGAAGTATTCGTGATGGTCGCTGCAATCGGAGTAGGTGCCTGGTTGTCGTCGAGTGCACCGCCACAACCAAAAAATCCCAGAAACGTTGGCGTTGCTGAAAGTATTGCTGGTAGCCCAATGCTCCCTGCGCCTACTCTTAAAAACGTACTTTGGACTTATGTTCCTGATGCCGCTTTCTTAGGGATTCTGATTCTTATAACTGCGCTATATATAAGAGGTGTGGTGATTCTCGCTAAGCGTGGTGATAAATGGCCAGTGGGACGAACTATCTCCTTTGCTCTTGCAGTTGCTTCTGCTGACTTTGCAACGAGTGGTGGATTAGGTGCATATGCTCATTTTGCTTTTTCTTATCACATGGTCGCTCACATGATTCTTGGAATGGTTGCACCTATTGGTTTCGTTCTCAGTGCACCGATAACTCTTGCCCTTCGCACACTTCCAATTGGTCGCACTCCAGATGAACGAGGTATTCGTGGCGCGCTTATTGCTCTCTTACATTCAAGGTATTTCCAAGTCGTTTCGAATCCAGTTGTAGCTTTAGCAATTTTCGATGGCTCGCTCTTCTTACTTTATATGACGCCATTATTTGGAGATTTAATGACGACTCATGCCGGTCATCTATTTATGAATATTCATTTCTTATTGGCGGGCGCACTCTTCTTCCATGTAATAGTTGGAATTGATCCATCGCCAAAACGAACTCCATATATCGTTCGCATAATTGTTTTGTTTGCCGCAATGAGTATTCATGCCTTCTTCTCTATTGCACTTATGTCGGCAACGACGCTATTAGATGGTGGCTATTTCCAAAGTTTGGAACGTCCTTGGGCGACAGATCTCTTAGCTGACCAGAGCGCTGGCGGTGCAATCGGTTGGGCGATGGGAGAAATTCCGATACTTATCGCACTTGTTGCCACATTCATCCAGTGGGTTCGTGAAGATCGCAAAGAAACCCGAAGGATTGATCGCGCAGAAGATCGCGCTGCGGCAATGGGCGAAGATGATGATTTAGCTAAGTACAACAAATATCTTTCGAAGTTACAACAACTAGACGAACCACCGAAAAGTTGAGTTAATTAGACCATGGAAGCTTTATTTGGGGATGAGTACGAAGCGCTACGGATGAGTGTTCGCGCACTTGCCGAGAAGAAGATAGCGCCATTTGCAAAAGAAGTTGATGAGAATTCCCGCTTCCCACAAGAAGCTTTTAATGCGCTGCAAAGTACAGATTTAGCAGCCGCACATGTTGATTCAAAATATGGTGGACAAGGCGCTGATTCACTTGCGACGGTGATAATTATTGAAGAGGTCGCAAGAGTTTGTGGCTCCTCATCGCTAATTCCAGCGGTAAATAAATTAGGTTCACTGCCATTAATTCTGGCCGGCAATGAAGAACAGAAGAAGAAGTATTTACCGCAATTAGCATCAGGAAAAGGATTCTCATACTGCTTATCTGAATCTGAAGCGGGTTCCGATGCCGCAGCAATGAAGACAAAGGCTGTTAAGCAAGATAACAATTGGGTTATCAGCGGTAGCAAGAAATGGATTTCCAATGCTGGCTTCTCAGATTTTTATACCGTCTTAGCACAGACAGATCCGGCGCTAGGAGCGAAAGGAATCACAGCATTTATCGTTGAGAAAACCGATGGCGGTGTTTCATTTGGTGCGCATGAAAAGAAGATGGGCTTTAGAGGTTCGCCAACTTGTGAAGTTTATTTAGATAACGTAACTATTTCCGATGATCGTCGAATCGGCGCAGTCGGTTCTGGATTTGCCCTTGCGATGCAGACTCTTGATCACACCCGAATTACAATTGCAGCCCAAGCCCTAGGTATCGCACAAGGAGCATTTGAAGTCGCGACCAAGTATTCACATGAGCGCAAGCAATTTGGAAGAGAGATCTTTGATTTCCAGGGCGTGCAATTTATGTTGGCAGATATGGCAATGAATATTGCGGCAGCCCGACAACTCACATATTCGGCAGCGGTAAAGAGTGAACGAGGCGAGAAGGATTTAACTTTCTTCTCTGCTGCGGCCAAATGTTTTGCAACAGATGTCGCCATGAAAGTTACAACTGATGCAGTACAAGTTCTAGGTGGATATGGCTACGTTTCAGATTATCCAGTTGAGCGCATGATGCGCGATGCCAAACTAACTCAAATTTATGAGGGAACAAATCAAGTTCAACGAGTTGTGATGGCTCGCCACTTAGGCGACCTTAATTAGTAAAACGAACAATCAGATCTGGTGTTGCAACGGCGCTTAATTTCACATCATGTGCTTCAACTGGAAAAGGTTCAACAGTTAATTCGCCAGAGTAGATAAGACCAATTCGCCAAGCGGAAATTTTTATAAGTGCGCGATCATAAGAGCCACCACCTTGACCTAGACGATGTCCTTCGCGAGTTACATGAAGGGAGGGCACAATTGCGATATCAATTGTTTCGCCAGAAATTGCTTCTCCAATTGGCTCCAGAGTTTTTCCGCTCTTTGCAAGCTTTGTAGGATCTCCGTTCCAAGAAACCCATTCAAGATCCTTATCTTTCAAGATTCTTGGCAATACCAATTTCTTCCCGCTCTTAAGTAGCGCCGCATTTAAATCTTTGGTTTGTGGTTCATCTCCATATGAGATGTAACTCGCAATAGTTTCAGCACCTTGGAACTCTGAGGAAGTAAGAATGTGAGTCCAAGATTCTGCGAGGTCGCGGAGAGATCGCTCAGAACGAAATCGCTTTCGAAGTTCCTGCTTTTTCAAATTCGTTATATCCACGGAATTACTCTAATTAAGAAGTAGGGTTTAGTCATGGAACAACAGCCGAGCGTCGAAGAGCTCTTAGAAAAGCTTCTCGAAATTGCATCCCCACTTGCACCTTTTGATATGCCGCTGCTGGATGCGCATGGTGCAACTCTTGCATCAGATATCTATGCTGGTGAGCGTTTAGTTTTACGTAGTGGATCTCGAATTCGTTCTACCCAAATCGGCCTTGCTGCATCAATCGGATTAGACCGGCTACCAACGCTTCCACACCCAAGAGTCGTCGTTATTTCGGCGGGCGATGATTTAGTAGAACCTGGTCAACCTCTGGCGAATTCTGAAGATCAGTTTGAAACTAACTCTTGGATGCTAACAACAGCAGTCCGGGAAGCTGGGGCAAATGGTTTTAGGGTTCACACAATTCCAGAGAATCATGAACAGCTACGTGAAGTTATCGAAGACCAATTAGTCCGTGCTGATTTAATAGTTATAAGCGGTGAACGACGTGATGACTCCTTCGAACTGATCACTGCCGTTTTAAAAGAACTTGGTGAAATAACAACGGTTCGTCCCAAGATGAGCGAGAGCGGGCTACATAATTTTGGGCTAATTGGTCCAGACAAAACTCCAGTAATTACCTTGCCAGGAGATCCGGTTGTTGCGAGTATTGCCGCTGAAATCTTTGTACGACCAATGATTCGCAAGATGCTTGGAGCGCCAAATATTTTCCGTAATCAATTGAAAGCAAAGTTAAAGAATTCAATAGTTGGCACAGCTGGTGAGCGCGGCTTTGTTCGAGCAACGCTAACTTCAGAGGGTGGTGTTGCAGTAACAGCACTTGAAGAACAAGGAGATTTAGTCTCGCTTTCTGATGCCCACGCCTTAATTATTGTTCCAGAGAAATCTGCAGGGATTAAGGCTGGAGAAGTTGTTGATGTAATGATTCTTGAGCGAAGCTCAAATTAAGTGAGCACAAATTTCGATTGGCCGATAAAGCTTCGCGACGGCGAGTTAAAACTTCGTCCATTGCGGCTGCGAGATAAGAAAGTTTGGGATATTTCGCGTCAGCGAAATCGGGAATGGCTCACGCCTTGGGAAGCCACCAGGCCAGAAATCGAATCCCATTTACCGCTGCCATCATTTTTCGGAATGGTTCTCCAGCATCGAAAAGATGGTGAATCACTTAGATCCATCTCGCTAGGAATCTGGTTAAAAGAGGGAGAATCCGAACTTTTTATTGGGCAGATAACAATGGGCGGCATCGTATTTGGCGCAATGCGCGGTGCTCATATTGGTTATTGGATTGACCAGAATTATGCCAATCAGGGGTACACCTCTAGAGCGGTTTCATTACTGACCAACTTCGGCTTAGATCAACTATCCCTTCATCGCATCGAGATAAATTTACGACCAGAGAACGAAGCATCAAAGCGGGTAGCTGAAAAATGTGGTTTTATCTTCGAAGGTGTAAGACCTAGATATTTACATATTGATGGCACCTGGCGGGATCACTTAACTTATGTAATAGAAAATCCAAAAGTTAAGTAATACCTTTTAACCCAGACATACCGCCTAAATCCCCGAGATTTACCCCGCCTAGAATTATCGTTCTACTCCATGGCGTCCGGTTTTATCTACCTAATCATCCTTGGGATGTGGGCGGCCTACTTTTTGCCTAAATGGATCTCCAGCCATGATGAAGCCTCTGGAAAATCTGCTGAA
>CANNIM010000018.1 GCA_947505195.1 Actinomycetota bacterium
ACAATTTTCTAGAGTCCAAATAAGAATTAATCCAATAAAACTATGGAGCGGGTGACCGGGATCGAACCGGCATGGCCAGCTTGGAAGGCTGGGGCTCTACCATTGAGCTACACCCGCAGATTTCGTGCGATACGCATGAATTGAGCGTGAACCAGCCGTTATGTTACACCGCTCGGGAGATTGGCTCAGCCCACCTTATGAATTCACCCCAAACACGCTTGAATTTTCCTGAGGAAATCGGGTGTGGTTTCTGGGTCTACTAATAGGTAAGTACTAGCGTGGTGTCATCTTCCTCCGGCTTGTGCGCCGTGAGTGCACACGGGGTCGCAAACACCCCCGATACCAAAATCAGAAAGGTTCAACCATGCTAGATAGTTATTTCAAAATATCTGAACGTGGCTCAACCGTAGGTCGCGAAGTACGTGGTGGTTTCGTCACATTCTTCACAATGGCTTACATCGTGGCACTTAACCCGTTGATCATCGGTCTTTCAAAAGATGCTGACGGAAAGTACCTCGGAGGTGGAGACGCTCCTAATCTCGCGGCAATTGCTGCAGCAACTGCGTTAATCGCAGGTGTACTTACAATCCTGATGGGTGTAGTTGGAAACTTTCCACTAGCGCTCGCAACTGGTCTTGGCCTTAACACATTTGTTGCAGTTGGTATTGCATCGCAGATGTCATGGGCTGATGCAATGGGACTCGTTCTTCTTGAAGGAATAATTATTACCGTTCTTGTTCTAACTGGTTTTAGAACAGCGGTATTCCGTGCCGTACCGGGGCAACTAAAGATTGCTATCTCTGTTGGTATCGGTCTATTCATTGCACTTATTGGTCTTGTTGATGCAGGTTTCGTACGTCGCACAGGAACTGGTCCAGTACCAGTAACACTTGGCGATGGTGGAACACTTGTTGGTTGGCCAATCGTTGTATTTTGCTTCGGTCTTCTATTAATGATCGGACTTATGGTCAAGAAGGTTAAGGGTGCAATTCTTATTGCAATCATCGTTTCAACTGCAGTTGCTATTGCAATTGAATCTGCCTTCAAGATTGGGCCACTATTTGATGGCGCAACCGGAAAGACAAATCCAAAGGGTTGGAACCTAAACGTTCCTGCAATGCCATCTGATGTTATTGCTTCACCTGATTTTGGTCTTCTTGGACAATTTAGCCTCTTTGGTTCTTTCGAAAGAATCTCATTAGTTGCTGGAATCCTCTTTGTATTCACCCTTTTGCTATCTGACTTCTTCGACACTGTCGGAACAGTTACAGCAATCGGTCACGAATCAGGGTTGATTGATAGCAAGGGTGAAGTTCCAAATAACAACAAGATTCTCTTTGTTGACTCAGTGGCTGCAATGGCCGGCGGAGCTGGAAGCATCTCTTCAAATACCAGCTACATCGAATCAGCAGCAGGTGTTGGCGAAGGTGCTCGTACAGGTTTGGCATCAGTTATAACTGGCGTTCTCTTCCTGTTGACCACTTTCCTTGCACCACTTGTTGCAGTAATTCCTTACGAAGCAGCAACTCCTGCACTTGTAGTCGTCGGATTCTTGATGATGTCACAAATCAAGGGCTTGGATTGGGCTGATTATGGAATTGGAATTCCTGCATTCCTAACAATTATCTTGATGCCATTTACTTACAATATTTCTGTAGGTATCGGTGCAGGATTCGTTTCACATGTTGTAGTCCGCATAATCCAAGGTCGTCGCAGCGAAGTACATCCACTGCTTCTCTTGGTTTCAGGTCTATTCATGGTCTACTTCTTGAGCTCTCCAATTAATGCTTGGATCGGCTAATTAAGTAGTAAATAAGTAAAAGAAGTAATTGAGAGGGGCTCAAGGGAAACCTTGGGCCCTTTTCTTATGCTTTCTTATGCTTTGCCTTGGTTTTGAGATGGGAATTTAGGGCTTAGAATTCGAACTTACGCCGCGGGGCGTAGCGTAGTGGCTAGCGCGCCTGCTTTGGGAGCAGGAGACCGGAGGTTCGAATCCTCTCGCCCCGACAAGAACTCTTGATTAACTCTAGATTCTAAAATTACAACGCTAGGAGCAAAGTGAAAAGCGCAGTCGAGACTCTCTCCCCAACTCGTGTAAAACTTTCAGTTGAAGTTACATTTGAAGAATTAGAGCCACATATTTCTAACGCTTATAAAGCACTTGGCGAGCGCATCAATATTCCAGGATTCCGTAAAGGCAAAGTTCCACAAGCAATGATCGAACAGCGCGTTGGCCGCCCAGCCATTTTGGATGAGGCGATTAACTCATCGCTCTCACCTTTTTATGCTGCCGCACTTAAAGAGCAGAATGTCTTTGTTATCGGTCGCCCAAATATTGAAGTTACTGAATTGGTAGATCGCGAAAAGTTTGCATTCACCGCAGAAGTTGATGTTCGCCCAGAGCTCAAGCTTCCAGATTTCTCAAAAATCACTCTTACTGTTGAAGATGTTGTTGTTTCAGATACCGAAGTTGGAGAACAAGTTGATGTACTTCGTGCCCGTTTTGGAACTTTAACTACAGTCGAAAAAGCTGTAGAAAACGGTGACTTTGTATCAATAGATTTAAACGCAACAATCAATGGTGAATCCGTTGATGGTGGAACAGCAAATGACCTTTCATATGAAGTTGGTACAAACCGTATGGTTGAAGGCCTTGATGAAGCGCTAATCGGATTAAAGGCTGGCGAATCAAAGCGCTTTGAAACCGTGCTTGTTGGTCAGAAGGATGATGAGAAGGGCGCAGTAGATGCAACTGTTAAAGCAGTTAAGCATCGCGATCTTCCAGAGCTAAATGATGAGTTTGCAAAGTTGGCTTCAGAGTTTGAAACTTTGGCCGAGCTTCGCACCGATATTCAAACCCGCCTCGAGCGAGTAAAGCATCTTGAACAGGGCGCACATGCCCGCGATTTATTAGTTGAAAAATTGATTGCTGATGTCGAGATTCCGCTTCCTGCAAACATCATTGAAGATGAAGTAAATGACCACCTTGAAAAAGAGGGTCGTCTTGAGGATGAAGCTCATCGCAAAGAGGTAACTGAAGAGGTTACTAAGTCACTAACCCAAGAAATCCTCTTCGACAATATTGTTTCCGCAGAAAGCGTTTCAGTAAATGAGAATGAATTAACTGAATATCTGATTCGCGCATCCCAACGTTATGGAATGACACCAGATCAATTTATTAAAGAAGTTTCAGAAGCCGGCCAAATCACAACGATGGTTGCCGAAGTTTCAAGAGCAAAGGCACTTGCCGGAGTTCTCTCTCGCGTGAAGGTAGTTACAACTTCAGGCCAAGAAGTTAACCTCGAAGAGTTGGCGCCAAAGCAAGCTGCTCCAGCCGCTGAATAATCTCGCTTTCTCTGAGGGCGAACAGCCCACGCCAGATTTTTGCCTATTTGCGGAAGCATTTGGCCGTAAACATTGTTAGTGTCATTACTAGGTTAATTACGTTCAAAGATAAATTGATAATCAGGAGGAAGTTGTGGATCTCATTACGCCGCGTCTTGCGGGATCAGCACCAAGTGGTGGATTAGATGACCAGGTTTATAACCGGCTTCTAAAAGAACGCATCATCTTTCTGGGCTCAGTCGTTGAAGATTCAATGGCGAACGCGATCTCTGCGCAATTACTTTTACTTGCTGCCGAAGATCCAGATAAAGATATTTTTCTATATATAAATTCACCAGGCGGATCCATCTCTGCTGGTATGGCGATTTATGACACGATGCAATACATCAACAATGATGTAGCAACTGTCGCAATGGGACTTGCCGCATCAATGGGTCAATTCCTACTTTGCGCAGGCGCAGCCGGAAAGCGTTACGCACTTCCACACGCAAGAATCATGATGCACCAACCATCAGGTGGCATCGGTGGAACTGCATCAGATATCAAGATTCAAGCAGAACAAATGTCATTTACTAAGAAGAAGATGGCAGAACTTATTTCATTCCACACTGGCCAGAAGCCAGAAACAATCGAAGCCGATTCTGATCGCGACCGTTGGTTTACCGCTGAAGATGCAAAGACATATGGCTTTGTTGATCACGTTGTTCGCTCTGCCGGTCAGGTATCTGGAAGCGGAGGAACTGCAAAGTGATAATTGATCCTATAAATAGCCGTTACGTACTTCCAACCATTGAAGAGAAAACTTCTTATGGTTACAAGCGTTTAGATCCATACACAAAACTCTTCGAAGAGCGCATTATTTTCTTGGGTCAAGCAATCGATGACACCGTTGCAAACGATGTTATGGCACAACTTTTGACGCTTGAATCAATGGATCCAGATCGCGACATCATGATGTACATCAACTCACCTGGTGGATCTTTCACTGCGTTGACTGCAATTTATGACACGATGCAATTCGTTCGCCCAGATGTAATGACTATTTGTTTGGGACAAGCGGCCTCAGCAGCAGCAATCCTTCTTGCCGGTGGCGCAAAGGGAAAGCGTTACGCCCTTGAACATGCACGTATCTTGATTCACCAGCCATATAGCGAAGGCGGCGGACAGGGTTCAGATATTGAAATCCAAGCCCGCGAGATTATGCGTATGCGTACATTGCTTGAAGAGATGTTGGTCAAGCACACCGTTAAAAGCGCGGAGGAAGTTACGAAAGATATTGAACGCGACAAGATCCTTACTGCAGCAGAAGCTGTTGAGTATGGGTTGATTGACCAAGTGATGGTTAGCCGCAAGGCATCAGCAACAAAGTAAATAAAATTCGCCTATAAGCGAACAGAGTTAGGCTGGGATTTGCCCGCAAGAATCGGGGCAAAGTCCTAGCCTTCTCTTATGAATACGCGAATTGGTGAATCTGGCGATCTCTTGAAATGTTCTTTCTGCGGAAAGACCCAGAAGCAGGTTAAGAAGTTAATTGCTGGTCCTGGCGTATATATCTGCGATGAATGTATTGAACTCTGTAACGAAATTATTATTGAAGAGCTTGAAGAGACTAGTTCGCTCGGATTAGCCGAACTTCCAAAGCCACAAGAGATTTATGAATTTTTAGATCAATATGTTGTTGGTCAAGATCGTGCAAAGAAGTCGCTTTCTGTTGCGGTTTATAACCACTACAAGCGCGTGCAATCAGGTGAATCAAAGCGTGAAGAATCAATCGAACTTTCTAAGTCAAATATTTTAATTCTTGGACCAACTGGTTGTGGCAAGACTCTGCTTGCACAAACTCTGGCCAGAATGCTTAACGTGCCTTTCGCAATTGCTGATGCAACGGCGCTAACCGAAGCCGGTTATGTTGGTGAAGATGTTGAGAATATTCTGCTCAAATTAATCCAAGCTGCTGATTATGATGTTAAAAAAGCAGAGACCGGAATTATTTATATCGATGAGATAGATAAGGTCGCACGCAAGAGCGAGAACCCATCAATTACTCGTGATGTTTCTGGTGAAGGCGTTCAGCAAGCACTTCTTAAAATTCTCGAAGGTACAACCGCGGCTGTTCCACCACAAGGTGGACGTAAGCACCCACATCAAGAATTTCTACAAATTGATACAACCAATATTCTCTTTATAGTTGGTGGCGCATTTGCCGGACTTGAAAAAATTATCGAAGGGCGCAAAGGCAAAGCTGGTGTTGGATTTAATGCAACGCTTCAAAGCGCAGAAGAGAACGCTGCAAAAGATATCTTTGGCGAAGTAATGCCAGAAGATTTATTGAAATTTGGAATGATTCCAGAATTTATTGGCCGTCTGCCAATTCTCACAAGCGTTGAAAATCTTGATCGTCCAGCTCTTATGGAGATTCTTACTGAGCCAAAGAATGCTCTCGTAAAGCAGTATCAGAAGCTATTTGAATTAGACGATGTTGAACTTGAATTCTCACCAGATGCGCTAGAAGTTGTTGCCGATCTTGCAATCAAGCGTGGTACTGGAGCGCGTGGACTTCGAGCAATCATGGAAGAAACTTTGCTCGGCGTTATGTATGAGATTCCATCAAAACCTGATGTTGCAAAGGTGATAATTACGCCACAAGCAGTTCTAAAAGAAGCGCCTCCTACATTGGTAAATCGCCCAGCGGGTGGTCCAAAGCGTCAAAGTAAGGCCGAGAAAGCCGACAAGATAGATAAGAGTTCAGAAGAGAGAAGCGCTTAATCTAGACTCAACTCCTATGAGCGATAGCAATAAATCTAATAAGAAAGAGTTAGCAGCTGCATTCGTGCCTGCTGATATCGAAGCGCCGCTCTATCAAAAATGGTTATTGGCTGGTTACTTCACAGCAGATGCTAAATCTACAAAGCCGCCATTCACAATTGTTATTCCACCTCCGAATGTAACCGGAAGTCTTCACATCGGTCACGCTCTTGATCACACACTTCAAGATGTTTTAATTCGTATGAAGCGGATGAAAGGTTTCGAAGCGCTCTGGTTACCTGGAATGGATCACGCAGGAATTGCAACTCAGAATGTTGTTGAAAAACAATTAGCAGCAGAAGGTTTATCTCGGCACGATCTTGGTCGTGAAGCATTCGTCGCCAAAGTCTGGGAATGGAAAGCGGAATCAGGTGGCTTAATTCTTGACCAGATGAAACGTCTTGGTGATTCTGTTGACTGGTCACGTGAACGTTTTACTATGGATGCCGGACTTTCCAAAGCAGTTCTAGAAATATTTAAGCGGTTATATGATGCCGAATTAATTTATCGCGCAGAACGAATTATTAATTGGTGTCCACGTTGTTTAACTGCGCTCTCAGACATTGAAGTTGAACACAGCGATGATTCTGGTGAATTTGTGCAGGTTCGCTATGGGAACGATGAAACCTCAATCGTTGTAGCAACCACGCGTGCTGAAACCATGATGGGCGATGGCGCAGTAGCAGTTCATCCTGATGATCCAAGATATAAAGATTTGGTTGGTAAGAGCGTTCTTCTGCCACTTGTTAATCGAATGATTCCGATTATTGCAGATGAATTAGTTGATCCTGATTTCGGAACCGGCGCAGTAAAAGTAACTGGCGCCCATGATCCAAATGACTTTGAGATGGCAATGCGCCACGGAATTGAAATGCCAATCATCATGAACGAACACGGAGTTATGGCTAATTCTGGAACGCGATTTGATGGCATGGATCGTTTCGAAGCGCGCAAAGAGGTTGTTGCAGAACTTCGCAAGTTGGGTCGAATTGTTTCTGAGAAGCGACCGTATATTCATGCAGTTGGACATTGCCAACGATGCGACACAACAGTTGAACCAAGACTTTCTAAACAGTGGTTTGTAAAAGTTGCACCACTAGCGAAAGCAGCGGGCGATGCGGTTCGCGACGGCAGAATTAAAATTGAACCAGAAGAACTTGCTCCAAGATATTTTGAGTGGATAGATAACATGCATGACTGGTGTATCTCTCGCCAACTTTGGTGGGGGCATCAGATTCCGGTTTATTACGGACCAAATGGTGAAGTTGTTGTATGTGGTCCAGATGAAACACCACCTGCAGGTTACATTCAAGATCCAGATGTTTTAGATACCTGGTTCTCCTCTGGGCTTTGGCCATTTTCAACTTTAGGTTGGCCAGATAAGACAGATGATCTTGCAAAGTTCTTCCCAACTAGTGTTCTTGTTACAGGTTATGACATCCTATTTTTCTGGGTTGCCCGAATGGTTCTTCTTGGATTATTTGTAACAGATGGCCTTGCGCCATTTCACACGATTGCGCTGCATGGTTTGGTACGAGATCGCTTCGGTAAGAAGATGAGTAAATCTCGTGGAAATACCGTTGACCCAATTGAATTCATGGATAAGTACGGTTCAGATGCGCTCCGCTTCACTCTCGCTCGTGGTGCTAATCCAGGAACAGATCAAGCAATCGCTGAAGAGTGGATTGGTGGCTCTCGTAATTTTGCTACCAAGCTCTGGAATGCCTCACGTTTTGCAATTATGAATGGCGCAAATATTGATGGAGAAGTTCCTGCATTCAATTCACTAAATGCCATTGATCAATGGATCTTGACCCGCTTAGATGAAACTGTTGAATCAGTTGACCAACTACTTGAGAAATTTGAATTCGCTAAAGCCTGCGAAATTATTTATCACTTCGCTTGGGATGATTTATGTGATTGGTATCTTGAACTTTCAAAATCAACCTTTGCTGCTGGCGGGGATGGCGCTTCTAATTCAAAGCGAGTTTTAGGACATGTCCTGGATCAACTATTGCGCTTAATGCACCCAACAATGCCATTTATCACCGAAGAACTCTGGTGTTCATTTTCTGGTGGCGAAACTCTGGTCACAGCTAATTGGCCGAAAGCCAATCCAGAGAACCGCAGCGAAGATTCGAAAATAATCGTTGAGCAACTCAAAGATTTGATTACAGAGATTCGCAGATTTAGAAATGATCAGGGAATTAAGACCTCAGCAAAGATTGGTGCCAATCTTCTGGGACTTGAGTCGCTCTCGAGTTATGAGGCAGCAATTCGCTTTGTCTGCCGCATCGAACCAATTTCGGGAAGTGCAAGTGCTGCAATTGAAGTAGGAAAAGTTAAAGTTGAATTCGATCTTACTGGCGCGATTGATGTTGTTGCAGAACGCGCACGGTTAACAAAAGATCTAGCAACGGCCGAAAAAGATCGAGCCACGGCCAAGGTGAAGTTAGAGAATGAAGGATTCATGGCAAAGGCGCCAATAGAAGTTGTCCAGGAAATTAGAGAACGACTTGCAGAAACTAGTGCTGACATTGAAAGTATCACTGCGCTTCTTGCGGCTCTTCCAAAATAGTGATGCCAACACCAGAAGATTTAGAAGTTCTTAAAATCATTGAGGCTGCGTTGATGAAGCGCTGGCCCGAGAATAAAATTGAACCTTCACTCGACCGGATTTCTGCGCTTGTAGATGCACTTGGCTCACCTCAAATTTCATTTCCTACCGTTCATATCGGTGGAACAAATGGCAAGACAAGTACATCTCGAATGGTTGATGCGCTATTTACTGAACTTGAATATAGAACTGGGCGATTTACCAGTCCACATTTAGAGAGTTTCCTTGAACGTATTTCAATTGAAGGCGAAGCAATTAGTCCAGCAGAGTTAATCTCAACTTATAACGATATTGCGCTCTATTTAGATTTAATGGACAGTCGTTCAGATACTCCGATCTCTTATTTCGAAGCGCTAACTGCACTCGCTTTTGTTGCATTCGCTGAACATCCAGTGGATATTGGAATTATCGAAGTCGGAATGGGCGGAGACTGGGATGCAACGAATGTAGTCCAGAGCGCAGTTTCAGTATTGATGCCAATCGGCTTGGACCATACTGAATATCTCGGTGAAACAATTGAAGAGATTGCAAGAACGAAAGCTGGAATTATTAAGCCAGAGTCCCATGTTGTTTTGGCAGCACAAGAGCCCGAAGTTGCCCGAATCCTTCTGGAAAGGGTTGTTGAAAAATCAGCAATTCCATATCGCGAAGGGATTGAATTCGCGTTGCTGCGTCGAGACATTGCAGTGGGCGGTCAACTAATTGCGATCAGGGGAGTGCACGGTGAATACTCCGATATTTATTTACCACTTCATGGCGCCCATCAAGCCACCAATGCGGCAATCGCAGTTGCAACCGTTGAAGCATTTGTCGGCGTTAGGTTGGATGAAGATTTGGTGCGTGCAGCGTTTGCTGGCGTAACATCACCAGGCCGGCTAGAAATCTTGCACCGAGACCCGACAGTGATAATCGATGCCGCTCACAATCCGCATGGCGCAAGGGCACTTGCAGAAACAATCCGTAGCGAATTTGACTTCGAATCTATTTTCTGTGTTCTTGGAATTCTTGGAGATAAAGATGTCAAGGGATTTCTAAAGTCGCTAGAGCCTGTTGTGGATCGGTTGGTAGTCACAAAATCTGAATCTCCTCGCGCCCTTCCGGTAGCGGAGTTATTCGCACTAGCCGTAGAAGTTTTTGGGAGTGATCGAGTATTTAAAGAAGATGATTTAGCATCAGCTATTACATATGCCATGGAACAAGTTACTTTGATTAATCAAGTTAGCGATGGGGTCAGCGCAGTGGTTATTACCGGATCAGTTGTTACAGCAGGTTCAGCTAGAGTTATATTGAAAAAGATAGGGAGGGCGGTAGAAAAATGAGAGTCCTTAGCGCCGCAGTCTTAACGATGGAAGCTTTCGTAATGGGATTTGCAGTTCTACTTGCAATGGGCGAACACACCGGTGGCGCGCTCACACTCGGCGGCGTAATCGCGATCGCAGCTCTGTTGACTGCAGGATTAATGAAGAAACGGATTGGTTGGATTATTGGCTCAATCTTGCAGGTTGCAATGATCGGCTACGGATATTTTGTGACGCCGATGTATTTTATGGGCGCACTTTTTGCCGGACTTTGGGTAACAGCCTTTCTTGTGGGCCGCAAGGGTGAGGCGATTCGAGCCGAACTTCTCAGACAGAGGCCCCTTAAATAGCTTCAGGGTCGGGCAAATTCTGGGATTAAGAACTTTCGCTCCGCCGCATTAGACTGACGCCCGTGAATTCCCAGAAACTAGAACGCACCCTAATCTTGGTAAAACCAGATGGCGTCCGTCGCTCATTGGCCGGCGAAGTTATTCGTCGCGTTGAAGCAAAGGGATATCAAGTTGTTGGTTTAAAAATGTTGACACCTACACGTGAAATTCTGGCAAAGCATTATGCAGAGCACGAAGGAAAACCATTCTACGAACCGCTACTCGAATTTATGTTATCTGGACCAATTGTTGCGATGATTGCAGAAGGCAATCGCGTAATTGAAGGATTCCGTAAATTGGCTGGAACAACAGATCCAACTACAGCCGAACCAGGAACTATTCGTGGCGATTTGGCTCGCGACCAAGGTACAAAAGTTGTTCAAAATATTGTTCATGGATCAGATTCACCAGAATCTGCAGCACGTGAAATCGCAATCTTCTTTCCCGAGTTAAATTAATTGAAAGGTCTCAAATGAGCAAAAAGAATCCAAATCGTATGTCATTCATCGGAAGAGATATGGCTGTCGACTTAGGTACCGCAAACACACTTGTTTATGTTCGTGGTCGCGGAATTGTTCTTAATGAGCCAAGCGTGGTTGCTGTTAATCAAGACACTGGTGGAATTCTTGCTGTTGGCCTTGAAGCAAAGCGCATGATTGGTCGTACGCCGGGAAACATTGTCGCAATTCGTCCACTAAAAGATGGCGTGATTGCCGACTTCGATACAACAGAGCGAATGCTCCGTTACTTTATTCAAAAGGTGCACCGTCGTCGTTATTTAGCTAAGCCAAGAATTGTAGTTTGTGTTCCATCAGGTATTACTGGTGTTGAACAACGTGCAGTTAAAGATGCTGGTTACGCAGCAGGTGCACGCAAGGTTTACATCATTGAAGAGCCAATGGCTGCGGCTATCGGAGCTGGACTTCCAATTCACGAACCAACAGGAAATATGGTTGTTGATATTGGTGGCGGAACAACTGAAGTTGCCGTTATTTCACTTGGTGGAATTGTTACCGCGCTTTCAATTCGTATTGGTGGAGATGAACTAGATCAATCAATTATTGACTGGGTTAAGCGCGAATACTCACTTCTATTGGGAGAGCGCACTGCTGAAGAAATTAAGGTGGCAATTGGCTCTGCGTACCAACTTCCTGGCGAACCTGATGCCGAAATTCGTGGTCGCGACCTTGCAACTGGTCTACCAAAAACAATTCGAGTATCTGCCGAAGATATTCGCAAGGCCATGGAAGATCCAGTAAACCAAATTGTTAATGCTGTTAAGAGCACGCTAGATAAGACACCACCTGAGTTAGCGAGTGATCTAATGGATCGCGGCATTGTTCTAACTGGCGGTGGCGCCTTGCTTCGCGGGCTAGATGAGCGACTTCGTCATGAAACTGGAATGCCAGTTCATATTTGTGAACGTCCATTGCAAGCCGTTGCCGAAGGTTCTGGCAAGTGTGTTGAAGAATTCGAAGCTTTAGAGAAGGTTTTGATTTCTGAACCTCGCCGTTAAGGAGAAAATAAATTGGCAGCTGGTGGCAACAATCGCTCTCGCCTTCTGCTTGTAATTCTTCTTGTAACTTCACTATTTCTAATTACTCTAGATCTTCGCGGGGTAAGCATTACCAAGAATTCAAGAGCGGCCACTCAATCATTATTGGCCCCAGTTCAACGAGGGGTGTCAGATTTCTTCTCGCCAGTCGGCAATTTTTTCTCGGATATAAAGAATTTTGGCAAGACCAAGGCCGAGCTTAAAGAGTTAAAGAGCGAGAATGCCAAACTTCGCAAGAAAGTAATTTTTAATCAGGACACCAATGGACAGCTCAATAAGTTAAAAGGTGTACTGGATCTTGCTGGACGGGGTGGATACAAAGTTGTATCTGCTCGGGTAATTGGCAAAGGAAGTTCTTCTACATTTAGCCAGACTATAACAATCGACGCTGGAACTAATGATGGTGTAAAAAAAGATATGACTGTCATGGGCGAACTTGGCTTAGTTGGAGTAGTTAAGAGCACAACTTCTACATCTGCCATTGTTCTTCTGATGAACGATCCGACATTTCGCATCGGTGTTCGCATTGCAAGGAGCCAGAGCGTCGGGGTTTTAATGGGCGAGGGAGATAACACATATACCTTGCAACTCTTAGATCCTTCAGGAAGTATTGAAGTAAATGATGTGCTGCTCTCACTCGGAAGTGATAACAACAGACCTTTTGTTCCCGGTTTGCCAGTCGGCTATGTAAAGTCAGTAAAAAATACGAGTACAACCTTGACGCAAGAAGCCAGTGTCAAGAGTTACTCAAATCTGGGAAGCCTTGGAGTTGTTTCAGTAATTATAAGAGTTCCAAATGGTGGGCCAAAAGATGCGCTAATACCGCAGCCAATCCCGACGCCAACAACAACAATTTATGTAACGCAATCACCTACGCCAGAGGCCACGAATTGAGTTGGAGCCGCGCTGGATTTAGCGCCCTTATTCTCCTTTTCTTTTTCGTTGTTCAAGAATCCGCAATTTCAAAGATAGATTTTCCCATTTCTGGCTTCTCGCTTTATTTATGTGTACTCCTTGGTCTAATGGCGCTCGAAGATAGGTTTGGCGCAATCGCTATGGGGTTCATCGGTGGATTAATACTTGATCTTTCACCATCTAGCGATTCCCCTTTCGGGAAATGGGCGCTAATTCTTACCCTTGTTGGTTACTTATTCTCCAGAAATCGCGAAAGTATTGGCGACTTTACTGAAAGGCCTATTGCATTTGTTTTATTCGTGTCAGCTGGAGCAACCGCAACGTTATTAATATTCTTAATTTTTGGCGTAATACTTGGCGAAAATAATGGTG
>CANNIM010000019.1 GCA_947505195.1 Actinomycetota bacterium
ACATTTCTACGCCAGTTCCTGGATTTAATTCGTGAACTTTTCTAATGGTCTCGGCATATAGCCAAGCACCTTCATCATCTAAATCATCACGAGTAACTCCAGTGATAGTGGCATATTTCAGTTGCATCACTTGAACAGATTCTGCGACCCGTCGTGGTTCATCGCGATCAAGTGGATCTGGTTTTCCGGTATCGATATTGCAGAAGTCGCAGCGACGCGTGCACTTCTCGCCGCCAATCAAGAATGTTGCTTCGCGATCTTCCCAACATTCAAAAATATTCGGACATGCAGCTTCTTGGCAGACAGTATGTAAACCTTCTTTTGCTACGAGGGAGCGAAGGGCGGTGTACTCCGGCCCCATGTTCGCGCGAGTTTTTATCCACTCAGGTTTGCGTTCGATAGGAACCGCGGCATTGCGCGCTTCAATACGCAGTAAAGGTCGGCCCTCGGGTGCCAGTGTCATTCGGAGATCCGATCTAGTGCATGCAGGATATGGCGCTCCACAACTGGTAAAACCTCTGAAACCTTAATGTCTCTTCCCAACTCATTCGCCAAAGATGTAACACCTGTGTCAGTGAAACCACATGGTGAAATGCGATTATACGCGGACATGTCAGGATTAATGTTAAGTGCAAAGCCATGCATTGTTACGCCCTTTGCAACACGGATGCCAATTGCTGCAATTTTGCGATCACCCTTTGAATCGCGAATCCAAACACCACTTCGTTCGCAATATCTCTCAGTTTTCACAGAAAACTCTGAGCAAGCGGCTATCAGCGCGTTCTCAATTTCTCGGACAAAGCCAACAACGTCATTGCGATTACTCAATTTAACAATGGGATAACCAACTAGTTGACCTTCGCCATGCCAGGTTATTTTTCCGCCTCGATCAACATCGATAACTGGGGTGCCATCTATTGGGCGTTCATGAGTTTCAGTTCTGCGTCCTGCGGTATAGATCGATGGGTGTTCCAATAAAAGTAAGGTATTCGAAATAGTGCCATCGATAACGCCGGCTTGGATTTCACGCTGATAATCCCAGGCCTTCTGATATTCAATGAGCCCTAAATGTTCAACCAATATAGGGTCGGCCTTAACCCCTAGGTTCGATTTCGCCGCGTACATGGGCCTGAGCCTAAGGTAACCTACGCGTCTAAACCAATTAAAGAGTCAATAAAGCGAAAGGCACAGAATGTTCTCGAAAGAAGCTTCAAAAATTAAGGGCCGCAAGCCCCTCTGGCTGGCAATCGTGGTTGTCATAGTTTGGGTATCGATCTCCGGGTTTACTGGTCCGCTATTTGGCAAACTCTCAACGGTCCAAGAGAATAACAACTCATCCTTCTTGCCTGAAGATTCTGAAGCTACCCGAGCCGCAAATGCGATTACAAAGTTTTCCGATAGCGCAAATGATCAAATTCCAGCGCTAGTTCTCTTTACTGGCGAAGTTACTCCTGAAAAGATTGCAGTCACGGAAGCTTTCGCTCAAACTCTGGGCTCAAAAATTTTGGTTCACAGTGATGGTGAAAAATTGCAAGACGCTGACGGAAAAGAGATCTCAATACCGATTTCTGATTACTTCATCAAAGGCGCACCTATAACTGCATTCCCATCAGAAGATGGAAAAGCAATTCTTGCCAACTTTCCGATCAGCGTTCAGATTGCCACCGAACTTCTTCCAGATGGCAAAGAGCCGGCACTCCCAGGAGTAGTCGATGCGATACGTTATTACGCAAAAGATTTTGCAAAGAGCAATGCATTTGTAACGCACACAACTGGATTTGCTGGAATTTTGGCAGATCTCTTCGGTGCTTTTGGCAGTATTGACTCTGCACTCTTGCTTACAACTGCCGGCGTAGTTGGCTTGATTTTGATAGTGGTTTATCGCTCACCAGTACTTTGGATTCTTCCCTTAATGTCTGCTGGTTTGGCGCTAACACTTTCTGGCGGGGTGGTTTATTTATTGGCAAAGAATGATGTGATTACTCTTGACGGGCAATCGCAAGGAATTCTTTCAGTTTTAGTTTTAGGAGCCGCTACAGATTATGCGTTGCTATTGATTGCCCGCTATCGCGAGGAACTCCATCTTCATGAATCTCGCTTTGTTGCAATGAAGATTGCTTGGCGAGGAGTTGTTGAGCCGATAATCGCCTCTGGTACAACCGTTGTAATTGGTTTGCTAGTTCTACTTCTGAGTCAACTAAATAACAATCGCGGTCTCGGTCCAGTCGGTGCTATCGGAATCATCTGCTCGATGATCACAATCCTTACTCTTCTACCTGCGCTACTTGTAATTTTTGGACGTTGGATATTCTGGCCAAAGGTTGCTCGATTTGGCGGTGCGGATGAAAAGCTAACTGGCGCATGGGCCAAAGTTGCTGCCGAAACAGCGCGTCACCCACGCAAGTACTGGATTGGTGCCACTGCACTTTTAATAGTGCTTGCCGGTTTCTCATCAACGCTAAATGCAATTGGTCTTGCAACAATTGATTCATTTACAAAGCGCACTGATTCGGTTGTGGGCCAAGAAGAACTACTAAAGCATTTTCCTGGTGGTCAAGGACAGCCTACGCAAATAGTTCTTAAAGAAACAATGGCACCTACTGCAATTGCTAAATTGCAAGCAAATCCTGGTGTTGATTCTGTTGATGCCATGGTTGTTGGTTTTGCAATTCCAGGGCAACCACTCCCACCGACAAAAGTTGTTGATGGAAATATTCTGCTCAATGTAACTTTGAAATTCGCTCCAGACTCAGAAGAAGCTATTGCAATGATTCCAGGGCTTCGCGCAGATATGGAGAGCCTCGATCCAACAATTCTTGTTGGTGGATCCACCTCAGTTAGCTATGACATCAATCAAGCATCTGAACGCGATCGAAATCTCATAATTCCAATTGTTCTCGTTCTGATTGCAATAATCCTTGGTTTCTTGCTGCGCTCTATTTATGCAGCCGTCCTTCTTTTGGGAACCGTTGTTATTTCATTCTTCGCAACTCTTGGAGCCTGTGCCATTGTCTTCAATCACATCTTTGGCTTTGCGGGGGCAGATCCGGCATTCCCATTATTCGCATTTATCTTCCTTGTTGCACTCGGAATTGATTACAACATCTTCTTGATGACTCGAGTCCGTGAAGAATCTGTGAAGATGGGAACTCGTGCGGGAATGACGAAGGCGCTAACTGTTACTGGTGGTGTGATTACATCAGCAGGAATTGTTCTTGCTGCAACCTTCGCAGTCCTTGGAATTTTGCCACTGGTATTCCTTGCTGAACTTGGCTTCGCGGTCGCCTTTGGAGTTCTTCTAGACACCATGATTGTTCGCTCGATTTTGGTCCCAGCACTCGTGCACGAAATTGGGCCAAAGGTTTGGTGGCCTTCAAAGCTTCAGTTCCACGGCAAGTGAGGTAAGTGAGTAAATCTGTTGTAATAGTTGGCGCTGGTTTAGCAGGTCTAACCTGCGCCATCTATCTGCAACGTTCGGGAGTTGAAGTAAAAATTCTTGAAGCCAGCGATCGAGCCGGTGGACGAATAAAAACTGATTCGGTAAATGGCCATTTATTTGACCATGGATTTCAAGTCATTAATCCAAATTATTCAGAGATCAAAAGGCTAGATGCGCTCTCCGGAATTGAATTTAAGGAGATATTTAGCAATTTGCGGATAGTTGAGGGTGACCAAAATCTGAAGTTCGGGCTAGGGCATGCATTGAATACGTTGAGCATTGGTTCAATCTCTGAAAAAATTGGTTTTACTAAATTCTTATTCGGCAATCCAAGTGGAGAAAATTTAGGCGAAAGCGCAAGGTCATTCCAAGAGATTTATTCTCGAATACTTTCTCCATTCCTGCGCGGAGTTTTCTTAACAAATCCAGATTTGATCCGTACCGACATAGCTAAAGAGATTATTCGCTCATTTATTTTGGGACGTCCGGGAATTCCTTCGAAAGGCGTGGGCGCACTAACTCAAAGCCTCTCCGAACAAGTATCTAATCTAAGTTTGAACGTCCGCGTCGATGAAGTTAAGCAGGGGAGTGTTCGTGGAAGTTTTGGAACAATAAACTGTGATTCGGTAGTGGTCGCAACCGATTTAACTACTGCTGCGCAGATGTTAGATCTGGGGTCAATTCCAAAGACTCTAAGTTCGACCACTTGGTATCACAGCACGTCCGAAGAGCTGGTTGATGGAGATTACTTGGCGCTGGATCCGAAAAGCCCACTTGTTAATTCACTTGTGATTTCGAATGTCGCAAGAAGTTATGCACCAATCGGAATCAATTTGATTTCTAGCACGACGATAGCGCCGATATCAGAGAGCGAAGTGCGTAAAGAGCTATCTAAAATCTGGCAGTGCGAGACTCGGAATTGGGATCTAGCGGCCCGATATGAAATTAAACAATCGTTGCCATACAGAAGTGATCTATTAGAGCTGGACCGAAATCCTAAGATTAGTAATGGAATCTACGTCGCAGGAGATCATCGAAGTGTTCCTTCACAGAATGGTGCGATGCGATCTGGTCGAAAAGTTGCCCTAGCAATTATTTAACTGGCTGTACCAGAGTTTCTAGGGCCGTTGTTAGATGAGGATAATCAAAGCTAAATCCATCGTTTGTTAATACTTCGGGCAAAATTTTCTTCGATCCTAAAATCTCTGAAGAGAAACCACCGAGCGCTAATTTGAGGGCAAAACCTGGAGCAGGAAATAGTGCGGGACGGTGCATTGCTCGTGCAAGTGCAGCAGTAAATTCTTGATTCGTTGCTGGATTTGGAGATGTCATATTTACCGGGCCAGATACTTTTGACTCCATTAAATGACAAATTGCGCGAACTTGATCATGCAAAGTTATCCAAGACCACCATTGCTTTCCGCTTCCGAGTTTGCCACCAAGACCGAGTTTGAAAAGTGGAATCATGCGACCAAGCGCGCCACCTGTTGGGTCCAATACGAGGCCCGTTCGAATTTTTACGGTGCGCACATCGCCAGCTAAGTCGGCAACACCCTCCCATTCACGACAAACTGCAGCAAGAAAATCATCGCCTCCGCGATCATTCTCAGTTACGGCTCGATTACCAGTTTCGCCATACCAACCGATGGCACTTGCCGAAATATAGACCGATGGTTTTACCGTAGCAACTGCGTTTGCGATTGCAGTAGTACCGAGCAATCTCGAATTCAAAATTGTAGATTTATATTTCTTGGTCCAGCGCTTATCGCCAACCCCGGCGCCAGCTAAATGAATTACTGCATCAACGCCCTCTAGGGCAGATAAATCCACAGTTCCTGCGATTGGATCCCAAGTAATTTCATCTCTTGCAATTGCTGGTCTGCGAACAAAACGTTGAACAGTGTGGCCTTCATTTCGCAGATGCCCAACTAGCGCTGTTCCGATTAATCCGGAAGCACCAGTAACCGCAACTCGTTGTGGCGGTAGACGAGTGGCCATCCTTAAGAGAGACCCAAATCCGATTCGAAGCGTCCACCTTCTAAGCGATCCTTCAAAGTAACTAAGAAACGTGCGGCATCTGCACCATCAACAATTCGGTGGTCATATGAAAGTCCGAGATAGACCATTGAACGAACAGCAATTGTTTCTCCGCCATCAGTGCCCTTCATAACCATTGGACGTTTTACAACAGCGCCAAGGCCAAGAATTGCAACTTGAGGTTGATTAATAATCGGAGTATCGAAAAGTGCGCCGCGACTTCCAGTATTGGTGATTGTGAAAGTTCCGCCACCTAATTCATCAGGTGAAATCTTATTGTCGCGAGTTCTTGCAGCGACGTCAGCAATCTTGCGTGCAACGCCACCCATATTCAAATCACCAGCATCACGAATTACGGGAACTAGAAGGCCGCGCTCGGTATCAACTGCAATTCCAAGGTGTTCAGAGCCATGATAAGTGATTTGGTCACCAGTCACAGATGAATTCAAAACTGGATGTTGCTTTAGGGCTTCACAAACTGCAACGGCAAAGAATGGCAAGAAAGAAAGTTTGGTTCCTTCGCGCTCTTCAAATGTAGCTTTCGCGCGATCACGCAACCTTGCGATTGCAGTTACATCTACTTCGACAACAGTTGTGAGTTGAGCACTTACGTGAAGTGATTCCAACATGCGCTCTGCAATTACTTTGCGAAGTCTTGACATGGTCACAGTAGTTCCGCGAAGTGGTGAAACTGCAACTGGTGCAGATGCTGAAGTTGTAGGTGCGCTAGCAGAAGCAACAGGTGCAGATTGGTAAGAAGTTGCGGCTGCTTTTGGTGCGGCAGCTAAAACATCTTCCTTGCGAATCCGACCACCAATTCCGGTGCCAGAAATCTTCGAAAGATCAACGTTGTTTTCAGCAGCAAATTTACGAACAATTGGAGTTACATAAGCATTTTCATTTGAAGCTGCAGCAGGTGCAGTTCTAATTGGAGCTGGCGCAGCAACAACTGGCGCAGCTACAGGAGCCTGAACAACTGGCGCAGCAACAATTGGCGCAGGAGCGATTGGTGCTGCAGGAGCAGCAGCCACAGGTGAATTTGCGCCGCCAATTACTGCAAGTCGGGCACCAACTGGAACAGTTGAATCAACAGCGACATCAATAGAAACTAGCGTTCCTGATGCAGGGGATGGAATTTCAGTATCAACTTTGTCGGTAGACACTTCGAGAAGTGCCTCATCAACGGTTACTTGATCACCAACGTTTTTAAGCCAACGTGTAACCGTTCCTTCAGTTACTGATTCACCAAGTGCAGGCATGGTCACAATCGTTCCAGTCGATGAAGCAACGGCAACAAGTGCAACTGCAACGGGAGCAGCAACTACTGGGGCTGCAACAACAGGTGCAACTGCAACGGGAGCAGCAACTACTGGGGCTGCAACAACAGGTGCTGGAGCTGAAGCACTAGTTGCGCCATCAGCAATGACTGCAAGTTCGGCGCCGACAGCCACAGTTGAATCAACCGCAACAACTATTTTCTGCAAGATACCTGCGACAGGGGATGGAATTTCAGTATCAACTTTGTCGGTAGAAACTTCTAGGAGCGGCTCATCGACAGCGACCATATCGCCTTCATTTTTAAGCCAACGCGTAACAGTTCCTTCAGTTACCGATTCGCCAAGTGCTGGCATCGTTACAGAAAAGGTCATTTTATTTTCTCCCGTTACCCGTGTGCATGTAGTGGTTTACCAGCAAGTGCTAAGTGCGCTTCGCCAACAGCTTCGGAAAGCGTTGGGTGGGCATGAATCAAAGATGCAACATCAGATGCTTCCGCTTCCCAGTTGAATATTAATTGTGCTTCGGCCAATAGTTCGCCGACTCGAGCACCAACCATGTGAATTCCTAGAACCGGGCCATTCTTGGCGGCAACTAACTTCACTGAGCCGGCTGTCTTTAGGATTTGGGCCTTACCATTTCCGGCCAAGTCATAATTCAATTCAACAACATCATGGCCACGCTCTTTTGCTTGCGCGGTTGTTAATCCAACAGAAGCGACTTCTGGTTCAGAATATGTAACACGAGGAACGCCATCGTAATTAATTGGACGGGGATTAAGTCCGCCGATTTCTTCAGCTACCAAAATACCTTCACCAAAACCAACGTGCGCAAGTTGCAGGGTCGGGATCAAATCTCCAACAGCCCAAATCCCTGGAACATTTGTGCGACATTTATTGTCGACCAATATATAGCCGCGGTCCATGGTCAGACCAGCTTCTTCGTAGCCAATATTTGCGGAAACAGGACCGCGACCAACGGCTACGAGGAGTACATCTGCGGTGAAAGTTTTTCCATCTTCGAGTGTGACAGTGACGCCCTTTTTACTCTTTTCAGCGGACTTAAAGCGAGTTCCAAGTTCGAAATTTATTCCACGTTTTCTAAATGCCCGTTCTAGCCCCTTGCTTGATGATTCATCTTCAAGTGCAATCAGATGGGGCAGACCTTCAATAATTGTTACCTCGGAGCCAAATGATTTCCATACAGATGCGAACTCGCAACCAATAACTCCGCCACCTAAAACAATGACACTCGCTGGAACGCGATCCATTGCGATTGCATGCTCACTTGTAATTATTTGAACCCCATCGATTTCTAAACCTGGCAACGTCTTTGGGTATGAACCAGTTGCTAGAACAATATTTTTCCCGGTGTATTTAACGCCATTTACTTCTACTTCATTCTTAGAAACTAAGCGACCGTGCCCCTCAATGTATGTGACGTTTCGGGATTTAACTAAGCCTTGAAGTCCCTTGTGTAACTTTGATACAACGCCATCTTTGTAAGCATTTACTGCCAACATGTCGATGCCGATAAATTGGGTGTTAACTCCAAAATCTGATGAGTGGCGCGAACCATCCGCAACTTCGCCTGCATGGAGGAGAGCCTTTGTCGGAATACAACCTCGGTGCAAACAAGTGCCACCAAGCTTGTCCTCTTCTATGAGGGCGACGCTTAAGCCAAGTTGTGCGCTACGTAAGGCGCAGGCATATCCGCCGCTGCCTCCACCAAGAATTACTACATCAAATTGCGACACGTAGTGCCTTCCTTTTAGTCATACAAGCCAAGCTGTTGTTATCGAAACCTAATCTTGCCACGAAATCCCGCTGAGCCTAATTCGCTACTACTCAATTACTTACGGGCTGGGGCAGCCTGTGATGAAACTGACTCAATTAGGGCCACTAGGGAGCGCAGCGCAATTCCAGTGCCACCTACCGGGGTGTATCCATGAGGATCGCCCTCGTTGTAAGAGGGACCAGCAATATCCAGGTGAAGCCATGGAAGCTCTGGCTTGATAAATTCTTTTAGGAAAAGTCCCGCAACCAACATGCCTCCCATTCGATCACCAATGTTTGCTAGATCAGCTACTGGTGAATCAAGTGAAGCCCGAAGTTCTTCTGGAAGCGGCATTGGCCAGAAAGCCTCGCCTGCTTTCTGTGACGCGGTTAAAAACTCACCTGAAAATTCAAAGTCATTTGTCATTACTGCGCTAGTTCTAGTTCCAAGTGCAACAACCTGTGCGCCAGTAAGTGTCGCAACATCAATAATTCCATCAAGGCCACCGGCTTTTACAGCAACCTCCTGCGCTCGCACGAGTGCGTCGGCGAGAACTAGTCGACCTTCGGCATCAGGATTTAGAACTTCAACTGTTTTGCCACCATAAATACTTATGATGTCACTAGGCCTTGTCGCATTTTCGCTGACCATATTTTCAGCTAATGGCGCCCATGCATCAATTGCAATTGGTAATTTCAATTCGGCGATTGCAAAAACCGCAGCGATAACCGCAGCAGCTCCACTCATGTCGCTCTTCATTGCTTCCATGCCGTTGGCCGGCTTCAATGCGAGACCGCCCGTATCGAAGGTAATTCCTTTTCCAACAAAGGCATAGCGTCGCTTAGCTTTACTTGGATTATATGAAACACGAAGTAAACGAGGTGGGTTGGCGGAACCTTGCCCAACCCCAATTATTCCTCCGTAGCCCTGCGCCTTAAGAGTTACCTCATTCAAGATTTCAACTTTAAGTCCAAGTGGTGTGGCAATTTTTTTCATCCGAGTTGAAAAAGAGTCCGGAGTCAGATGGCTTGGGGGAGTGTTAATTAAATCTCGAACAGTGGCGGTATGGCGCGCAATAATTTCTGCGCGAATAAGTGCGCGCTTAACTGCGGCATCTGATGTTGATTTAGTTGCGACAATAATCTGTTCAAGGGGCTCTTTAAAATCTGGTTTAGTGCTAGATCTAAATTCATTAAATGCATATGCACCAAGAGCGGCACCTTCGGCAACGGCAGAAATTTGCGCGAGAGAAGTCGCAGGAAGTGCAAAAGTTGCGGCGCTTTGTCCAGCAAGTGCGCGAGCGGCAGAACCTGCTGCGCGCCTTAAGGTTTCTGGGTCGTAACTCTTCTGACTTTCACCCAAGCCCGTGAAGTAGATGGTCTTTGGCTTTGAGAACGGAACTTTGATTATTTCATCACTCTTACCAGTTGCACCAAGGCTATTTAGAATCTCAATCAGCGCTTTTTCGTTAAGCGCGATGGCACCAGATTCAATTTTAATTTTTCTTTTACTTGCAGATAGCCCAACAACGGCATATGGAGTTGTGATTGCAGATGCCAACTTCAACGCTTTCATCTAACCCCCATGTGTTTATAATTAAATTACGACTAACGAACTATAAATGAATCCTTGCGGTTTGCCTAAGTTGAAGGAATTTTGGGATAAGTTTGTGGCTATGAAATCTCCGTTATACGACTGGCACGAAGGAGCATCTGCAAAATTGGCAGATTTCGGTGGCTGGGATATGCCGATCGAATATCCAAAAGGGGTGGGTGAATTTTCGGGTGGCACCTTGGCCGAGCATGCAGCAGTCCGCGAGCGAGTGGGAATCTTCGATGTTTCGCATTTGGGAAAAATTAGCGTTAAAGGCTTAGGTGCTAAAGATTTCGTAAACACAATGGTTACAAATGATTTAAATCGCATTGCCCCTGGCAGTGCTCAGTACAACCTTTTCTGCAATGATTTCGGTGGAGTTATTGATGATCTAATTGTTTATGAATTTGCAGATGATGATATTTTTATTATCCCGAACGCATCCAATTGCGCTCGAGTTGCCGCCGACTTATCTGCTTCTGCGCCCTCTGGGATTGAGGTTTTAAACATCCACGAGAAATTTGCAGTTCTCGCAATTCAAGGGCCAGATAGCGCTAAGGTTTTACAGAACCTTGGCCTAAAACTTGATCTCGAGTATATGTCTTTCACTAAAACAACGCTGCCAGGCCAGGATAATTTGGGCGAGATAATTATTTGCCGCACTGGATATTCCGGTGAGTTTGGATATGAACTTCTTCCTTCTTGGACTTTCGCAGAAGCGCTCTGGAAGATTTTAGTTAATGAAATTGCAAAATTTGATGGTCGAGTATGCGGACTCGGTGCGCGAGATACCTTGCGAACAGAGATGGGATATCCACTTCATGGCCACGAATTATCGTTAGACATTACGCCGGTACAGGCGAGTGCAAGTTGGGCTGTGGTCTTTTCTAAGGAAAGTTTCCGAGGAAAGAGCGCGCTCGAAGCGGAGAAGGCAGCTGGGCCAAAACGAATTCTACGAGCGATTAAATGCAGTGATCGTGGAATTCCAAGAACAGGAATGAAAGTTATGGATAGCAATGGCGACTTGGCTGGCGAAGTTACAAGTGGAACATTCTCACCCACGTTGAAAACTGGAATAGCACTTGCCTTGGTAAAACCAGAGCTAAAAGTAGGAGACGCAGTTCAAATTGATGTCAGAGGACGCATTAGTAGCGCAAGTATTGTGAAGGCGCCATTTGTTGCTTCCCGCGTTCGTTAATTAGATAGATCCTTTTTCGCAACGATTACTGGTCTACCAGAATCAAGAGTGAAAACGCTGATTCTGTTCTCGAATGCCACCTGCAGTTCAGGGGAGTGAATTACAAAATCAGAGGTACCGCTTAGAAGCACTCGACCTTCCTGCATAACAACAATCTTTTCGGCATACATTGCAGCAAGCGTTATGTCATGCATAGTAGAAACAATCGTAACTCCACGTTCTTTGAGTAACTCAATATTATTTAGAACAGCAATCTGATGATGAAGATCGAGTGCGCTGGTTGGTTCATCGAGCAATATGAGTGTTGGTTCCTGCACAAGCGCCCGCGCAATTAGCGCGCGTTGCATCTCGCCACCAGATAATTGAGAAACGAATTGATTCTGCATCCCAAATAATCCTGTAAGTTTCAAGATGTCAGCAACTAAAGCTCTGCTCTTCTTACTCTCATTTCCCCAACCATCTCGCTTAGATCTCCCGAGCAGTACATATTCACTAACGCTCATACCTATTGGGATCTGCGGATGTTGTGGTACGAAGGCAACATTTCGATCATGATTTTTGTAAACTTCGGCACCTGAGTCCGTGATAGATCCAGAATAAGACTGCGAACCAAGTAGGGCTTTTAGAAAAGTAGTCTTGCCTGCACCGTTAGGACCCACTAAACATGTCCACTTGCTATTCTCAATCTCAACGTTGATGTCTTTGAGAATCTCTTTCTGACCGAATCGAACGCTTAGGTCTTCAACTTTTATCATTGTGATACCAACCTTTTCTTGCGAAGCACTACTAGGAAGAATGGGGCGCCGACAAAAGCGGTAATAACTCCGATAGGTAGTTCTGCTGGTGATAAGAGTGTTCTTGCACCTAAGTCAGCGAGCACCAAGAAACTGGCTCCAACTAGTGCAATTGTTAGAAGTCCACGGTTTGTAACGCGATGAGTTATTCCGCGGACCAGGTGAGGGACGACGATTCCAACAAAGCCGATTAAGCCACTAGCTGAAACCGCTGTAGCAGTTGCAAGTGTTGCGGCGATTACTGCGATAACCCGCAATCTATTTGGATTAATTCCAAGGGAATAAGATTCTTCATCAGTCAACATCAAGCCATCTAATTGCTTAGAGACCGTTATAAGAATAGTCAGTGCAATGAAGATATATGTCGATGACCAAATAACTTTCTGCCAATTAGCGACAGTTAATTCGCCAAGGATCCATGAGTAAACCGGACGAAGCGAAGAGCTATTGCGTTGCTGTAAATAGGTTTGAACAGCCGTGGCGAATGAACCGACCGCTATTCCAGATAGAAGTAGTGAGTTTGGCTCAGCAAAGAATTTTCCTGAGATAAAGAAACTAACGAGCACGGCCAAGATTGCGCCAAAGAAAGAAAATATTGGAAGCAGACTGTAAAGATCAGCCCCGGCACTTGTTATAGCAATGGTTGCACCGAGGCCAGCACCTGCGGCTGCGCCTAGTAGATATGGATCGGCTAGGGGATTGCGGAAGACTGTTTGATAAACCGCGCCACTTGTTGCTAGTGCGGCTCCTACAATTGCTGCAAGCAACGCTCGTGGTAATCGCAGATCAATTAAAAGCGTTCGTTCTTGCCCAGTTAATCCACCCGGCAATCCGAAGAGAGTGCGGATTATCTTTTGAAATTCCAATGGGACTGGGCCAAAACTAATTGCAAGGAATACGACAAAAACAAGCAGCGAAAAGGAGACGGCTGTAATCTTCCAATTCCAAATAGGAGAGATCACGCCTTCGCTGCCCAATTTTTTCATCCGATTATTTAATCTTTCCAATAGCCGCGGCTATGAATTCATAGAACTCAACAAGTCGTGGCCCCCATCGTGATGGAATATCTTCCGGAAGAGCAATAACGCTCTTCTTTGACACTGCCGCGATTCCATTCCAA
>CANNIM010000020.1 GCA_947505195.1 Actinomycetota bacterium
ATTATCGACCGAAGTATTTCCTCTTCATCAGCTGCCTTGGTTCAGATCGCACCTGACGAGGTATGTGGCCTTGCGATTCGCGGCAGCGATGTTGGAATGCGAAAAGCCGCAGTTATTGCCGATTTAGCACGAAATTCTCAATTATTTCCCGCGCAAGAATCAACTTTTCCCACCGTTCCAGATTTCATAATCTCGACAGAACTAATCCCCCAGGAAACGCTACAACGATGGATGAGTGAGGAGATTCCACACTTGGCAATTTCAAATTTGATTGAAAATAAAGTTGCGATTGGCCCGATAGTTCTTCCCGGAAATTCACCTTGCTTAAACTGTCTAAATCTTTGGCGCTCAGAACAATATCCCCATCACAAAGAGTTCGAATTGATTGCGGCTTTAGATGGTGCTCACGTAAAAAGTTTGGAACTCCCCTCCGCCCAAGTCGCGCTCTTGTCAGGGATTATTGCTATCCATGTAATCGAGTATTGCGCAAATAAAAATGTAGCTAATCAAAACCACTCGCAATTAGTCGGGGCTACCCAGACTATAAATTTATTTGATCCCGCAAGCCCTGAAATTAGATACTGGCAACCACATATTGCTTGTGGCTGCCAGCGTCTTATCTGATTAGCGGGGAAACTAGCTAGCTAGCTAGCTGCACTCCTTCTTTTTCAGGTTGGTTGATTCTTGGATTGATTCTTGGTCGGCCAGCAGAACGCTTGGCTTGAATAACTTTGCCATCCTCAAATAACTCACCGCCCCAAATACCGCATGGTTCAGCGCGAGATAATGCGCCTTCTAAACACTTGGCACGCATTGGGCATTCACCGCACAAAGCCTTGGCATAGGAAATCTCGGCTTGGCTCTCGGCGAAGAAGGTTTCTGGCTCTGCTAGATGGCAGGGAAGCTTCGTTGATGAATCCGCAAAGGCGGTCACACCAATCTTTGCATCTGGGCCTTCGGCCCATCCGGGTACTAATAGTTCGCTGAAGAGAACAGTCACTGTTCTCACCTCCGTCTTTTCTAGGTTTGGCTTTCTCTTGTTGGGTTATTTGGGTTAGTTGGGTTAGTTGGGTTAGTTGGGTTAGTTGTTTGGATAGGAAAAGCAAAAGGGCCGCGAATCCTTTGAAAGGATTTGCGGCCCTGGGGCTTTTAACTATCGATTAGCCGATAGTGCTCCAGGATCCGCTCTCTGCCTTGGTTGCATAGGCTGCATAATTAGCAGCGAAGGCAAAGCGCTTATGTGTTGATGGCTTGTTAGTAGCTGTATTAGCTGCTGCCCCAACGAAAGATGTACGCCAAGCGTTTGAGACTGCTGAAACAGCAGAATTAGACGCATCGGCTATACCGCGTGCGCCTGTAACTTGAGCGAATCGTTGTGACATGTAGAGAAGGGTAACTCACGCCACATTGAGGACGCAAGTTAATTAAATTAACGCAAATTGAAGTTAAATTAAAGAATGCCCGTTAGGAAGGGGCTGGGGCTGCCTGAATATGAGAGATGGAGTTCGCTCTTTGCCCGCGTTAGGCCCACATAAAAGAGCCTGCGCTCCTCCTCAATATCGTTGCCCATCGGAAGAACGCCATCGCTAACCCCGGCCAGAAAGACGTGATCCCACTCCAAGCCTTTCGCGGCATGAAGCGTTGAAAGCACTACGCCAGGCAGGGTTGGTGGGTTGTTCTGTTCGGCTCGATCCTCAAGTTCGCGAAGATAGGTGCGCAAGGTCGGAGCGCCCTCTTGCCGCATCGACTTAGCCAAGCCAAGGAAGGCATGTACATAATCAGTTTCCCCGAATGGACGCAGAACATCTACCAAATCGATATACCAATTGCCACCTTCACTTGGCAGGACTGATGCACTTCGAATAACACGCATTGCATCTCGCACATCAACGCGCTCAAAGAATTTCTCTGAACTCTTAATTTGAGAGTCAATCCCGGCGACGCGAAGTTCGCGCTCAAAGATATCTAGCTGGGCGTTTGTTCTAGTCAAAATTGCAACTTCAACTCGGTCGCCTGATTTCGCGCGAAGTTCGGCTATTTTTTTAGCAATGAAATTTGCTTCGCTAGCGTTTGAATCAAATTTTGCAATCTCTGGTTTGGCGCCATGTTCATTCATCGATGCTAACTCGTGACCATGCTCGCCAATCATTCCGCCTTGGCGCAAAATTGCATTTGCAGTTCCAATAATTTCTGGGGTAGAACGATAGCCTCGAGATAAGCGGATTACTTGGGCTTTAGGAAATCGTTTGGTAAACCCAAGCAAGAATGAAGAGCTTGCACCTGCGAAGGAATAGATAGTTTGTGCGGCATCTCCTACAACACAAATATCATCACGATTACCGAGCCATAAGTTTAGGAGGCGCTGTTGTAATGGTGAAACATCCTGATACTCATCAACTGTGAAGTAACGATATTGGTCACGGATTCGCTCTCGAACATCGCGATCCTCTTCCAACATCCCAACTGTAAGAAGTAGAACATCTTCAAAATCAATTGCCCGCTCTTGTCGCTTCAAAGTTTCATATGCCTGATAAACCTTCGAGATATCTTCGAAATTTGCTTTATCTGGCTTATTGTTTGGAATTCTAAGAGTGCGCCCAGCACCGAGAGCAGATTCAACATATTCATCTGGCGAAATTTCTAAAACTTTAGCCCATTCGATCTCACTTGCAATTTCCCGAAGGGTGGAAGTTTGTGGCGCTAGTGCAGCATCTGTGCGACCTATCGCTTCAGCAATCGCACCAGATTTCATTGTTAGGAGTGAGGGAAAGGCGCCACCAAATGAATAGGGCCAGAAATACATCAACTGCTTTATTGCAGCAGAGTGAAAAGTTCGAGCCGTTGCATTTGGAATTCCTAGGCCGCGAAGTCGAGCACGCATCTCACCAGCCGCTCTTGCAGTAAACGTCAGAGCCAAGGTTTTGCTTGGGTCAGTAACTCCGATTGCAATTGCATATGCAATGCGGTGGGTAATAACTCTGGTCTTACCCGTTCCAGCTCCTGCGATTACACAAACTGGACCACGGACGGCGGTAACAACTTCACGTTGCTCTGGGTCTAGCGCCTCAAGTATCTGATCTGCGCCTGCTGCAACCATTTACTTACCGGACAAATCTCGAACATCTGCGCCGAACTTCTCATACCAAAATTCAATCATCTTGCGGGCAACGCTCATGCTTGGCGGCAGGGTAAGTGATTGATCTGCAATCGCTTCGCGCATCTCTTCGCGAGTAAGCCAACGAATCTCTTCAATCTCTTCGCCATCTGCTTTTGCCAAATCTGGATTGGTAGCAAGAGCAGAGAAAGAAATCATTATTGACGCTGGAAATGGCCAAGGTTGCGACCCAAGATAGGTAACTTCATCTGCTTTAATTCCAGACTCTTCAAATACTTCGCGCAACACTGTCTGTTCAAATGATTCACCAGGTTCTACAAAACCAGCGAAGCAAGAGAATCTCTTCTCCGGCCAAATCTTCTGGCGGCCAAGTAGAACGCGATCATCTTTATCTTTTACTAAAACAATTACAGCGCCATCAGTTCTTGGATAATGTTCGGAACCATCTGATGTGCACTTGCGGAGTGAACCACCATTTGCACTCTCGGTCGGGGCGCCACATCGTGCACAAAATTGATGAGTGTGATGCCAATTCGCAATCGCCTGAGAATGAATCGCTAGCCCCATTTCAAGTTGTGGCAGATAATCGCCTAAAGTTCTAAGGGTTTGATAACTTTCAAGTAATTCAAAACTCTCAAAATCAACTGCATCACTGCACCAAGCAAAATATGCAATCCCCTTATCGATGCCTAGGAATAACTCTTCACCGATGGCGAAGTTCTTTCCAGCACGCAGTTGTGAGATCTGACTGGCGCTCTGGAAATCTAATTCAAAATTTGATTTAACTAGAAATTTGCCCGAAGCAAAGTGCAGAATTCGCGCCTCTTGCCAGAGCTTTGATAGCTCATCTGGTTTCAAGCGAAGCTCGCCCGAGCGGTCGACCGCCTCGCTAGCCAATGGGAGCTTTAAAACATTCACCCGCAGACCCTACTAGCCAGCGCAACTCGCAGCGAGATGGGCGTAAATCCCTTATAAAGTGCGGTGATGCGCCTGACTTCATGGAATTTGTTGCATGGTCAAGGTGCCGAAAATATGCGCGCTATCGCCCAAGATTTGGCTGTCGGAAATTCAGATTTTGTAATTGGGGTTCAAGAAGTAGATGCCTATCAAGATCGTTCAGATCAAGTTTTTCAAGTTGCAGAGATTGCAAGTGAGTTAAGTGCTAAATATTTTGGTTTTCTTCGCTGTGTTATTGGAACACCAGGTTTTAGCTGGCGCAAAGTCCGCAAGGATGAGGCGAACTTAATTACCGATGCACTTGTGCAGAGCGATGACAAACCTCCTTCATATGGCATTGGATTGATAACAAATATTCCAGTCCTCAAATGGGAAGTGTTGGCCCTCGGAAAATCACTTGTTGGTTTGCCGCTGGCATTTCCCGATGCAACCGCTGGCGAAAGCGTGAGACCTAAAATCAAATTTATCTATGTTAAGGATGAACCAAGATTTGCTCTTGCTGCTCAACTTGAAAACGGATATACGGTAGTTAATATGCATCTATCTTTTGTGCCATTTGTTAATCTTTATCAACTCTGGAAGGTAAAGCGTTGGCTCGCAAAGATACCGGGCAAACATATCCTGCTTGGGGATTTCAACCTGCCCTTTGAAATTCCAGTTAAATTCTCAAAGTGGAAGTCTTTATCGCCGATGGCAACTTATCCGACTTGGCAACCAAAGATTCAGTTTGATTACATTCTTAGTGATAGCAAGGAGCTGAGTTCGGTTAAAGCTATTTATCTGGAAAGTAAAATTAGCGATCACTTACCAGTAACAATTGAAATCAATTGATCTTCGCTTAGTAAATCTGCAGGACGAACTGTCTCATTTGAACCTATATAGTGAAAAGCAGCGCTGATATTCTCAAGTGAAATCCCGTACAACTTCGAATAGGCCAAGCGATACATCGCTAATTGAATTGCTGCGGCCGCTAAATCATCCCCGCTCTTACTTTTACCTGTCTTCCAATCCACAACTTCATATCGGCCATCAGCCTCATAAACCGCATCAATTCGCCCTCTAAACAGTACCCCGCCAAGAACTGTTTCGAATGGTACTTCGATCCCACCAGGTGCGGGATCTCGATTCGCCCAACTACTTGCAAGCCACTTCTCTTTTAACTCTTCTAACGGCAAGCCATCTGGATCTGGGCTGGAAATATCTAGAACTTCATCATCTAATACTTGTGGATCTTTATATTGCGCTTCTACCCAGAGGTGGAATGCAGTTCCACGTCTTGCATATTTATCAATGTAATTTGGCATTGGCCGGCGAATATTTAGCGCAAGCTCATCAGGATCTTTGGCGAGATTTACCAGAGTTGAAACTGACATCCGAGTTGGAAGATTCACACTTAAATTCTTCTTGCCCTCCCTTGTTTCCACAATTAGCGCTATTGCATCACTAGCCAAACTAATTTCTTCTAGAGATTTAGCTGCGCTAAGCAATTCTTCAGGAGTCGCAAATGCTGAGAAGGCTCCAACATATTCAACTGTTTTTGCGACTTGCTCTGCCCGCGTAGATCTAACTGGCCAACTTCCACTTCGAGGATTAGTCCGTGTTGGATTTTCGGTAGTTGGTTTTGACATCTCAAAAATCTTATTTTGGGAATCAACTGAATCGACAACAGTTTCCACTAAATCATAGAGCGCACTAGCATCGACAGAGTCCATTCCATTTCCAAACCAGGATGCGGTTGCTAGTAGATTAATTTTTGCTCTAGTAAATGCAACGTATGCCAACCGCCACTCTTCCTCTTCCCGGCGTTTCTTCCAAGATTCTTTAACAACATCTAGCGCCTTTCGAACTTCTACATGTTTTGGGGATCCGACTGGAAATTCAAAGTCATCGAATTGTTTAGCATCTCCTCGAAGTGAGATTGGTAGCGCTGCTGAGTTTGAAGTCCAGAGGTCCAGATTCTTTCCAGAACTTGGAAAGTTATCTGTAACTAGCCCTGGTACCGCAACGAAATCCCATTCCGATCCCTTTGCCGCGTGGATTGTGAGAATCTGAACAGCGTGCTTATTAGCTGCGACAGATACTGGTTTTAGACCACCCTCTTCAGAATCGGCAATCTTCAACCATTCAAGGAAGGTGGAAATCGTTCCACCATTTCGTTGGAATTTACCAGCTTCATCTAAGAAGGCATCTAAGTGTTTGCGACCTTGGGCAAAACCATCGCGAACCATAACTTCAGTATCAAGGAATAGGAATCGCTCGGCCTCCAAAATTGCATCGGTGATCGAGCCCGTTAAATAGCGACGAAGTTCGCGCAACTCCTTTGAGAAATTTAGTAATCGCTCATAACCTGTTTCTGAGAAGTTGGCACGTGGCGCTTTTTCAAATACTTCTAAGGCTTCAATTGCACTTCCGATTGCAAAGTCCTCTGCCTCCATGACTTCGGCATTTGAACTCTCCATTATCTTGCCAACAGTTTTGCTAAGTGATTGGTCGTAATTTGTAACAAGTGAGCGAGCAAATTTTCCAAGCGCCGCTAAATCTTTGGGACCTAGTGCAACTCGTGGCCCAGCGAGCAACCGCATAAGCGCACTGCCATTATCTGGGAAGGTTAAGGTGCGAAGTAGCGCCAAGATATCGGCAATTTCCGGAACATGGATCAGCCCACCAAGACCAACAACTTCAACTGGAATATTCCTAGATCTTAGAGCCTGTTCAATCTCACTAATATATTTACGAGAACGAACCAAGACCGCAAAAGTTTGTGGTTCATCGGGATCAGCAGTGCGTTCTGGCGCGAACCAATATTTCTCAAAGTGTTCGGCAAGCCCATTAGCTTCCATTGCAAGAGTTTCATATTGACCACAGAGCAAGGTTCCAGTGCCGGCACCAGGACGAAGTTTCAATCGTTTTACACTCGCCGCTTTACCACCACGACTAACAATTAACTCGCCAATTTTATCGACCGCTTGATTTGCAATCTCTAAGATGTTTTCATCATTGCGCCAAGTTGTAAGCAAGTTATGTTCAATACATGTTGCTTGCGAGCCACCGATAAAGCTCTTTCCGAAGGTATCGAGGGTCTGGGCACTTGCGCTACGCCACCCGTAAATTGCTTGGTTTGGGTCCCCGACCGCAGTAACCGCATGCCCATCTCCAAAGAGGGCTGATAGGAATTTAACTTGGCTTACGGAAGTATCTTGATATTCATCGAGCAGAACCACTTTATATTTAGCGCGTTCGGCTGAGATAATCTCTGAAGTAAATTCGGCGCCGCCCGCCTCACCGCTTACTAACTTTGCGACTAGCGACATCTGATCATTAAAGGTTAGTAGCCCGCGTTCTAGTCGATATTTCTCATATTCATCAACCATAGGCAAAATTGCAAGCCGTTCCTTAAGTGAGGATTCTAATTCGCGCACTGCTGGATTTGATTGAATATCTGAAATTGTCGAAAACTTATCAAGAGTAGTCTCACAGAAAGCGCGAACATCGGCTGTTGTTTTACCATGCTCACCGAGCGCTGCTGATAGGCCCATCACTTTATCCACGATTGTTTTTGCGGAATGAGAAATATCACTGCCGTTTGTAGCCTCGCTCGCAAAGTTATTTACAATGTTATTTGCGATTTGCCATGCTGCTGCTTCACCAATTGGATCTGCTGTTGCATCTACTCCCATCCGGATTGCATGTTCGGATAGCACGCGACCTGCATATGAGTGATAAGTCGAAACGGTAACGGCTATATCTATCTCGGATTTACTGACGCTATCAATCGGTAGCAAGCCAATTTTGCGAAGTTGGCGAAGACGTTTGCGAATTCTAGAAGAGAGTTCACCTGCCGCTTTTCTGGTAAAAGTTAGCCCGAGAATTTCATCTGGTCGGATAATTCCATTTGCAACTAACCAGAGAACACGGGCGCTCATGGTTTCGGTTTTTCCAGAACCCGCACCGGCAATTACGACAGTTGGACCTAAGTGAAGGGATTCAATAATAGGAATCTGTTCTGGACTTGGACCCTTAAACTTTGGATCAATTGTGCGAAGCGCGTTTCCGATATCTTCGGCTGAATACTTAATCTTGATCTCGCTCATTGATCGATCACCGACCGACCCTGGGGCTGGATGGGGCAAAGCCCTTTAACGGCGCAGGTTCTGCAGCGATCATTAACCGTGGCGATAAATTCGTTTGCTGACATTGCATCGGCCGCGGCTAGAACTTCTGCCGCAATCGCTTCATGTTCTTTAACTGGCTGTGGCTTTGCTGATGCAGATTTGGTATCTGTACCTAAAAATAGAAGTTCTGCGCCAGCACTTAGCGTGCCTGGTGATTCACCAGCAAAGGCCTCTTCATAGATTGCGAGTTGATAGCCAGCTAGTTGTTTATGATCTTCAGCCTTCTTCTTTGAGATATCTGGAGCACCAGTCTTTAAGTCAACTATGTAGACCCGACCTTCATCATCAATTTCAACTCGGTCGACGCTGCCATTAAATAGTGCACGACCAATTGTTTTTTCAAACTCTGCTTCGACCGCAAATAGAGTTCGCTTTGATTTATTCTCGGAGTGCCACTTGTAGAATTTTTCTAACTTTTCTAGCGCCTCTTTAAATTTATAATCTCGAACCCAACCCTTATTTCCATCGATTAATTGCCACCCGCTCTCTAATCGAGTAGCAAGTTCTTCATAAGTTAAACCAGGCTCACTTTTTAACATTGCGGCAAGTGAGTGAATTGCAATACCGAGTAATTGCGCCGTCGAATCCCCATCGCGACCACCACTCTTTTCAATAAACCACTTAAGTCCACATTCAGAGAAAGATTGAAGATTGCTCGGTGATACAGATACTTGGGCATCTTTTGGTAGAACTGGTTCATCACTACTCAGTTTTAGCGAACCCAACCAATTCTCACTCTTTGCACTTTGAATCTCATTTTCGGCCAAAGTATTAAGTAACTTTGCTGCGAACTCTTGCTTGGCCGGATTTGGATTATCTAAATCGCGACGAAGCGTTGAAACTAAAGCTTGCGGGGTCAAAGCTCTTGGGAGTTCAATACTTTCAGAATCAATAGATGAAACTCCATGAACGAATTCGAAGATATCCTCAAAGTATTGTGATGGTTCCGAGTCATCTTCTTTGGAGTAGGCAGTTACAACTAACGCCCGCTTAGCCCTGGAAATAGCTACGTTTAGCAGCCGCCGCTCATCTTCAATAAGTGCGCTTGCAGCACTTGCTTCAATCTCGCGGCGCGCAGTTAATTGGCTTCGCGCCGATTCAACTAGCCGCTCACTGCCAAGAAGTGAACCGCGCTGTCGCAAATTTGGCCAGATACCTTCTTGTAGACCAGTGATTGCAACTAAATCCCACTCCAAACCCTTTGCGCTATGAACTGTTAACACATTAACAACCTCACCACGTTGCCCCCGGGCTGCAATTGCATCAGATTGAATTGATTCACTGAGTAATTGATCTAAGAAGAGTTGTGGATCAGAGCCTGGCATCCGTTCGGCGAAGCGACGAGCAGATTCAAAGAGTGTGATGACAGCATCTAAGTCGCGATCCGCAGCGGCGCCGCGCGCATCACCCTTTAGCGCACGGTTGCGCCAAGTCGTCGCAAGTGAATCGCCCTCATAATTTTTTGCGGTATTCCAGATTGCCCAAATTAGATCTGCAATATCTACTTTATTGTTTCCCTTGGAATTCATGCGCACTGCTTTTCGAGCCTCTGCAATTACATCTGCTACTCGCTTAAGTGAAAGTAACTGCTCCCAGGGCAGCGGCGCATCGTTGTGATCCAAAATCTCTAGAATGATTTGAGTAGAAGTCTTTGCGTCATCACCAGATTCACGAATTTTCCCGATATCAATTCGCATCTGCCGTAATGAAAGCGCATCTGCGCCACCAAATTCTGAGAAGAGAATCTCTTCGATCAAATCCCAATTACTTGGTATCAACTTAATTTTGCCTAAGGCAATTTGGGCAATAGTAAGAATTGGTTTGATTGCTGGATTTTCACCAAGTGCTAGGGCACCTGAATCTATTTGAATTGGAATATTGTTCAGCGCAAATGCTCGAGAGATTGCAGAAACTCCGGCACCTGGTGAGCGAAGTATCACGGCCATTTCTGACCAAGCTATTCCATCTCGAAGGTGCGCAGTTCGAAGTGCATGGGCAATGTAATTGGCGCAATCGGATTGGCTGGCCAGCTTCGCCACATCTATCGCCGAAGTAGCCTCATTGGTGGGGTTTAAGGGCTTGCTTGGATTTCGAAACTTGGTTGCAATCGCATTACTTAACTCGGTAATCGAAGCTGGTGTACGAATTGCTGATGTTAAGTGCAGCTCTTGATAGCCATTTGTATCTGCATATGCGCGCACGCCTTCGGGATCTGCGCCTCGAAACTGTCCGATTGCGGATTGCGGGTCTGCAAATAAAACAACCCGATCGCTCGCCAATAAATTAAGAAGTTGGCGATGTGAGTTATCGCTCTCTTGAAACTCATCGACAATAATCAACTTAAATTTATTCAGAAATGAGGTGCGAATATCTGGCTTAGAATTCAAATCTAAAATTGCCTGGGAAATAATGGAACTTGAATCTATGCGCTGGGCCGATCCAGAGATAAAGCCATAGCGGATGGCTAGAACTTCATCATAAATCTTCCAGAAATTTGCCGCCGCTTCCCACCAAGGTTCATTTAGCAATCGCCCACTTTCGATTAACTGCTTATATGTAAAGTTACGTTCACTTGCGCGAAGAATTAGATCACGAAGTTCGCGAGCAAAACCCTTAGTTGTAAGGGCTGGCTCAAGCGCCTTTGGCCAGTTAACTTGTGGTGAGTATTCAGGATTGGCCAATAGTTCACGGATAAATGAATCTTGTTCGGCCCCAGAAATCAATACATATCCCGGTTCGCTCTCGCCTTGTTTCGTATTTATTATTGAGAAGGCAAGAGAATGAAAGGTGCGAACAATTGGTTCGAAGGCGCTAGCCCCGGATTGAATAACTATTTGATCTCGCAACTCGGAGGCGCGTTCGCGACCATAAGTTAAAATCAAAATTGAATTGGGATCAAAGCCCGATTTAATTTGGGCAACAACGCTTTCAATCAGCGTTGCACTCTTTCCGGTACCAGGCCCACCGTAAACAATGAGCCGTGGAACTTTGGAATCGATAACCGAAGCCTGTTCAGCGCTCGGCACGAAAAGAGCAGAGGCAACGACAGGACGAATCAGCTCAATCTTTCGAGCACTTTTCTCGCTTCGGGCCATAGGGATATCTAACCCAAGGTCACCGACAAAATCGCTTATTCAGCGTTCTGATTAACCTTCTTGGCGCGACCGACGTTACGTGCTCGCTCATTTTGATCAAGAATGGTCTTGCGAACTCGGACGTGCTTTGGAGTTACCTCAACGCACTCATCTTCGCGACAGAACTCAAGAGCTTGCTCAAGGTTTAGCAATCTTGGCGGAATAATTCGGTTGGCATCATCGGCACCAGATGAACGCATATTTGTTAGCTTCTTTTCGCGAACAATATTTACATCCATATCTTCGGTACGTGAATTCTCGCCAACAATCATTCCTTCATAAACTTCAGTTCCAACTTCAAGGAAGATTACGCCGCGCTCTTGGACGCCGTCAACTGCGTAAGCAGTAACAGTTCCGCGACGATCGGCAACAAGTGATCCGCTAAGACGTGTGCGAATTTCACCATTCCAGTTTTCATAACCATCAAATACATGGTGCAGCAAACCAGTTCCACGAGTTTCAGTTAAGAATTCGGTACGGAATCCAATAAGCCCACGTGATGGAACTTTGTAATCCATGCGGATCCAACCAGTTCCATGGTTAACCATTTGTTCCATACGGCCCTTGCGAAGCGCCATAAGTTGAGTTACAACGCCAAGATAATCCTCTGGAATATCAATTGAAAGTCGTTCCATTGGCTCTTGAAGTTTTCCATCAACCATCTTCACAACTACTTGTGGCTTACCAACGGTTAACTCAAAACCTTCACGACGCATAATTTCAACTAGTACTGCAAGTTGTAATTCGCCTCGGCCTTGTACTTCCCAAGTATCTGGGCGTTCAGTATTTAGAACGCGAAGTGAGACGTTACCGATTAGTTCGGCATCAAGACGGTTCTTAACTTGGCGCGCAGTAAGAAGCTTTCCTTCTTGTCCTGCAATAGGTGAAGTATTGATACCAATTGTCATCGAAATAGATGGTTCATCAACGATGATTAGTGGCAGTGCATGTGGCTTCTCAAGATCTGCAAGAGTTTCGCCAAGGGTAATTGTTTCAATTCCCGCAATCGCAACAATATCTCCAGGACCCGCTTCAAGTGCAGGTACGCGCTCTAAGCCATTGGTAATAAGGAGCTCGGCAATCTTTACGCGTTCGCTAGTTCCATCAGTCTTCATCCACATAACGTTCTCGCCCTTTTTGATTATGCCTTCGCGAATTCGGCAAAGTGCAAGACGACCAAGATAAGGAGATGAGTCAAGGTTTGTAACGTGTGCCTGTAGTGGCGCACCTTCGTGATAAACCGGAGCAGGAATCGTATTGAAGATAACTTCGAATAATGCATCCAAGTTTTCGCGATCTGGCATTACGCCATTTTCTGGACGGTTCATTGATGCGCGACCAGCTTTAGCTGATGCGTAGACAACTGGGAATTCAATTTGATCATCGTTTGCATCTAGATCCATGAACAAGCCGTAAGCCTCGTCCACAACTTCTGGAATACGTGAATCGGGACGGTCAACTTTATTGATTACCAAAATTACTGGAAGGTTCTTCTCTAACGCTTTACGAAGTACGAAGCGAGTTTGTGGAAGTGGTCCTTCAGATGCATCGACGAGAAGAATTACACCGTCAACCATTTCAAGTCCGCGCTCTACTTCACCACCGAAGTCGGCGTGGCCTGGGGTGTCAATAATGTTTACAGTCTGGGCGCCGCGGCGAATGGAAGTGTTCTTCGCGAGAATTGTGATTCCCTTTTCGCGTTCAAGATCCATCGAGTCCATAACACGGTCGCGGTTCTCGCCCTCTTTCTGGTGCTCGGAAAACGCACCTGATTGAGTCAACATCGCATCGACC
>CANNIM010000021.1 GCA_947505195.1 Actinomycetota bacterium
CTTCGGTAGTTGGTGTAGCGGCAGGAGTTGGCTTTGAAGCAGAAACTGCCACACCCTTATTCCAAACTAACTTCTTTCCAGATTTGATACATGTAAAGGTCTTGCTAGCAGCAACTGATTTAATACCTGCCTTAGAACAAGTGCCTCCTGCTTTAGCTGCAGCGTTAACAGGTGTTAAAGGAAGGGACAGGAAAAGAGAAAGTATTGGCAAGAAAGCAATTAGCCTCTTATTCATCTTTCTACCGTAAACCTCATATTTAGTTAATACAACAGTTGGTAGCCCAAATCCATCCTAATTCTGTTCAAAATCTAGTAATTGTCAGACCCCATCCCTACTATGGGTTGTGGATCAAGATCAATTGAATCTATATGTGGCTTATGAAGGATATGTAGTTCGAGTCCCTCACAACCCACTTATGCTTCATGTTTTTGGGGTATGGCAGACTCTCGGCTATGCATGAGTTCACACCCGAAGTAGAGGCACTTGCAAAAGAAGTTTTGGCATACAGCCTTGAACGCTTAAAGAGTGATCCACCTTTAGATGGACCGCGAAGTGCTGAAGATTTATTTAATGAAGTTGGAAACACAATTACCGCAAAGGGCTTGGGCGGGCAGAAAGCGCTAGAAGTTTTTACTGAGGTATTAGCAAAAGCATGTATTTCTACCGATCATCCACGCAACCTCGCATTTATTCCATCTGCACCAAGTGAATTTGCGAACCTCTTTGATTTAGTTGTTGGTGCAAGTGCTTTGTATGGCGGATCATGGCAGGAAGGTGCTGGCGCAGTCTTTGCCGAAAACCAAGCGTTGCGATGGTTATCTGATTTAGCAGGATTACCGCAATCTGCTGGTGGCGTTTTTGTTCAGGGTGGAACGATAGGAAATCTTTCAGCACTTGTTGTCGCAAGAGCCGAAGCCCGAAAGAAGTTTCCGGATACAAAACGATTTGCAGTTGCATGCAGCGAAGAGGCCCATTCATCAATAGTTGGCGCCGCAAGTGTTATGGATGTTGATGTTTTGAAGATAGCTACCGATGAAGATGGAAAATTACAGGGTGAAGCGGTTGGGGATGCAATCGATAAATTGCATGCAAATAGCGAGGTTCGAGTATTCGCAGTTGTTGCAACATCAGGAACAACTAATTTAGGAATAATTGATAACTTAGAGAGCGTTGGTAAGGCCGCGCATGACCGTGGAATTTGGTTCCATGTTGATGGTGCTTATGGTCTAGCGGCTTTGTGTGCTCCATCTGTTCGACCGCTGTTTAAAGGTGTTGAAGCAGCTGATTCATTTATTGTGGATCCACATAAATGGTTATTTGCACCATTCGATGCCTGTGCACTTGTGTATCGCGATCCAAAATTAGCGAAGGATGTACACACCCAACACGCTTCATATCTAGAGACGCTTCAAGATGAATCATGGAATCCTTCAGATTATGCAATCCATTTAACCAGGCGAGTTCGCGGTTTGCCGTTCTGGTTCTCATTAGCGGCACATGGTGTTGATGCATATACCGAAGCGATGGAGCGCTCGTTGACTGTGGCGAAACAAGCAGCCGAGTTGGTTAAGAAGCATCCGAATTTAGAATTATTTCGTGAACCCGAACTTTCAATTGTTGCCTTTACCCGCAAGGGTTGGGAGAAGAGCGATTATCAAAAGTGGAGCGATAAGTTATTGGCCGATCAAATTGGCTTTATCCCACCGTCATCGCATGAAGGTAAGCCAATTTTGCGTTTTGCAATTGTTAACCCGTGGACCAAAATTTCCGATATCGAAATGATTCTGGCAACTCTTTAAGTTAACGATCTAAAAGGTTCTGTGTTGGGTTATATGTAGAACCATCGCGACGTTTTGCAATTGCTGAAAGCGCTTCTAGAACAACTCGATTAGCAAGAATTGCAGTGATATCTGCGTTATCAAATGGTGGGGCAACTTCGACGATATCGATTCCAACGATAGGTAGTTCGAGACAAATTCTGCGAACTGCTTCAAGCAATTCACGACTTGTCATTCCGCCGGGTTCGGGAGTTCCAGTGCCTGGAGCCATTCCTGGATCAACAACATCAATATCGACAGATAAGAAGACGCCATCACATTCATTTGTGAGGGTTGCGAAAGATTCATCTAGCACCGCATTTAATCCACGGTGGTGAATTTCAGTCATCTCGTAGGAGCGCATACCTTGATCGCGCATCCAATTTAAAGTTTTAGCTTCCGGCCAATAGCCACGAAGTCCTAGTTGTAGGAAGCGATCGCCGCGAACATAGCCGTTGTTAATTAGATTGCGCATTGGGGTTCCATGCCCAACGAGTGCGCCGAATTGATCTTCACCAGTGTCAGCATGAGCATCAAAGTGAATCATCGAAATTTTGCCTTTGCCGCGGTGCGTTGCAATGCCGGCAACATCTGCGGATGCAATTGAATGATCGCCGCCAAGAACAACTGGAATTATTCCGGCACGTGAAATCTTTTCAGTTGCAACTTTCAAAACTTCAAGTGATTTAACGAGGTCTCCCCCAGGCATTAATAAATCACCAGCATCAAAAACTTTCAGATCTTTTAAGCCATCTGTGCGAAGTGCAAGATGCGGTCTTGAACCATCGTGTGGTAAATAATCGCCACCACGAATTGCTTGTGGTCCAAACTTTGCGCCAGATCGATGTGAAGTTCCAGAATCGATTGGGGCGCCGACGATTATTACATCGGCACCTTTGTAAGTTGATGAATCATCTAAATCACATGCAGGAATACCAAGGAAGGTGAAGGCAGGTCCGTACATGTTTCCATAATTGGTCATATCGCAAAGGATACGCGTAATGTTAGAAAACTTAATTGTTCTCTTTATAAATCCTTTGGTTTACGCTTTTTAAACTTTCTTGGATCTATCATTTTCGCCGAATCTTGCGCCTTTGTGAGCAGGGATCTAGCCCAGGTGAATTCCAGAGCCAAAATAAATAGGCCTGCGATAACTGGTGGCAGAGTAAATGGCCCAGGGAGAATTAATAGAACTCCACCAATTGCAATGAGCGTGAAGCCGAAAACCGAGACGATGGTCTTGCGAAGAGCGCTTGGCAATTGACGCCATATTTTCCGGTATTCCACGCTTTAATCCTAACGGTAGAGTCATTAAGGTTGCACCGTGGAACTCCAGAAAGTACTTCTCTATTACGCGTTTACGCCTATCTCTGATCCGGAAGCGATTCGGCTGTGGCAGCAAGCTCTCTGCGAATCTTTAAATATTAAAGGTCGGATTTTAGTTTCAAAGCAAGGAATCAACGGAACTATCGGGGGCGATATGTCAGCCCTGAAGAAATATGTAAAGACAACAAAAAAATACCCAGGATTTAAAAAAATTGATTTCAAGTGGTCTGGTGGAACTGGCGAAGATTTCCCTCGTCTTAACGTCCGAGTGAAAGATGAGCTCGTGGCATTTGGAAGTCCCGCTGAAATTGATGTCGATGAGCGTGGTGTGATTAATGGCGGAAAACATTTGAAGCCTTACGAGGTCGATAAGTTAGTTGAAGAACGTGGCGATGAAGTTGTCTTCTTCGATGGACGAAATGCTTTTGAGGCCAAGATCGGTAAATTTAAGAGCGCAATTGTTCCTGATGTTGAATCTAGCCGAGATTTCATTAAAGAGATCGAGAGTGGAAAGTACGACCACATCAAAGATAAGCCAATCGTTACATATTGCACCGGTGGAATCCGCTGTGAGATTTTATCTGCGGTGATGGTCAAGCGCGGATTTAAAGAGGTTTATCAGATTGAGGGCGGCATTGTTCGTTATGGAAATAAGTTTGGCGACGACTCTCTGTGGGAAGGTTCGCTCTTTACCTTCGATGCTCGTATGGCAATTGATTTCTCAACTAAGACAAAGGTAATTGGTGAGTGCGAAAGATGTCAGGCGAAGACAAATACCTTCTTTAATTGTGCAACTGCAAGCTGTCATGAACTTATCTTGCTCTGTTCGGATTGCTCTAAGTTGGATTCAAATTTAAGTTGCGTTCATACCGGCACGAATAAGCGCGATGCTGAAATGGTCGGCTAAGGCTACGTGTCGGACCTTCGCGTTTGTGTAATAGGCACTGGTGCAATGGGCACCGATCACATTATTCGCATCAACACTCGAATGTCTGGTGCCGTAGTCACCGTAATCGTTGAACCAGATTCTGACCGTGCAGCATTGGCACTTAAACATGCACCAGGTGCGAAAGAGTTTGCAAATATAAGCGATGCGATCGCAAGTGGATTAATTGATGCCGCACTTATTGCAACACCAGGTGCTTTCCATGAAGAAGTACTTTTGCCGATTATTGCCGCTGGAATTCCCGTTTTATGTGAGAAACCAATGACTCCTGATGTTCCATCAGCACTTCGCGTTGTCGATGCGGAAGTCAAAAGTGGCAAGAAAGTAATTCAGGTTGGCTTTATGCGCCGATTTGATGAAGGTTATATAGAGCTGCAGAAGCAGATTTCTGGTGCACATCTTGGCGAATTACTGGCCTTGCATTGTGCCCATCGAAATCCATCAGTACCCGAATGGTATGGAAACGATATGTTGATTGCGGATTCTGTTTCACATGAGATTGATATTGTTCGATTTTTAACTGGATCGCCTATAGTTTCCGCAGAAGTTAAGCAGCTGAAACGAAATAAATTGGCGCCAGAGCGTTTGAACGAGCCAATTTTGGTCTTACTTGAAACCGAATCTGGTGTGATTGCAACAGTTGAGATGAATGTATCCGTCCAATTTGGATACCAAGTAATTACAGAGGCGGTATTCCAGAAAGGTGTCAGTGAAATTGGACGGTCTAATGGAATGACCACTTGGGAATCAGGTCGCTCTAGCACTGCAGAACATGTTTCTTATCTAACGAGATTTGCTCGTGCTTATGATGGCGAAATTCAATCTTGGATTGATGGTGCGAAAATTGGACAACTTGGCGGTCCAAATGCGTGGGATGGTTATATGTCTGTCGCAGTTGTTGAAGCCGGACTGAAATCACTTCGCAGTGGCGAAAAAGAATCTGCAACATACGCCGCAAAACCCACCTTCTATAACTAGTATTTAGCCCTGAGCTACAACCGGGGGATCAATGAGTAAGAAGAATTTACGTATCGGTGTTATCGGTGCTGGTCGAATCGGTATCGTGCACTCTGGAAGTGTTAATGACACACCTGGTGCTGAAATTGCAGTAATTATTGATGCAATCGAAGAGAGTGCAGCCAAGCTTGCAAATCAATATGGCGCAAAATACACAACCAATGTAGATGATATTTTTTCTAAAGGCGATGTCGATGCAATTATTGTTGGCTCTCCTACCCCGACTCATGTGGATTTAATCAGCCGGGCAATTGATGCGGGTATCCACGTATTGTGTGAGAAGCCAGTTGATCTTGATATCAAACGTGCAAACTCGATAAAAGATAAGGTTGCAAACTCTAAAACCAATGTTTCAATTGGTTTTAACCGCAGATATGATCCAAATTTTGCCGCTGTCCATGCTCGAGTGATGGCTGGAGAACTTGGTAATTTAGAACAACTTGTCCTCACAAGTCGCGATCCTGCTCCGCCACCACAGGCATATGTTGCGGTTTCTGGTGGCATCTTTCGCGATCAAGTAATTCATGATTTCGATATTGCCCGCTGGTTTGTAGGAGACATTGTTGAAGTTAGCACTTTTGCAACAAATGCATTTAGTTCTGAAATTAAAGCGGAGGGCGACTTCGATACCGCAGTCACAAATTTGCGTAGTGCGGATGGGAAGCTAGTTTCAGTTATTAGCTCTCGCCATGCGGCATATGGTTATGACCAGAGACTTGAAGCTTTCGGTGAAAAGGGAATGTTACAAGTTTCGAATATGGCTCCTACAACTGTCAGAAGTTTCAAATCAAATCATAGTGAACAACTTGATCCTTACTTAGATTTCTTCTTGGAACGGTATGCGGCCTCTTATCGCAAGGAGCTTGCGCTATTTATTGAAAGTATTGATACCGGAAAACAACTTAACCCGACTTATGAAGACGGTTGCAAAGCGTTGATACTTGCTGACGCTGCTACCGAATCTGCTAAGACGGGCCAAATTATCAAGTTATAAAGCTTTAGAAGCCTTCAGCCTCTAATTCAGCAAGAACTGCACGTAGGAATTCGACGCTCGCTTTCGCATCGGCAAATGGACCAGCACCGATTGCTGGTTCGGCGCTCAAAGCGTTGTCTTGTTCGAGAACAAACCAACCCTCGTAACCAGCTGTAATTAGGTTGCGAACAACGGTACGAATATTTGCATCGCCTTGTCCTAGTGGCGTGTAGAGACCGGCAAGCATTCCGTCGTAGTAAGTAACTTCGTGCTTGCGAACCTTATCTGCCATTGCGCTATTTACATCCTTAAGATGTGAATGTGCAACACGATCGGCCTGATCTTTGGAGAATGCAACGATGTCTGTGCCACCAATCATCATGTGGCCGGTATCTAAACAGAATGGAATTGTTGAGCCCTTAAGAACACGGTTCACATGATCTGCGGTTTCAACCATGGTTCCAACGTGTGGGTGTAGCACTGACTTAACGCCAATCTTTGCTGCTTCTGCCTGAATCCGATTTAAATTATTGAATAAAATGCCCCACTCAGCTTCGCTAAGTACTGGAAGTTTTTCATCGTACCCAGTTATTCCTGAATTAGCGGCGAGGACTAAAGTCTTTGCACCTGCTGCAGCATAACCTTCGAGTTCTTTTTGAACTCCAGGAATTGGATCATGATCGGCTTTGTGCAAAATTACTGGTACGAAACCACCGACTGCGATCATTCCATGGTCTTTTAGGATTGAGGCTTTGAGCGCCGGTTCCATTGGTAAGAAACCTTCAGGACCAAATTCAGTTGCGCTGAACCCGAGTTCTGCCATCTCCTTTAAAACTCGCGTTGGTGACATTTGATGTCCCCAACCTGGAACTTCGCATACTCCCCATGAAATAGGTGCGGCCGCTATCTTTACGTTTTTTGCACTCATTTGGTGCTCCTGTCTTTGTCATTTTTTAGATTTGCTATTGCTTGTGGTTTAACTCCAGTTAATACATCGCGCACACCTTGTGCCGCCATGACATAAGTTGCAACAGTTGCTTGATTACTCAAACCCATTACATGAGGCGTAAGAACAACGTTTTCGTGTTCGAAGATTGCATGGCGTTTTGGTGGTTCAGGATCAAATACATCTAACCCAAGTCCACCTAGCTTTCCATTCTCTAAGGCAAGCAGCGCCTGATCTAAATCAATAAGTGGACCTCTCGAGCAATTAACCAAAATCGCCCCCTGCTTTAACTTGGCGAATTCTGCGGTGCTAAAAAGCCCTGTTGTTTCCGGTGTTAGTGGAATATGCAGAGTTATTACATCTGAGATTGAGAGTAAATCACTTAGTGAGCCAATCCCAATTTCTGCTGGGACATCAGCATATGGATCGAAGGCAATGACTTTCATTCCAAAAGCTGATGCAATCTTTGCAACCCGAACTCCGATTCGACCATAACCAATAATTCCTATAGTTTGATTCTCAAGATCACCAACTGGATAGTTAGTTCGCTCATTCCACTTTCCGTCAGCAACTAATTTAGTTAACGGCCCAAGACGTTTTGCCAGATGAAGAATATGGGCAAAAGCCCCCTCGGCCACGGCTGTTGTATTGCTTCCAGGCGTAATAACCACGGGAATCCCTAGTGAATCTGCAACTACTAAATCAACTAATTCAGTGCCAACACCAGTGCGTGCAATAACTTTTAAATTTGGCATGGAGTCAAAAACTGATTTTTTAAATTCAAATGCCGCGCGAACTATTGCGCCTTCTGCCTTCGCAAGATCGCTCTCGGTTGGATTTTCAATATATGTGAAGCCACTACCCAAAATTGGCGCAACAATTTCTGCTGCGATTGGTCCAAGACCAACAACTATTGGGGTGGTATTAGAACTCATTATTTTGCGATCGCCGCCGTTGTTCCAGTTGCGGGAGTTATTGAAATCCAACTCTTAGATTCTGCAGACTTCTCTATCGCTGAGACAACTCTTGCTGCGGATACTGCATCGTGAATATTAGAGTTAAGAGCAGTTCCCCCAAAGTAAGCCTCAAGGAATTTACGGGCTTCGACAATTTTTAAATCATCATAACCCATGGATGTTCCAGCCCCTGGTTGGAAGTTTGAAAAATCACCGAAAGTTGGTGAAGCCATAATGCGTTGGTATCCAACATGCTCGCCCTTGCGACCAATGGCAATTTCAATCTCGTTCATTCGCTCGAAGTCCCATTTCACAGAACCTTCGGTTCCATAAATTTCGAAGGTATAACTTGCGCGTGGGCCAACTGCAACGCGTGATGCTTCAATTGTTCCAACTGCACCAGCGCCAATTGCGTTATCTGCAAAGCGAATCAGCGCTCCACCATAATCTTCATTTTCAACCGGCTCCATTTTGCCGCCCTCGATTACCGAGAAGTGGGTTCCACTTCCCATTTCAAGAACTGGGCGTTCAGTAATTATTGTCTTAGTGATTCCACTTACCTCTGCGATTGGTCCAACTAAATATTGAACTAGATCTGCGAGGTGTCCCATTAAGTCACCAAGAACTCCGCTTCCCGCGAATTTACGAATGAAGCGCCAGGAAAGAGCGCCATTTGGTTCAGCAGAATAATCTGCAAAGAAAGTGCCACGAACATTAGTTATGCGGCCAAGTGCACCACTAGCAATCAAAGTTTTAGCATGTTCAACTGCAGGTGCATTTCGATAGTTAAATCCAATGGTTGTAGTAACTCTGGCGGCAATCGCAGCAGCCTCGACCGCTTCAGTCTCGTTAGCACCTCGGCCGACTGGTTTTTCAATCCAGAAAGATTTGCCCGCTTTTGCCGCAGCAATTCCGATTTCAGCGTGCAGGAAATTTGGAGCACAGATTGAGACAACATCTACTTCTGGATGAGCCAGGACCTCTTTGTAATCCAGAGTTGATTTTTCATATCCCAAGACGTTAACGGCGTAATCTGCGCGCTCTTGCACATTATCAGCAGCAATAACTAGACGAGGTTTAATTCCAAGCTCTGGATAGACAATCGGAAGTGATTGATAAGCGCGGGAATGAACTTTGCCCATCCAACCAACGCTAATAAGACCGACACCGACTGGACGATCTGGAACTTCTGTAGCCATCTTTTTCCCTTACTTCTTAAGTTGAGTTACTAGGTTAGAAATTGCTCCCGCAAACAAGGTCGCATCGGATCCAATCGCAATAAATTTAAATCCCTGTTCAATAAATATCTCTGCCAGAGCAGCATCTGCAGCCAAAATACCAGCAACTTTATTATTGGCCTTTGCCGCAGCTATAACCCTTGCGGTTGCTTCAACAAACTTAGGGCTCTTAAAATCGCGGGGGGTTCTCAGTGCAAAACTTAAATCAAGTGGGCCAACGAATAGAAGATCTACACCATCAATCTTTGCAATATCTTCTACATTCTCCAGCGCTTTCAAAGTTTCGATTTGGATTATGCAAGCCGCTTTAGATTTCTCGGTAAGCCCAGATAAATCTCGCCCCCACTTTGCGCTGCGGTTATATGTAGCAACACCGCGATCACCAAATGGTGGATATGACATATGTGCGACAACATCTAATACTTGTTCAACAGTTTCAATTCTTGGAATCATCACCCCAGATGCGCCCGCATCTAGCGCCCGACCAATTCGGATTCGATCTTGCGATTCAACGCGTACCAGAGTTGGAATTCCATATGCCATGCCCGCAACTACAGTTGGACCAATTAAATCTTCGCTGCCACCTCCATGTTCCAAATCGAGAAGTACCCAATCTGCCCCACCTACGGCAGCGATCTCCGCAGCCATTGGCGCACCCATTCCGAGAAATGTGCCGAGTGTTAGCTGCTTGGGATTAGTGAAATCGAGCATTAGGCATGCCATTTCTGGGTTGATAAACCCGCTTCATAATCTTTGCGGATTGCAGCAACCCAAGGTTGAGTTGAAACTTCTGCAGGTGCAACATCCCACCAAACATTTGATGCTGGCAGATTTGCATGTTGAATTGTTGGAACAACAATTACGACAGGGCCCTTTAGCGTGCGAGCATCTGCAAGGGCCTTGCGAATTTCGGTAGGGGTCGTTGCATAAATCGCATGTGCGCCCATTCCTTCAGACATCTTTACGATATCGATATCCAAATAATCACCTTCAAGTCTTGGCGCCACGCCTTTAGCTTCGCCTGCTTGTGCAACAGATGGACCGCCTTGGCGATATCTAAATTCGTTCCCGAAGTTATGGCCAACTCGCCACATTTGTAGGCGACGAATAACTTGGTAACCATGATTCTCTGAAACAACTACTGTCATGTTAATACCCTCTTGCGCGGCGGTCACAAGTTCAGTTGGCGCCATTACAAAAGTGCCATCACCAATAAAGACCAAAACTCGCTTCTCTTGATCCGGTGTTGCTAAGCGAACTCCAATACCTGCTGGAATCTCGTAACCCATGCAAGAGAATCCGAATTCCAAATGTGCAAACTTGCCCTTTGTTGCATCCCAGGCTTTTTGGATATCTCCAGGTGCACCGCCGGCGGCGGCAATAATTACATCGCCGCTCTTTGCGGTTTCATTCATTAGACCAATTAATTGTCCTTGAGTAATTATCGCATTAGTTTCTTCTGAATCTGGAAGGGTCTTCTTATTAAAAACAATATCGGGATCAATCGCGTCAGCAAGTTGCTTTGACCAGATTGTTACACCGCTCTTTATCTTTGAAGCCCAATCAGATGAAATTTTGTAACCAGCAACCGCTTCAGTCAGCGCAACTAGTGAAAGTTTGGCATCACCCAAAATTGCAACTGCTCCCTGTTTGATTGCATCGTGTTCTTTAATGTTAATCGATGCAAATTTCACATCTGAATTATTGAACATAGATTGTGAACCAGTAGCAAAATCGGTAAGGCGCGTACCGATTGAGATAATTAGATCAGCTTCTGCAACTAACTTGTTTGTTTCAGGTGAGCCCTCAAGGCCCAAGCCCATTAGATGCCAATCCCCTGGGTTCTGAATTACGCCCTTACCGCCAAAGGTTTCAGCAACGGGAATCCCTGTTGCATTTGCAAAAGCTTCAAGTTCGGAAGTTGCAGAAGAGTAATTAATTCCGCCACCAGCAATTATCAAAGGTTTCTTTGCGCTCTTAATCATCTTGGCAACTTGACCAATATCTTCACGATCTGGAATCGGGCGACGAATCTTCCAAACCCGCTCTTCAAAGAAGTCCTTTGGGAAATCAAAGGCGTGAGATTGAATATCTTGAGGTAGAGCCAAAACAACGGTGCCAGTTTCAGCTGGATTTGCTAGAACGCGAAAAGCATTAGGAAGTGAATACAAGAGTTGTTCTGGACGTGTGATGCGATCGAAATACTTTGCGATTGGGCGAAAAGCATCATTGACAGAAATATCTGGTCCCAGTGGATGTTCAAGTTGTTGTAGAACTGGACCTTGACGTCGAGTTGTGTATGAATCTCCAGGTAATAAGAGAACTGGAAGATGATTTACTGTTGCAAGACCAGCAGGTGTAACCATATTTAGCGCACCGGGTCCGATTGATGCAGTGACCGCAAATGTCTGGGTGCGATTTGTTGCTTTAGCAAAACCAATCGCGGCATGAGTTAAACCTTGTTCGTTACGACCTTGGACAAAGGGAAGGATGTCGTTGTATTGATCAAGTGCTTGACCAAGCCCCGCAACATTGCCGTGACCAAAAATTCCCATCGCCGCGGGAATGAATCGACGCTTAACGCCATCAGCGAGTGTGTGTTGAGCCGCTATAAAACGGACTACGGCTTGCCCAACTGTAAGTCGCTCTGTTGCCCCGTAATTTGGATTAGTCATTTGTATTCCCCTTTACCAGCTTCGTCCGTGAAGGATTATGGTTTTTTCTTCGGTCATTTCTGTAACTGTCGAACGAACACCTTCCTTACCAACGCCACTTGATTTAAGTCCGCCGTATGGCATCAAGTCAGCGCGCCAAAGTGGCGTCCAATTTATGTGAATTATTCCGGCATCAATCTCTCGTGCTGATTGAATTGCAACATCAACGTTCTTAGTAAAAACACCTGCTCCTAAGCCATAAACCGTGCTATTTGCCAGAGTTATAGCCTCTTTGATTCCATTTGCAGAGCTAACTGCAATTGCCGGACCAAATAGTTCATCTTGCGCAAAGGAAGAATTTGGATTAACACCACAAACAATTGCAGGTTTGATGATCGTCTTATCCCGAGTGCCACCAGTAAGCAGAACTGCACCATCGCTTACTGCCTGCTTAATAGAGTTCTCGACTCGAATTGCTTCAGACTCATTTATTAAAGTTCCAACCTTTGTATCATCGTTCTTTGGATTGCCAACTTTAATTGCTTCAACTTTTGGTTTGAGAGCATCTAAGAAGTTGCTCATGATTTTTTCATCAACAATTACTCGTTGCACCGAGATGCAGACTTGGCCAGCATTTATATAGCCTCCAAGTGCAATTGCATCAGTCGCATAATCAATGTCGGCATCATCTAGAACCACGACCGGGCAAGAAGATCCGAGTTCGAGAGAGAGTTTCTTAACACCTGCCGCGTTAGAAATTTGAACTCCAGTAGAAGTAGAACCAGTGAATGAAACTTTGCGAACGCGCGAATCCTTAACCAAGGCGCTACCAAGTTCGGCACCAGATCCAGTAATTACTTGCAAAACTCCTTCAGGTAGCCCAGCGTCACTAAAACATTTTGCTAGCGCAATTGCAGTTAGTGGCGTTGAACGAGCCGGTTTTAGGAGCACTGAATTTC
>CANNIM010000022.1 GCA_947505195.1 Actinomycetota bacterium
AATATTGCCTGAGGTCGTTAAAGCAGTTGGTAATAAAGTTGAAATTTATATTGACGGTGGCGTCATGTCTGGCCTTGATGCACTTGGTGCAATCGCACTCGGCGCAAAAGCAGTATTCATCGGCCGCGCTTATCTATATGGCGCAATGGCGAATGGCGAAGCAGGTGTGGAACAGGTTATTGAAATTATGCGACGAGAATTCGAAAATGGTATGGCGTTAACAGGCGCAACAAATATTGCTGAAGTTCGCAAAAATGGTGCTCGGATTAGGAGTTTATAAATGAGCAAAATTGCAATTGTTACTGGGGGAGCCAAAGGAATTGGCTATGGCAGCACCAAACGTTTATTGGACGATGGTGCAACTGTAATTATGTTCGATGTTGATGAAGCAGGATTAAGTAAAGCCCAAGGGGAATTAGCAAGCCACGGGGAGCGCATCTCAGGAATTAAAGTAGATATCTCTTCTGATGCTCAGGTAAAAGCAGCAATCGAAAGTGTTGGTAATAAATATGGTCATATTGATTACGTCGTCAATTGTGCAGGTATCCAAACCTATGGAACAGCAGTTGATACCAGCGAAGAGACCTGGGATAAGACCTTTGATGTAAATGTTAAGTCCATGTATTTAACCGCCAAATATGCGATTCCATATATGCGCAAAGCAAAAGGCGGATCAATTGTTAATATCTCCTCCGTTCAATCACTGGCAAATCAAAAAGGCGTTGTCGCGTATGCCGCTTCTAAGGGAGCAATTAATTCACTAACTCGTGCAATCGCTATCGATCATGCAGCAGAACAAATTCGATGCAATGCGATCTTGCCGGCATCAGTCGATACGCCAATGCTGCGGGCATCAGCACGCGCTTTCAGTAGCACTAGAAGCGAAGAAGATATTTTGAAAGAGTGGGGAAGTTCGCACCCAATCGGTCGGATGGCAACAATTCACGACATCGGCGAACTAGTTGGTTTCTTATGTTCTGATAAGGCCTCATTCATTACTGGAAGCTCTTATGTAATCGATGGTGGACTTATGACTCAAGTTCCAGTTATCTTGCCTGATTAAATCCGATTTCGAGTGGGTGACTTAATAAGGTAATCTACGCAAGCCGTAAAAAACCCTGGCGGGTTGCCCGAGCGGCCAATGGGAGGGGACTGTAAATCCCCCGGCTCTGCCTTCGAAGGTTCAAATCCTTCACCCGCCACCAGTAATTACTTACTTGTATTGTTTTTCCGAGCTGCACGAGATAAAAATAGTGCAAAGACGAGAGCTAAAACGATCCCAGTGTTGACACCCATTTCAATTAGCGCACGATTGAAATATTCAGTTGTCTTCTCTTTTTCCATAGTAAGGGATGCTCCGACAGTCAGAATATGTCGGACCGCTGCAATTACGCCAATAATCAAGAAGTTATCAAGTTGGAAAATTCCATCAGTGAATCGAACAATGACCGTTCTCATGATCTCTAGAATAATTACGACAAAGAGAATGTCATTAATTCCTTGAATCATTCCTAGTGGAAAGAATGGCCGGGTTTCAATCAGGCGTTGAAGACTATAACCGGCAGCCAAGACTGAAATAACAAATAAAATTATGCCAAGAAAGCCATGCAATATATCTTCGAGTTTATCTATGAAGGTCGCAGGGATAAGCGATTCATCGTTTGTAAGTAAACCCTTGACTGATTTGTATTTCACTCGGTTACCTTCCCTGTATTTATTCGCTAACTTCGATCTTTACGGCGACGAAGTGAGTCTGTGTAAACAGCGATGATGATAACGATACCGACTACAACGGTCTGCCATTCTTGTTGAATAGCCATGATTCGGAGTCCGTTGATTAGAACTGCCATGATTAGTGAACCAATCACAGTTCCAAGGATTGAACCCTTACCACCAAGCAGTGATGTACCGCCGATGATTACCGCAGCGATTGCCTCAAGTTCGTATCCAGCGCCAAGTGCAGGTTGGGCAGAGTTCAGACGGGATGTAAGCAAGATTCCTGCCATACCAGTGAATAGACCACCGATTGCATAAATGATTACGATCCATTTATTTACATTGATACCTGAAAGCTTTGTTGCTTCTTCATTTGAACCAATTGCAAAGGTGTAGCGACCAACGATTGTGCGGTTAAGAACTATTGAAGCAAGGAAGGCCGAAACAAAGAGAATCAGAACGGCATTTGGCAGATTCGGAATCAAGTTACCAAGTGCGATTTGATCCCAACCGCTAACTGAATCGGTATAGATAGGAGCAACGCCAGAAATAACGAGAGCTAAACCCTTAGCAATCAACATCATTGCAAGAGTGGCAATAAATGGTGGCAACTTGAGGATAGTAATTAGTAGCCCATTGATTGCTCCCATAAGAGCGCCAGAAGTCAGGCCAACAACTATTCCAATCGCAAATGGCATCTTGAGGTCTGAAAGAAAGTAGGCAGTCATAACGGCGGTAAGGGTTGTGCCAGTTCCGACTGAAAGGTCAATTCCACCGGTAATGATTACGAATGTTGTTCCGATTGCCAACATTCCAGTAACTGCTGTTGAGAGCAAAATACCGGAGATATTGCTCCAAGAGTAGAAAGCGCTATTTGCAAATGAGAAAAATATGAAGATGAGTACAAGGCTGGCAAAGGCTAGGGATTGTTCAGCCTGACGACGAATCGACGCGACCAATCCACCTTTTGCTTGACTCTCGTCATGTCCTATTGAAGTTTTTGCTGCCATAACCTTCTCTTTCTATCTCTTTTTACTTGGACTTGGACCTTTATGGTTAGTTTCGATATTTTGTTGCATATTGCATGATCACGTTCTGATCTGCTTCCTTGTTATCGATGATGCCGGTTACTCGGCCTTCACACATAACAACGATTCGATCAGAAAGTCGAAGCACTTCAGGGAGTTCAGATGAAATCATGATGATTGACTTTCCCTGGGCAGCTAGTTCGCGCAGAAGTTTGTAAATTTCTTCCTTAGCGCCAACATCGATTCCACGAGTAGGTTCATCAAAAATTAAAATATCGCACTCACGAGTTAGCCACTTGGCGATAACAACTTTCTGTTGGTTGCCACCAGAAAGGTTCTTAGCGGTTTGATTAACTGATGGGGTGCGAATCGAGAGTGTCTTTACGGCGGCCTCTGAAACCTTTTTTGATTCAGCCTTTTTAAAGAAACCTAGGGCAGTTGAGTAACGCTTTACAGAAGAGAGAATAATATTGAAATCAACATTTTGGCCTAGCAGTAGACCGTAACGTTTGCGGTCTTCAGACAAGTAGCCAATTCCAAGAGCAACACCATCGGCTGGATTGTTAATCTTTACAACCTTGCCATTGACTTCAACTTTGCCTGCAGTTATCGGATCTTTACCAACAAGAGCGAGTGCAACCTCGGTTCGTCCAGCGCCCATAAGACCAGCAAAACCAAGAATTTCTCCACGCTTTAAGTCGAATGAAACATCTTTAAGCAATCTCTTTGAGCTTAAGCCTTCAACCTTTAGCACAACTTCTGAGGTTGAAGTATTTGCTTCTGGACGGAGATCTACATGGACTTCTCGGCCAATCATTAGCGAAATAATTTTTTCAATAGTTGTGTCCTTAGTTTTCAAGGTATCAATGTATTGACCATCGCGAAACACCGTTATTCGATCCGAAATCTTTCCGAGCTCTTCTAAGCGGTGTGAAATATAGATAACGCCCTTGCCGGCCTTCTTGAGATTTTCGATAATAACGAATAGCGCAGATGTTTCAGTCGGTGTAAGTGATGATGTCGGCTCATCCATGATGATGACACGAGAGTTGTATGAAATAGCCTTTGCGATTTCTACCATCTGTTGCTTGGCCACAGTAAGTTCACCAACAATTTGAGTTGGATCAAGTGGCAACTTTAGCGAATCTAGAAGTTCCTGAGCATCCTTATTAAGTTTTCGATCATTTAGAAAAAGCTTTCCGAAGCTCTTTGGCTCTCTTCCGATAAAGATATTTTGGGCGACAGTTAAATCTGGCATCAAGTTAATTTCTTGATGGATGATACTAATTCCTAAGTGTTGAGCTTCCAGCGGGCCGGCAACATCAACATTTTCGCCCTTGAATTTAACTGTTCCCGAGTCCTTCTTATAGATACCAGAGAGAACCTTCATCAGTGTTGATTTACCCGCACCATTTTCGCCGACAAGTGCATGAACTTCACCAGCGCTTAAATCAAAACGAACATTTTGTAGGGCCTGAACTCCAGGGAATCCTTTGCTTACTCCCTCAACTACAAGCAGTTGTTCGTCAGACATTTATAAGTCCTCCAAGTGATAGTCATTCAATTTTCTAAAAACCTATCCCCGATATTAGTCCAGCAACGCTCTGCTCTCAACAGGATGGTTAAAACTCACCCCTTAAATGGTGGGTTTTGGCCAAAATCGGATGGCGTATAACTAATTGTTATCTAGCCTTCTAAAATATCGGCTGGGATATCTTTTCGATCAGGAAAACTAGATTGAGTTCCCTTTGCGCCAACGCTGATTGAAGCGACCTTTACTGCTTTAGTTGCAGAATCTGTGAGTGATAATCCAAGAGCTAGAAAATGGGCAAGTGCACCAACAAATGAATCACCGGCACCAGTTGTGTCAACAACTTTGACTTTATCTGCTGGAATATGAATAGAGACATTTTCATCAACTATTAAACAGCCATTTTCACCAAGCGTTATGAGAACAGTTTTAACACCACGAGATAAAAGTTCTTTAGCAGCAAGTTCGGCACTTGGAACTGAATCAATCTTCATTCCCGTAAGTATTTGAGTCTCAGTTTCATTTGGACAGAAGATATCCGTGAGCCCATAAATCTCTGCCGGTAAAGACTCAACCGCCGGCGCTGGATTAAGTATTGTCGGAGTTCCAACCTCCTTCGCAACTTGCAAAGCCTTTAGCGTTAACTTTAAATCGATTTCTAGCTGACAAACTAAGTATGCAGATTCTGCTATGTCAGAGCGTGCTGCATCAATCTCAGCGTTAGTGAGTAAATTATTAGCGCCACTAACAATTACGATCTGATTCTGGCCTTCTGGCGTAACTGTGATTGGTGCGACACCTGAAAACGCAGAACCTGTAGAGAGTACGTGCGTTGTATCGATGCCATATTTGGCCATGTTTTCTTTAGTTCCCCCGCCAAAAACATCTTCACCAACTTTGGTGACCATTACAACTTTGCTGCCAAGTTTTGCTGCCATAACAGCCTGATTCGCGCCTTTGCCGCCATAACCCATAACAAATTCTGAACCATGCAGTGTTTCGCCCACATTTAAAAAGCGCGGAACATATGCAATTAAGTCGATCATGTTTGCACCGACGACGGTGATTTTGCCTGAGTTATTTTTAGCCATAGTTATGAACGAGGCTTAGCGACGAATTCTTCAACAAAGATGTGCTCTCTGACGAAGGAGAATTCATCAGCGTCTGCGCCGGCAGCGGCTGAAGCTGCTGAAGCGAAGTCTGCCTTTGCATCTTCGATCGAATCCCAGAATAGTTCAGCAGTTCCATCGTATGGAAGTGCACCTTCAATTTGCTGGTACTCCTCGATAGGAATATTGATTAAGTAACCCTTCAAGTTAGGGAACTTCAAAGTGAATGGCGCATGCTCATCAACCCAGCGTTTAATAAATTCATCACGCGTCATTCCTGGTGTAACTTTCAAGAGCGCAATCATCTTAACTTTCTTACTCATTTTTCTCTCCCTTTCTCGTAGTTGCTTATTGGTTAAAGGCTAGCCAATTTGCTGGGTTTGCAGTCAATACTTTGTTGACTATTTCATCACTCGTACGATTTCGTAGCATTGGCAAGAATGAATTTCCCAGATATTCCAACCCTGGCCCGCCACCATATTCAATATATCTAGAACTTCTCGCCACATCGGCGCCGAGCAAAACATGTGAAGCTAAGCCAAGTTCGACCATAGTTGAAAACAAATCAACCAAAACCTCATCTGGGAAGTATTGGGAACGTCCTGCCCCGTCATATCCCAGGTAGGCACCTCGGCTTGCAATCTCGGCATGGAATTTAGGATCTGGACGGCGATCGATATGTGCCACCACTATTCGGTTGAGATTAGCGCCAAAAGATTCAAGAGAGTCTAAAACTGTGAAGATTTCACTTGCCGCATCAGTATGGATCATTATTGCAACACCCATTTGCGCAGAAACAGTTGCCGCCGCTTCAAGTGCACGATTTTCGAATGCAGTCATTGGTTCATTAGAGATTCCAAACTTTATAAAGCCAGCTTTAATTTCGGAGGCACTTGTCGCAATAATTTCTAGCGTGGAGTCATCGCTAAGAATTCCTACCTTGATTTCATATTCAAACAATCTAGTTAATTCTGCTACCGAAAGTGAAGTAACCGGATGTGCCTTGGCATAATGCGCTTCTTTATGTACCCCAGTAGCGTGCACAATTTGTAGCCCACTTACTTTTGAAAGTTCAAGCATTTCTTGTGGGCGGCGACCAATACCTATTGGAGTTGCATCTACATATGAATCAAAACCTGATTTTGCCATCCTTGCGAATTCTTTAGCACTTTTCTCTGGGCTATCTAGTTCATCACCGCTTAATAATGGGCTGATTTGAAATGCATGCTCGTGGTAATTAGTCCGACCAAGTTTCTCAGGGACGATATCGCCAGAGATTGTTCTGATAATCATTGTTTAGCTATTTCAGCAGCTTCAGATAGTTGGACCATAAGTTCTGGTGTTAATTTGATGTCAAATACTTCGGCTACAACACTGCTCCATCCATGTATGAAGTAACGCCAACCATCATAAACTTTCAATTCTGAATGGAGCGCCTCACTCTGAGCTTGTTTCAAGAACTCAAGTGAGCCCCGATAATTTAACTCCCAGATAACACTTCCCTTTGGAAAGCTAACTCCATCTGGCATTGGCGAACCTGGAATATCTTTACCCATACCTGTTGCATTAATAATCAAAGATCCAGAGTTCAAGCTGTTAAGAATTTTAGAGACTAGCGTCGCACTTGAAGTATGAGTTACAACTAAATCACTTCCAGGGCGTGAAGCAATAACTTTTGTTAAATGATCTAGTCGATTTGAATCAATCCCAAAGAAGTGAATCTTTCGAGGCGGATCGGCAAGTCCAGTTAAATACCAAGCAATTGCCGTGGCAGCGCCACCATCACCAAATATCAACGCATCAGCGCCATTCTTGAAATATCCACGAGGGAGAAACTCTTCGATAGCCAGGCCCGCAGTTATCGGATCCTTTGCTGCTCCTTCAACTTTTCCATCAACTATTTTCACACACGAAATTTCACCACATGCTGATGCAAACTGATCAAAGCTAGAAAACAACTCTTTTGCGCTATCAAATAGTGCGATCTTATGTGTCGTTACTAGTGCACCAACACAACTAGAATCACTTTGCATTTCTATAATTGCTTCACGATATTTAGCTAGTGTTGAACCTATTGGAATATCTAAGCCTTGAAGTTCAGCGTTTAGATCTAACAATTCCGACCACTTTGGAAAGACCTTGTTAATCGAAGAGTTTGTAGTTGAAACTCCGATAAATCGCATAACTCTTCTCTTATTTTCTGACATTTAACTAACCACGTTGATTGCAGGTTTGCCAGCCAGAATCGCTAAAACATTTGCCGTCGCCATCGATCCCATCAGATCAACAGCCTCTACCGTCTGGGCCCCTAGATGCGCAGTAATTGTTACCTTTGAAGAGATATCTTCAGCCATCAGTGGAGAATTTGCAGAATCTTTCTCGCCCTGCAAGGTATCTGCAGCGTAGGAGAACAACTTTCCACTTCTAAGGCCATCTGCAATTGCACTTTCGTCAACTAGCTCTGCTCGAGCGCTATTAATAATTACTTGATCTGCAGTTGCATTTGAAACCCAACTTTTATCTACAATTGCACCATCACCCGGTGCATTTAGTGAAACTATTTCAGCACCAGTAGAGATTTCAGGGATTGACTTAGGAATATAGCCAGCCTCTTTGATCTCTTCTGAGTCTATAAAGGGATCACTAATCCAAACTTCACACCCAAGGGCTTTAAATTTGCCCGCCAAGATTCTTCCAATCCGACCGAAACCAACAATTCCAACTACAGAACCATCTAATTGTTTACCGCGTATTACAGACCAATTAGCAACTCGCACCTGACTTGCTGATGTCGAGATTGCCCGTAACGCATTCATCGCCAGGCCAATTGTTAGTTCAGCGACCGCTAAAGAGTTAGCTCCAGGGGTGTTTGTAACTACTATTCCACGCTCTCTTGCGGCTACCAGATCTACTGATTCGAAGCCAACGCCATAACGCGCAATGATCTTTAAGTTTTGAGCAAGGTCCATAACATCTGCAGTTATTTTTGATGTTCCAGCAATCCATGCGATTGCATCCGGCAACTCTTTCGTGAGCTCGGTTAAGTCATGTTTTGAATCAGCATACTTTGGCTCATAGCCTGCTGCCGTTAACTGTGCCAGCAAGTCAAGATTGCCGCTAGAAAAAGACCTAGATGTGATTAAGATCTTTTTCACTTTATAAACCTATTTGAATTCCAGGTCTCAAGTCCTAAATATCCCTTTAGGAAGATTTCATGTCCCGCTAAATAATTCTTATGCGCGCTTGCATCTGGGGTGTATTTAGATGTAATTGTTGAAAGTGATTTAACAATATCAAAATCAGCTTTTCCTAGACCAACTAGCGTTGTGACTGCTGCTCCGAGTGAATTCGCTTCTTCAACAATGGAGCGCGATTGAACTGGAATGCCCCAAACATCTGCAAAAATTTGTAGCCAGAGCGCACTACCAGCGCCACCACCGATTACATCAACGCTCTTTACGCCGATTCCATTTTCAGAGAATGCATTGATGCAAGTAAGCAAATTAAATGCAACGCCTTCAAGTACAGCGCGGACCATATCGCCGCGGTTGTGATGTTTTCCTAATCCAATAAATGCGCCAGAGGCATCTGGATTCCAATATGGCGAGCGTTCACCCATGATGTGCGGCAAGAAAAATAAACCATCAGATGATGCAGACCGATTCTTAGCTTCATCAAGAAGTATGCGATACCTATCAGGATTGCTCTCTGGAATTAGCGTTTCAGTGATCCATTGCAAACTTGCACCACCTGCTTGCATTGTTGCGGTTGGGACAAAGTGACCAGGAACTACGTGATTAAAAGTCATCGACCGCATCTTTGGATCATGCAGCGGCTTGGTGCTTGAAACCGAAACCCATGATGAAGATCCCATGCAAACATATGCCCCATCTTGAGCAGAAATAATTCCGGCACCAACTGCTGCAAGTGGTCCATCTCCGCCACCAACAACAACCGGCGTTCCAACTCTTAAACCAGTGTGGCTACTTGCTTCTGCTGTTATCTCGCCAAGTATTGCGGTTGAAGCCAGAATCTCTGGCATAAGTGCGGGGTCAATGCGGGCCGTCTTTAGAACTCTTTCAGACCAGCGACCATTAATTTGGTCATATGCATTTGTACTGGATGCATCCGAAGGATCGGTTGCAAGACGTCCCGTTAAGCGATAATTCACATAATCTTTTGCTAGGCAGATATGTCGAACCTTTGCCCAATTTTCTGGTTCGTTATCGCGGACCCACATCGCTTTTGTAATCGAGTAAGTTGGATTTAACTGATGGCCTAATTCTTTGTACGCGCTGCCCATTCCGATTGAATCAACAAGCTCTTTTGTCTGCGGTGTGCTTCGAAAATCGGCCCAGATAAGAGCCGGTCTTACCGGCTTATATTCTGAATCCAAGAGAACTGCGCCCATCATCTGTCCAGAGATACCGATTCCAGTAACTTGATCTGAGTTGACTTTTTTATCTGCTAATAATTTTTTGGTTGCCGCACCAATTGCATTCCACCAATCAAGTGGATCTTGTTCGGCTACTCCACCGGCAGCAAAAATAGCGGGATAACTTATGGTGCAATGAGCAATTATTTTCCCATCATCATCGTGAAGTGATGCTTTATTCCCAGTTGTACCGAGATCATGGGCGATAATCATTAGATTATAAAATCTTTCAACTCTAGTTTTCCACTTTTAGAAAATCCTCGAAGCCCCATGCCATTCTCTAAAACCCAACCATAATCGTGACCAGCAGAACCGGGATAAACCGCTAGAAACTTATATTCAGTGCTTCCCGAATTAATCGAGCGATGCGCCCAACCGGGTGGAATGTAGCCAATTTTTCCTGGTGTAATTTCTACATATTTCTTCTCTTTGCCGTCAAACATAATTATTCCGCCGACACCTTCAAGACCAAAATAGATTTCACCTTGTGGGTCTGGATGCTGATGCCCCTTTGTCATATAAAGCTCGCCGCCACAATTACCAGGAAAAATGGTTGTTATTGATTGCGGTAGTTCTCTTGGCAACTCAGGAACTGTTGATGAAATAACTTGATAAACAATTGGATTAGTTGAGGCAACTTCGGATTCAAACGCTTTATTATTTTCAAAGCACCCTGCAAGATCTGAAAGTCTGCGAATAAGAGTTGGTCCGGATGGAGTTAAGGAACCAGCGCTTGCATCAAGTGAGATTTGATGTGGGTCAATGGGCGGGACTGCGTATGAGGTCATGTGAGAAGTTTACTTGTAAAAAAAGAATTGGCGGTCAAGTAAGTTTTCACTCACCTGACCGCCAATCATTAACGGTTATTCAGCTATTACTGGTAAAGAACTGCTGCGATCTTTGGATCGGTTAGGTTCTTTGCGTTGTAGTAGTAGAAGCCTGTGTCAATGAAGTTCTTTGGAGTTGTGCCGCCGCGAACCTTAGCAACCAATGCAGCAACGGTCTTGTAACCGATACCGATTGGATCCTGTGTGATCGCACCGTTCATTAGTCCTGTCTTAATAGCGTTGATTTGTGCAGCGCCTGAGTCAAAACCAATTAGCTTGATCTTGCCCTTCTTCATCTTTAGATCCTTGAATGCATTTACTGCACCAATTGCTCCACCTTCGTTTGTTGCGAATACGCCCTTTAGATCCTTGTTAGCAGCAATAACTGCCTTCACGATATCTGCAGACTTTAGGTGATCGCCTTCACCATATTGAACAGGAAGTACCTTGATGTTCTTGTACTTCTTCTTCATTTGGTTAACGAAACCATCGCGACGTTGAATACCTGTTGCGTTTACTTGGCTGTGGCTGATTACGAATACTGTGCCCTTACCACCAATTAGCGCTGACATCTTGTCTGCAGCAAGTGCAGAAGCAGCAACACCATCAGTACGAGCGATACCCAAAGCGATATCAGAATTTGCTCCTAGTGATGCTTCGTTCTGTGTTGCACTGGTTGGATCTCCAGCAGCAGCATCGAACATGTAAACAGGGATACCTGCAGTCTTTGCCTTCTTAAGAAGTGCAAGAGGTGCCTTTGGATCTAGTGATGCGTAACCAATTGCATCTGGCTTTAAATCAATTGCAGCTTGTAGTTGTTCAAGTTGCTTGTCAACCATTGACTCTGATTCTGGACCAACAAAAGTAATCTTTGCGTTTAGTGCCTTACCAGCTTGCTCAGATCCTTTTTGAACTGCTTGCCAGAATTGGTGCTGGAAGCCTTTTGAAACCATTTGGATGTTGAGTTCTTTGTCAGCAGCGTTAACAGCTGAGCCAGTACCAACAACAAGTGCCATTGCAGAAGCAGCAGCAACAATAGTTAGAACTTTCTTCATTTGTTTCCTTTCGAAAGCAGCGGAATCGCTGTGGCGCAACAATATTAAACAAGGGGCTTATTCGTCCATGCGTAGGTAGCTAAAACAGGCTCAGATGCCGCATCGTTACCAAATCGTTACCAGTGAGGTGGCTATAGGGTGAGGCTATATGCGTGAATCGCCGTTTTGCTCCAGAAATAATCACCCTCACTTGGAGTCAGTCCAGAGGTCAGTTGCTCCGCCAAATCGATGACTTGACCATACGTTCCACCTAAAGTTGCAACAGGCCAATCTGATCCAAACATTAGCCGTTGCGGTGT
>CANNIM010000023.1 GCA_947505195.1 Actinomycetota bacterium
AAATCTATTCCAGTTGTTACTAATTCACGGACGTCGAAATCAGATAGACCAAATTTCTTCTTCGCTGCATCAACGCCGATAGCGGCTGCATCGTCGTAAGACCTATCACCTCGCCCACCAACTTCATAAACAATTCCAATTTTTACCTTTGCTGGTGCCGCCTTCGCAGGTACTGCGATTAATGGCGAGAGCGCAATTAATGTGAGAAAGGCTAAGAAACGTTTAGCCACGAGAAATAAGCCCTAGGGCGTTGTAAGTATCTTTGAGAGTTTTAGATGCAACAGCGTCGGCTTTTTCTGCACCGATTTTGAGAAGCTTATTTAGATGCGCTTCATCTTGAAGAAGTTCATTCGCCTTATCTCTAACTGGTTTCAGGTAATCAATCACAACTTCGGCAACGGCACCTTTAAAATCTCCATACCCTTTACCTTCAAAATCTTTCTGCGATGCGCCAATATCCTTGCCAGTTAGGGCGCTATAAATAGTTAACAAGTTTGAAATACCGGGCTTATCCTTCTCGTCAAATGTAATCTCGCGACCAGTATCAGTAACTGCGCTCTTAATTTTCTTAGTATTAATCTCTGGACTATCCATCAGTTCAATCACTCCAGCGCCAGATGAACTTGATTTACTCATCTTCGCTGTTGGATCTTGTAAATCATTTATTTTTGCTCCAGCTTTTAGGATATAGCCCTCAGGAATCGTGAAAGTTTCACCAAATTTAGAGTTAAACCGTTGTCCAAGATCTCGTGTTAACTCAATATGCTGGCGTTGATCTTCGCCCACTGGAACTTTATTTGCTTGATATAACAAGATGTCAGCGGCCTGCAAGATTGGGTAGGTAAAGAGCCCAACCACGGTTCGATCTGAACCGGCCTTTTGGGATTTATCTTTAAATTGCGTCATTCGACTGGCCTCACCAAAACCAGTTAAACATTCCAAAACCCAAGCTAATTGATTATGCGCAGGAACGTGAGATTGAATGAAGAGCGTGCATTTTTCAGGATCAAGTCCAAGTGCAATCAATTGCGCAACCGATGCAAGGGTGCGACGTTTTAATTCCTCTGGCTTGGTTTCAATAGTCAGAGCATGAAGATCCACTACGCAATAGAAAGCATCATTCGAACTTTGAAGATCAACCCACTGCTTTATTGCACCTAAATAATTTCCCAGATGAAAGGAGTCGTGAGTCGGTTGAATTCCAGACAGCACACGTTCTTTAACTCCATTATTCATGAGGGCCATCTTTCCATTCATCTCTGGATATCAATAACCGTCCAGCCCGTTTTCCTTCAAGAGTTAAAACAGTTATGCGAGCCTTCGCAATAGTTACCACATCATGGAGCTCTGGAATACGCCCTAAATGGTGCATTACAAAGCCACCAGCAGTTTCGTATGGCCCTTCCGGGATAACGATTCCAGTCTGGTCATAAAGATCTTCAAGTGAAATTAAGCCATCAACTTCAAAATCCCCAGTTCGCGCTTGTGGCGTTACTTCCAAATCATCTTTGTCATATTCATCTTGAATGTCACCTATTAGGCACTCAACCAAATCTTCAAGGGTAACTATTCCGTCAGTTCCACCATATTCATCCAAAACAACGGCGATATGACTTCGCTTGCCACGCATTTCTGCCAGAGCAGGTAAAACACCTTTGGTTCCTGGAAGATTTAACACTGGCCGAACCAATTCAAGAATAGTTTCACCTGATGATGAATTTACTTTTGGATTTAGTAAATCTCGGACGTGAAGGAAGCCGATGACTTCATCAGTACTTCCTCTCGTAACTGGGTATCTCGAATGTGAGTGTTCGACCGCAACTAAAATCGCATCGCTAATTGTCAGACCGACATCCATGAAGTCAACTTCAGTTCTAGGCACCATAATTTCATGTAGCTGCAGATCGCCAGCAGCAAATACTTCTTCCACAATCTCGCGCTCTTCTTCGCTAAGCGCCGCATGTCCTGAAACTAAGTCAACTAATTCAGCTTCAGAAATTTCGCTTCGGACCTCTTTTGAGCTAAGACCAAATAACTTTGATATTGCATCGGTTGATTTCGAAAGCAACCAAACCACCGGACGAAAAATCTTTGCTGTTAAGTCGATAGTGGGCGCTACCGCGAGCGCAATTATTTCGGTTCGGTAAAGCGCAAGCCGCTTTGGAACGAGTTCGCCAAAAACTAGTGAGATATAAGCAATTACAATTGTGATCGAGACAAGTGCAAGAGTTTCACTAACAGTTCTAGATAAACCCCAATCTTCAAAGACGGGAGAAACATATTTACCAAGTCGCTCTGAGCCTAGAGCTGCGGATAGAAATCCTAAGAAGGTGATCCCAACTTGAGCCGCGGCTAAGAAACGATTCGGGTTCTTCGTCAATTGAACTACGCGATCTCCGCGCTTGCCCGTGCCTTCAAGTTGGCGGACCTGGGAATCCCGTAGCGAGATCAGGGCTATCTCAGCGGCGACAAAGAATCCGGCTACCCCAATAAAGAGAAGGACAAGGCCGATATCGCGGATGATGTTGATGGTCACAGGCGTAAGGGTAACTTCTTTGGCTTGGTAGCCGTTGCTAGACGGGTGGCGCATATCCCCTCTGACGCGTAATCTATCCCCACGCTCATCCGAGCGGTATTAAAGCCTTTATCCAAAGGATCGTCGGGCACGTACCTGCCCGGAAAAGGAGCAGTAAAAAGATGGCATCAGTCGTATTTGAAAACGCATCTCGGGTTTATCCAGGCACCACCAAGCCTGCTGTAGATAAGTTTAGTTTAACTATTAATGATGGTGAATTCCTTGTTCTAGTTGGCCCATCAGGTTGCGGAAAATCCACATCACTCCGCATGCTTGCTGGCCTAGAAGAAGTTGATACTGGATCAATCCGCATTGGCGATAAAGATGTAACTCACGTTGCACCTAAGGATCGCGATATTGCAATGGTGTTCCAGTCATATGCGCTCTATCCACATATGTCCGTAGCCGAAAACATGGGCTTCGCACTAAAGATTGCTGGCATAGATAAGACAGAACGCGATCGTCGCGTTAAGGAAGCAGCAAAACTTCTTGACCTTGAAGATTATTTAGACCGTAAGCCAAAGGCGCTTTCTGGTGGACAACGTCAGCGTGTAGCAATGGGTCGCGCAATTGTTCGTGAGCCACAAGTGTTCTTGATGGATGAGCCACTTTCAAACTTGGATGCAAAGCTTCGTGTTGCAACACGTACACAAATTGCTGCCCTACAACGTCGCCTTGGAATCACAACTGTTTATGTGACACACGATCAAGTAGAAGCAATGACAATGGGAGACCGCGTAGCAGTTCTCAAAGATGGTCTACTTCAGCAAGTTGATACTCCTCGCAACCTTTACGATCGCCCAGCAAATGCTTTCGTTGCCGGATTTATTGGTTCTCCAGCAATGAACTTGCTGACAGTTCCAGTTTCAGGTGGCAAGGCACAACTTGGTGGCTTCGCTGTTGATGTTCCAGCAAGTTCTGGCGCAGTTGTAACAGTTGGTGTTCGCCCAGAAGGATTTGTTCCTGCAACTTCAGGTGGCTTCGATGTTCAAGTTGAAGTTGTCGAAGAGCTTGGTTCAGATGCATTCATCTACGGTAAGCCAGTAGATAAGAGCATTAAGTTTGCACAAGAAACTGATGAAGGCGCACAAGTAATTGTTCGCTGGGATCCAAAGAATCCACCAAAGCCAGGTGCAATAATCTCAGTTAATGCAATTGCAACTGCGGTTCACCTATTTGATGCAAATTCAGGACTCCGCATTAATTAGTTTTAATCAATTAAAAAGCCTCGCTACCAATATCTGGTGCGGGGCTTTTTACTGTAAATAATGAGCTATTTATTTAAAGCAACCTTTAGATTCTCATCGATTGCGGCTAAGAAGTCTTGAGTATTTAACCAAGGGCTATCTTTTGAAATCAGGATTGCAAGATCCTTTGTCATCTTTCCAGATTCAACAGTTTGTACGCAGACCTTCTCAAGCGTTGTTGCGAACTCTGCAAGCGCTGGATTGTTATCCAACTTTGCACGATGAGATAAACCTTGAGTCCAGGCAAAGATAGATGCAATTGGATTTGTTGATGTCTGCTTGCCCGCTTGGTGATCACGGAAGTGACGCGTAACAGTTCCGTGTGCAGCTTCAGATTCAACGGTTAATCCATCTGGAGTCATAAGAACTGAAGTCATTAAACCGAGTGATCCGTAACCTTGTGCGACGGTATCTGATTGCACATCGCCGTCGTAATTCTTACAGGCCCAAACATAACCACCCTCCCAACGAAGTGAGGTTGCAACCATGTCATCAATTAAGCGATGCTCGTAAGTGATGCCTGCTGCATCAAACTTCGCTTTAAATTCACTCTCGAAGACTTCAGCAAAGATATCTTTGAATCGACCATCGTAAGCTTTCAAAATTGTATTCTTAGTCGAGAGAAATACTGGATAGTTTCGGATTAAACCGTAATTCATCGATGCGCGCGCAAAGTCGCGAATTGAGTCATCTAAGTTATACATTCCCATCGCAACGCCAGATGATGGGAAATCAAAGACATTAAACTCCATCGGCTTTGAACCATCTTTCGGTGTGAATGTCATTGTAAGCGTTCCGGCACCTGGAACTCGGAAATCTGTAGCCTTGTATTGATCACCATATGCGTGACGGCCAATAACAATTGGCTTAGTCCAATTAGGAACTAATCTCGGCACATTCTTCATAATGATTGGCTCACGGAAAATTACGCCACCCAAAATATTGCGGATGGTTCCGTTTGGTGACTTCCACATCTGCTTTAGGCCAAATTCTTCGACCCGGGCTTCATCTGGAGTAATAGTGGCGCACTTTATTCCAACGCCATGTTTTTTGATTGCATTCGCAGAATCAATAGTTACCTGATCATTTGTAGCATCTCGGTGTTCGATTCCAAGGTCATAATACTCAAGGTTTACATCTAAATAAGGCAAGATCAATTTCTCTTTGATAAATGACCAGATAATACGAGTCATTTCATCGCCATCTAGTTCAACGACTGTTCCTTCTACTTTAATCTTCGACATTTTCTTCGCTCGTTTCTATTGGCTACTTTAGTTTTAGAGATCTTTAACATCTGCTTGCTTAGCGCGAACAGCTTCTGCTGCCGCTTTGAGAGCTTCTACTTCTGAAGGAGTTAGCGCACCTTCAACAACTTTACGAACTCCACTCTTTCCAATTTCGGCTTCAACGCCGAGATAAACACCGCTGATTCCATATTCACCATCAACCCAGGCGCACACTGGCATCACAGCACCAGAATCTTCTTTAACGGCCTTAGCCATTCGTGCTGCGGCAGCAGATGGTGCGTAATAAGCAGAGCCAGTTTTAAGTAGTGCAACAACTTCTGCTCCACCATTTCTGGTGCGATCTACAAGTGATTCAATTTTTGCTGAATCCAAAAGTTCCGTTAGTGGCTTGCCATCAACCGTGCAACGACTTGGAACTGGAACCATTGTGTCGCCATGTGAACCAAGTGTTAGCGTTTTTACTGAAGCAACAGGAACCTTAAGTTCTTCCGCCACAAAGTTTGTGAAACGTGCTGTGTCCAACATTCCAGCTTGACCCATGACACGATTCTTTGGGAATGATGTTGCTAGTTGGGTAAGTGCAGTCATTTCATCTAAAGGATTTGAAACCACAATAATTACCGCGTTTGGTGAATGCTTAGCAATATTCTCAGCAACCCCTCGAACGATTCCGGCATTGACGCCGATTAAATCCATGCGACTCATGCCTGGCTTGCGTGGCAATCCTGCAGTAATAACTACAACTTCAGAGTTGGCAGTTGCTTCATATCCTGCGCCGTCAGCAGTTGTTGTAGCGCCAACTATCTTTGTTTCGAATCCCTCAATTGATCGGGATTGATTCATATCTAAAGCCAGACCTTCAGGCTTACCTTCTAAAATATCTGTGAGTACTACTGTTTCAAAGATGTCATATTCTGCTAAACGAAGTGCAGTTGTTGAACCGTAAAACCCAGCTCCTACGACTGTAACTTTTCCTGATCTGGTCATTTTTCTTTTTCCCTCATCTAGTTACTTTTAATTACTTTTAATCAATTCAATGGCTAAATGTTACTTGGCATGAGGCAGTGTGAGCGCCACCACAAAAAGGAGTATCGCCATTCCGACAGGAAGAATTAATTCAATCTTTCGGTGGCGATTTGAGCGTAAATATTTAGTAATGGCTATTACTCCAGTCCCGATTGCGATGAGAAGTGCTCCAGTTCGGACAACGTCAAAAATTCCAAGAAGAACACCAAGAACGATTATTCCAAATGCGAGAAGTCTCAAACGATCGATAGCAATCTTCATTAAATTCGTTGCGCCATTTCTACAACATTCGAAAGCAGCATTGCACGAGTCATTGGACCAACGCCACCAGGCATTGGCGCAATAGCAGAAGCAACTTTTGCTACATCTGGATGAACATCTCCTAATAAACCGGCGTTGGTTCGAGTTATACCTACATCTAAAACTATTGCTCCTGGCTTAACCATTTCTCGTGTCAAAAAGTGCGCACTTCCAATTGCGGCAACGATGATGTCTGCCCGTTTTGTATGTGAAATTACATCAACAGTTTTTGTGTGGGTAATTGTTACAGTTGCATCGCTACCTTTTTGGGATAGCAATAATGCAAGTGGGCGTCCGACAGTTAAACCACGTCCCATAACCACAACATCTTTGCCAGAAGTTGTAAGTGAATAGCGATGTAATAATTCTAGAATGCCACGAGGCGTACATGGCAGTGGGGCTTTTTCACCGATGACTAATTTTCCTAAATTAAGTGGATGTAGACCATCGGCATCTTTTGCTGGATCGATGCTTTCTAATAAGAGATTTGCACTTATGCCCTTTGGAACTGGAAGTTGAACGATATAACCAGTGCATTCTTTACTGTTGTTCAAATCCTTGATTGCTGCAAGAACATCGCTCTGACTTGCGCTATTAGGTAGATCAATTCGAATTGAATTTATCCCAACTTCGGAACAATCTTTATGTTTTCCGTTGACGTAAGAGTGTGAACCCGCATCATCGCCTACTAAAATTGTTCCAAGTCCAGGCTTATTAGCAAGCGTTGAAACTATTTGGCGTAACTCTTCTTTGATTATTGCCGCTGTGGCTTTACCATCAAGAATTATTGCGCTCATATTGCAATCCTATCGAGAAGAGTTAGGCATGTGAAAAATGGCGAACCCCGGTGAAAAACATGGGTACTCCAGCGCTCTTTGCTGCTTCGATTACTTCGGCATCACGCACACTTCCACCCGGTGCTACGACAGCAGAGATTCCGGCGGCTAAGAGGATTTGAAGTCCATCAGCAAATGGAAAGAAGGCATCACTTGCAGCGACGCAACCTTGGGCACGATCGCCAGCACGATCTATTGCAAGCTTTGCACTATCAACTCTATTTACCTGTCCCATGCCAACACCGACTGATGCACCGCTCTTCGCCAACAAGATTGCATTGCTCTTAACTGCGCGAACACTGCGCCAGGCAAACTCTAAATCTCGCAATACTTCTGGGCTTACTTTTTCACCTGATACCTGTTGCCAGTTTGCTGAACTATCACCATCCACATTTATAAGATCGGTTTCTTGAATTAACGCGCCGCCTGAAATTGGGCGAAGTTCTTCCTTTGCAATTTTGTATTCAGAAATTTCTAGAATTCGGATTGCTGGTTTCTTTGAAAGAATTTCAATTGCCCCATCTTCATATCCTGGGGCAACTACAACCTCAGTAAAGATTTCACTTAACGCCATAGCCATCTCTTTAGAAACCGAGCGATTTGCGGCTACAACTCCCCCAAAAGCAGAGACGGAATCGCAAGCATGGGCTGCGGCATGAGCAGTTGCGATATCACTGGCGATCGCAATTCCACAGGGATTTGCATGTTTGATAATTGCAACGCATGGTTCGCTGTGATCATATGCAGCCCGAAGCGCCGCGTCAGCATCGGTGTAATTATTAAATGACATCTCCTTACCATGGTGTTGCTTGGCACTTGTAATTCCAATCGGTAATGAACTATCTGAATAAACAGTTGCTGCTTGATGTGGATTTTCACCATATCTAAGATCTGCAATCTTTTTCCATACCTTGGCGCGCCAATCGTCCTGTTCCAACTCTCCGGCTAGCCATTCAGATATTGCAATGTCATATTCAGCAGTTCTGCGAAAAGTTGCCATCGCTAGCTTCTGGCGTTCTAGCGTTGTGAAGCCACCGTTATCTAAGGCTTCATTGAGTAATTCGTATTGAGATGGATCTGAAATAACGGCGACAGATTTGTGATTCTTCGCAGCCCCACGCAACATACTGGGCCCACCAATATCAATTTGTTCTATAGATTCTTCAAATTTTGCACCACTAGCGATGGTCTGCGTGAATGGATAAAGATTTATGACTATCAAATCAAAGGGCGCAATATTTTGGGCTGCAAGTTGTGACAAATGTTCGGGATCGCTTTGATCAGCCAAGATTCCACCATGAATTCTTGGATGCAAAGTTTTTACGCGTCCACCAAGCATTTCAGGAAAGCCGGTGTACTCCTCAACCGGAATTACTTTTACACCTGCTTCACGCAATGTTTTAGCAGTTGAGCCGGTGGAAAGAATTTCTATTCCATGTTTTTCCAGGTTCTTGCCAAGTTCGACTAAGCCAACCTTGTCATAAACGCTGACAAGAGCACGTGACATTTTCTTGCGTTCCATTAAATCCGCCCTGGAATTCCACTAATGATGAAGTTTTGAAGGGTCTCAACTATGAGCGCTCGTTCCACAATCTTAATGCGTTCATGCAGAGTTGATTCATCATCTGTTGGCAATACTTCAACTTCCTTCTGGGCAATGATCGCGCCAGTATCAACGCCAAAATCAACCCAGTGCACAGTTGCACCGGTTTTGGTAACACCGGCCGCCAGTGCATCTCTTACACCGTGTGCGCCAGGGAAATTGGGCAGCAAGGCTGGGTGCGTATTTATCGTTCGGAAATTCTCTACAAATGCTCTAGCCAAAATACGCATAAAGCCAACGCTCACAACTAAGTCTGGTTTTAGGTCAGAGACATAATCGAATAATTGGGTATCCCAAATTTCTCGATCAGATGTCATGGGCAGATGCTTTGCAATAATTCCTGCTGATGATGCACGTTGTAATACTTGTGACTCTCGATCTGAAACTAGCGCAAGAATTTCTAATTCCAAATCGCCAGCGCGTTTAGCATCGATGATTGCCTGGGCTAACGAACCAGTTCCTGAAGCTAATAAAACAATCTTCATTTAAAGCTCACTCTTGTGGGCTTTAATTTTCTTTATCAACTTGGGTAGGTATAACCCAAGAATCAGAGCTAGTACTTGAATTACTGCAAAAACAGCCGGCAACTTCCACCAAGTAATTCCGACTGGATTCATATCCTGGGTCAGTAGCGCTCCACCAGCAAAATATGAGAGCACCATCGACAGTGCTAATAATGGAGTAAATGTTTTCACCAATTCGGTCTGCCGACTGCCGAAAGATTGATAGTGGTGGAAAATTGCGACTTGGTTAAGAAGAATCATAATTACTGGCACAGTTAACGCTATTAGATAGAGCGGATGTTCACTTGTTGGCAGTGCACCCAAAATTGGAATAGCAGGAAGAGAGTTTAAATCTAAATTTGTTGGTGAAATTGAAGTGCCAAGCCCTAAGGAGAAGCCGGTTCCGAATAGATATGAAATACCGGCCAGAGCCATGTTAGGAAGATAGAGAAGTTGCAAGAGCGTTAAGAGAATTCCACCCATAATTCCTGGCTGAATAACAATTGCAAGAGACTTCACAATTGCAAAATGCAGGACTAATGAGACCGCGATAAAAATTATGACTAGCCCTGAAAGTGCAAGGAAAGAGTGAGCCAAAAACTTAAATCTCTCGAAGGCTTTGACCTGATATCCGACGGTTGCGCTTAGCGAAATAATTGAAACAAAAATCGGAGTCAGAACAATACTTGGTTTGATATTTGTGCTCTGTGAAAGTAATGCCGCAATCGTTGCGATTGCCGTGTACCAAATAACAATAAATGATCTAGCACCACGTGGATTGCTTAGGTGTTCGCTAGCACGACGGAATCCACTTCGTATTGCAAGCCAAGGAAAGATAACTGCACCAAGTGGAAGATATGAAAGAGCGCCACTCGAAAAACCAGAAGATAGCGCTAAATCAAATGGAATTAAATGTCCACCGAGCCAGAGCCAAATTGCGGCACGGATTGGATCAGAGGTGTTTCCAGTTGCACTACCGGCTGTGGACCATGCAAAGAGTGCAATAAAGCTAAGCGGAAATAAGATTAAAGCCACACTGCGCAGCGCCTGTTGAAAAGTAACCAGCAGGATGCGGCCCAAGTGAGTTAATCCTTTTTATTATTTAAAATAGTGCGCATTAATTGCGCGGCTTCACTTGGAGTCTTGCCAACGCTAACTCCAACAGCTTCTAGTGCACTCTGCTTAGCAGCAGCAGTTCCAGATGAACCAGAAACAATCGCTCCAGCATGCCCCATTGTCTTTCCTTCGGGCGCAGTGAATCCCGCAACATAACCAACAACTGGCTTTGTTACATACTCAGCGATAAATGCAGCGGCACGCTCTTCAGCATCGCCACCAATTTCACCAATCATGACTATCGCATCTGTATCTGGATCATCTTGAAAAGCTCGCAGGCAATCAATGTGTGTAGTTCCAATAATTGGATCGCCACCGATTCCTACTGCTGTGCTAATTCCAAAATCCCGAAGTTCATACATCATTTGGTAGGTAAGTGTTCCGGATTTAGACACTAGGCCGATTCGCCCTGGACCTGTTATATCTGCTGGAATAATTCCCAAATTAGATTTACCAGGACTTATTAACCCCGGGCAGTTTGGTCCTATCAAGCGAGTAGTTCCTTTTGCAACAGCATATGCATAGAACGCTGCAGAATCATGAACTGGGATTCCTTCAGTAATCACAACAACGAGTGGCAACTTTGCATCAATTGCATCAATCACTGCAGCTTTTGCAAACTTGGGTGGAACAAATACAACTGAAGCATTTGCACCTGTTGCAGCAACTGCTTCTGTAACGTTATTAAATACTGGAAGAGTTACGCCTTCAATCTCAACGCTCTGTCCGCCTTTGCCGGGTGTTACTCCACCTACAATTTTTGTTCCAGACTTAGCCATTCGCGCAGTATGTTTTGTACCTTCCGAACCAGTCATTCCTTGAACTAGGACTTTAGTATTTTCAGTTACAAAGATCGCCATTATTTTGCCGCCAATTCTGCGGCGCGCGCTGCTGCGCCATCCATAGTGTCAACCTGCTGAATAAGTGGATGCGCCGCCTCGTTCAAGATGCGACGTCCTTCAATCACATTGTTTCCATCTAGTCGAACAACGATTGGCTTAGTTGCCTTATCACCAAGCATTTCAAGAGCTTGAACAATTCCATTTGCGACGGCATCACATGCAGTAATACCACCGAAGACATTTACAAAAACGCTACGAACATCGGGATCACCAAGAATGATTCCAAGGCCATCGGCCATAACTTGAGCTGATGCACCGCCGCCGATATCTAAGAAGTTCGCTGGCTTAACGTTGAATTTCTCGCCAGCATAAGCGACGACATCGAGTGTGCTCATTACAAGTCCTGCGCCATTTCCAATGATTCCAACCTGGCCATCGAGCTTTACATAATTTAAATTCTTAGCTTTGGCTGCTGCTTCTAATGGATTTGCTGAAGCGTGATCAATAAGCGCTTCATGGTCTGGATGTCTAAAGTCTGCACTGTCATCCAAAGTTACTTTGCCATCTAGTGCAACAACTTTTCCATCACT
>CANNIM010000024.1 GCA_947505195.1 Actinomycetota bacterium
CATCAATAGGCGAGAGGTGTTTAAACCTGCCTTGTAAATCTTTTCAACATCCTCTTGAGATTCCATTGCAAAACCGACAAGCGCCCCGATCATCGCATTCAAATCTTCAAGGGTTTTTGCAAGTGCTGCTTTCTCTTCAGCGAGTGCACCACCAGAAGCGGTGAAGGCTGCGATCTCTTTTCCAAGTAAGCCAATTGCTCGGCCACCATCTTTTATAATTTTTCGGAAGAAGAAATCCAACCCTTGAATTGCAGTAGTGCCTTCATACAAGGTATCAATTTTTGCATCTCGGACATACTGTTCAAGTGGCCAATCTTGAGTGAAACCAGAGCCACCAAAAGTTTGGAGTGATTCTGTTCCAAGCAAGACCCAGGATTTTTCACTGCCATAACCCTTAACAATTGGCAGAAGCAGATCATTCAAAGCTTCCATATCTTTACTTCGATCTAAATCATTTGCCGCAGTTGCAAGAAGAATTTCATCCTGGATTGAAGCGGTATAAAGAATTAGCGCCCGCATTCCTTCAGAGTAAGACTTCTGCACCATCAAAGAGCGACGAATATCTGGATGGTTAATTATTGTTACGCGCGGACTTGCTTTATCTGCGGCCTTTGTTAGATCTGGACCTTGCACGCGAACTTTCGCATATGCAAGTGCTTGTTGGTATCCAGCGCTCAAAGTTGCAATCGCCTTTGTTCCGACCATCATTCGGGCGTATTCAATTATCTTAAACATCTGGGCGATACCTTCATGAACATCACCAAGCAAATAACCAACGGCAGGTTCGCTCTCACCAAGATTCATCTCGCAAGTAGCTGAAACATTTAGCCCCATTTTGTGCTCAACGTTAGTTACGTAAACACCGTTACGTTTTCCAAGTGCCCCAGTTTCAAAATCGAACATGAACTTTGGAACTAGAAATAAACTTAAACCTTTTGTTCCAGGACCAGCACCTTCTGGCCTGGCCAAAACGTAGTGGACAATATTTGGATTTAAATCTGAATCGCCCGATGTAATATATCTTTTCGTACCAGTGACGTGCCAAGTCCCATCACTCTGCTGCACCGCTTTAGATCTTCCAGCACCAACATCGCTGCCAGCATCTGGTTCGGTAAGTTGCATTGTTGCGCCCCAGTCATTGTCGACTATGAGCTGTGCCATCTTCTTCTGATCTTCATTTCCAAGAACGTATGCAACATGTGCAAATGCTGTACCTGATGCATAGAGATGAACTGATGGATTTGAACCTAAAATCATTTCAGCAATTGCCCAACGTAACGAAGCTGGAATTAAAGTTCCACCAATTTCAACCGGTGCATCAATTCGCCACCATTCGTTATCCATATATGCGCGGTAAGACTTCTTAAAACTCTCTGGCAACTTGACATCGCCAGTCTCTTTATTGAACTCAACGCCAAGTCGGTCGCTCTCGATAAAGGAATCACCAAGGTCGTTCTCGGCAAGGCGTTTAACTTCTTCCAACATACCCACCGCAGTTTCACGGTCGATATCTTTAAAGATGGTTCTGCCTAGAATTTCATCGCGCTTGAGTAGATCGAAGAGGCAGAATTCGATATCGCGCAGATTGGCGGTGTAGTGGCTCATGGCGCAATAATGCTACCCGCCAGTAACTTAATCAAGCAGCCCAGACGATATAGGGTCTGTCCGTGCTACTAAGTGACCGCGACATAAAGGCCGAAATCAGCGCTGGCCGTGTGAAGGTTGAACCTTTCGATAGCGCAATGATCCAACCCTCGAGCGTTGACGTTCGATTAGACCGCTTCTTCCGGGTCTTCGAAAACCACAAGTATTCAGTGATTGACCCATCTATCGAGCAAGCCGATTTAACTCGCGAAGTCGCAGTCGAAGCCAACGAAGAGTTTATTCTCCACCCAGGTGAATTCGTTTTAGCCAGTACTTATGAAGTCATAACTCTCCCAGATGACATAGCCGGCCGCCTCGAAGGAAAATCTTCACTTGGTCGTCTCGGACTCCTAACTCACTCAACGGCAGGATTTATCGATCCGGGATTCTCTGGCCACATAACTTTAGAACTTTCGAATGTTGCCAACCTTCCCGTGAAGTTGTTTCCAGGAATGAAAATTGGCCAACTCTGCCTTATCAAACTCTCATCACCAGCAGAGAATCCGTATGGCTCCGCGCTTTATGGTTCGAGATACCAAGGGCAACGCGGGCCAACTGCAAGCAAGTCTTGGCTAAATTTCCACCAATCAAAGATTAAGTAAATTCTAAGGAATCAATTCCGCTTTATTAAGGTTTAATTAGGCATGGAAATAATTCTCATCATTAGTGCAATTGCACTTATCGCCGTATTTTTCATCGCGCAATACAACCGCTTAATTCGACTGAACATTGCAGTTGATGAGTCTTGGGCACAGATTGAAGTCCAATTAAAACGACGTGCAGATTTGATTCCCAATTTAGTTGAAACTGTAAAGGGCTATGCCGAGCACGAACAATCTACTTTTGATGCTGTAGTTGCGGCACGTGCGAAGGCAACAACTGCTAGTTCTGTGGCAGACACCGCAGCTGCCGATGGTGCGCTAACGCAAGCTCTGCGCGGTTTGTTAGCGGTAGCCGAGGCTTATCCAGATCTAAAAGCATCTACAAATTTCTTAGGGCTACAAGATGAACTAGCAACAACTGAGAACAAAGTTGCTTTCTCGCGTCAGTTTTACAATGACACAGTTCGCTCATTAAATACCGCCGTGAAAACTATTCCAACTAGCTTCTTTGTTGGCTTTGCAAAAGTCTCTGAGCGTGAATTTTACGAAGTAGAAGATCCACAAGATCGCACCGTACCGACCGTCAAATTTTAATTAATGAATTTTAGGGAACTTCAAAACGCCAACCGGCGCAAAACAACTGGCTTACTTTTCGTAATGGCAATTCTGATGTGGATTGTTGTTTACTCCGCCCTTACCTATTTTGGTGGCGCAACCGCAGGAATTGTTCCGATTGCGGTTGGCATCTCACTCATCTCAGTGTGGGGCGTTTATTACGGCTCAGATAAATTAGTTTTGACAATGACCGGGGCGAAGGTACTTCAAGAATCAGATAACCCAAAACTATTCGGATTAGTGCAAGAAGTATGTATTGCATCTGGTCTACCAATGCCAAAAGTTGCAATAGTTTATGACGAAGCACCAAATGCATTTGCTACTGGGCGCAACCCACAGCACGCGCTAATTGCATTCACAACCGGAATATTGGATGTAATGGATAGAGATGAACTCCAAGGTGTTATTGCGCACGAGATGTCTCACGTTGCCAACCGCGATACTTTAGTGAGCGCGGTTGCTGCTACAACTGCAGGTGCCATAGCAATTGTTTCTGATCTGCTGACCCGAATGATGTTCTTTGGCGGCGGCCGCAATAGAGAGAATAACAACAACCCACTTGCTCTAATCTTTTCGCTCCTAGTATTAATTCTTGCGCCTTTTGCAGCGCTGTTATTAAAGTCGGCAATTTCTAGAAAGCGTGAATCACTCGCCGATGCAACTGCTGTTAGCTTTACTCGTAATCCAGCTGGGCTAAGAAAAGCACTTGAAATCTTGGCCCGAGATTCGACTGTTGTTAAGCAACGATCGAATGCGGTTGCTCATATTTGGATTGAATCCCCGTTAGATGCAAAGAGCGTTTCAAAAATGTTTGCTACTCACCCACCAATAGAAGAGCGTATTCAAAGCCTTCGAGCAATGGAATCTTTATAGCTCTTTATGTGGGAAAGTTATTGTGAAAGTGGCGCCAGCGCCTAACTCAGATTTAACATCAACACTTCCGCCATGTGCTTTCATAATCGCATCAACAATTGCTAGACCAAGTCCACTTCCTTCGCCACTAACGCGAGCCCTCGATGGATCAGCGCGGAAGAATCTTTCGAAGATCCGAGTTTGATCTTCTTGTGAAAGCCCATGTCCGTTATCGCTAACTGAAATTTGCACACCCGATTCGTTCTGCACAATTTCTACTGAAATCTTGGTTCCCACAGGTGTGTGCGTTCTGGCATTTGCTAGCAAGTTAGACACAGCCTGGTGAATACGCATTGAATCACCAAGCACGAATACTTCATCATTATTACTTTTAAGAGTTATCTCGTGTCCTGGTCCTGCAGCCCTTGCCGAGGCTATGGCTTCATTCACTAAATGGTTTATATCAACCGGATCAATCGTCAACTCTCTAGATTGATCTAGCCGCGCTAGAAGCAATAAATCTTCTACAAGTGAACTCATGCGAATTGATTCCTTCTCAATTCTGGAAATTAACTCTTTGGTTTTATCTTCTCCAACAACAGCGCCTTGACGGTGTAGTTCAGCAAATCCGCGGATTGCAGTAAGTGGTGTCCGCAGTTCATGACTTGCATCAGCAACAAATCGACGCAACTTACTTTCAGATTCTGTTCGAATTGCGAATGATTCTTCAATCCGAGAGAGCATCGTATTAAGCGAGCCAGTTAGCCGGCCGACCTCAGTATCTGAATTCACTTCTGGAAGACGGGCCGATAAGTCTCCATCAGCAATGGCAGCAGCAGTATCTTCGATTTTGCTGAGCGGCTTAAGACTTAACTTAATTAAAGATCTTGCAACGAAACCAATAATAAGAAGAACAACCAAACTAATTAGGAAGAAGATTCCTCTCAGACCTTTAAGAGTCTTATCAACGCTATCAAGTGCAACTGAAATAACCACAGTGCCAATGCCTGATGGCAGAATTCTTGCTATTGCTCGGATATCAGGTTGTCCATCAGCGCCAGGAATTGTGAATGGTTTACCTTTTCGGAGAGCCACCTCGGCAGGAGTTAATTTGTGAAACTCTTCAATATCAATTGAATTTGTGAACTGACCACCAACTTGGCCAACAACATTTCCTTCCAAATCCAAGAGCGTGACGGCAGTTGTTGTTGGAACCCCACCAAGTGGACGAAGCGGGCGGAAACCATTCATGTTCTCTTCTTCATCAGAAACTTCTGACTCAATACCTGCGCGATCAAGCCTCAACATAGAAGTTTGAACAACTTCATTTAACTGGCTATCTGCTTGGCTTATAAGGAAAGTGCGGAGCGAATTAGTGGCTGCAAGATCCGACAGACCAATTGCGATTGTTGCGAGCGCTAGAGTCGCCAAAATTAAGCGGTTACGGAGCGACCACCTTGAGAGCCCGTATTTCATTTAAGAAGTTTACTTGGCTTATTACTTACGAGCTGGTAAGCGCAACCGATATCCCACACCACGAACGGTATGAATTAGAGCAGGTTCGTAAATATCTATCTTCTTCCGAAGGTAAGAGATATAAGTTTCAACAATTCCAGCATCACCACGGAAGTCGTACTGCCACACGTGATCAAGAATTTGAGATTTGCTGACAACTCGGTCAGCGTTAATCATTAAATAGCGGAGCAGTAAGAATTCGGTTGGAGAAAGATCAATCATATTTCCGGCCCGATGAACTTCATGAGTCGCTTCATCTAATTCAAGGTCAGCGAAGCGAACTTTCTCATCATCGCTCTCAACTTGAGTAACACCTATTCGGCGGAGAAGTGCGCGAAGGCGGGCAACAAGCTCTTCAAGGCTAAAAGGCTTTGTAACATAATCATCGCCACCAATTGTGAGGCCAGTGATCTTGTCTTCAACCGTATCTTTCGCAGTTAAGAATAGAACTCCAACACTGTGGCCATCTTGACGAAGTTGTCGACAGACCTCGAAACCATTTTGGTCTGGCAACATCACATCAAGAATCAGCGCATGGGGCTTAAATTCTTCGGCAATTGTAAGGGCTTCAGATCCAGTAGCTGCAGTGCGAACATCAAAGCCAACAAAGCGCAGGCTTGTCGCAATTAATTCACTAATACTATTTTCATCATCGACCACCAAAATTCTTTGTGTGGTGGCTTCAGTTGCTTGGGTCATTTCTGGCTTCTCTTTCAGCATTGTCATAGGAAGCAGATTTCCCTAGAGAACTGGGGGTTTCCTGAGAATCAGCATAATCTGAGCCAAGAGTTATCCACAACCTTTATCCACGATGTGGAGAATTACAACGGTGTAATTAAGAAGTAATTAAGAAGTGTTTTAGCGCCAGCGGGTAGCGAGTGAGAAGCCGACCCCAATGAAGCCAAAGCCAACGACCATATTCCAGGCCCCGATATTAGGGATTGGATAGACGGTAGCGCTCACGTAGAAAATTACGATCCAGATTAGGCCAAGGATGAAAGCTGTAACCATCGCTGGGGCCAACCACTTTGGGCTCTCTGTTGGGGTTGGAGCCGCATTGGCAACAGCCTCCGGAACATGGGCCTTCTCTTTCTTACGTATTGGCGATTTAGGCATGGGCAGAGGTTACACCACAAATGGTGATGTTTTAAGCCCACAACTAAGCAATTTTTACGGCTTCCTATTAACTGTAATCGCAACGCCCGACCCAATCAATTGAGTTGTTTCAGCTTCAGGTGCTTGGGCTAAGACAACGCCGATCGGTTTTGTTTCATCGTAAGCGCTAATTTCATTCACTAGGAAACCTGCTTGCGTCAAAATTGTTTGGGCTTCAATTCCAGTTAAATCTAGAAGTTCAGGGACTTTTACATTTCCGCTAGCAATTTCAAGAACTACACCGCTACCTGCTTTGATAATCGAGCCAGCATCCGGAGTTATCTTAAGTACAACACCAGTTTTTGAATTTGAATCAACTGGAATGATTTGTGTAATTAACAGCCCAGCCGCCAACAATTCATTTCGTGCTTCTTCAAGGCTAAGACCAATAATTGTTGTTGGAATTGTTGTATCTCCTGGACCATCTGAAATAGTTAAAGTGATACTGCTTCCCTTTGGTGCCCGAGTTGTTGCAAGTGGAAGTTGCGAAGCAACTCGATCTTTTGGAATTCTAGAATCAGGAGCGCGCTGAATATTTATCGTGTAACCCGAGAGAAGCTCTTCCGCAGCGCTCTGCGTTAAACCAACAACATTCGGTATTTGTAGTGATGGTGCTGGTGAACTTGAATTAAAGGAATTTACTGCAAAGCCAATCAGTAGGATAAAGACCGCCGCCGCACTTCCCATAACAAGGAAATTACGTCGGGGAACTATTCGACGAATTTTGGTTGTTACGTTCTGCCCTTTCATCGCCCGGCGAATATCAGAGAGCATCATCTCTGCGCTTTGATATCGATCACCAGGATTTTTTGCCAAAGCAACTGTAATTATCTTGTCGATGTTCTCATCCAGCGCAGGATTTACCGCACTTGGTATTTGAAAATCAGAGGAGACATGCTGATAGGCAATCGCAACAGGAGTATCGCCAGTAAATGGCGGCCTTCCAGTAACTAGCTCATAGAGCAGGCAACCAACTGAATAAATATCACTACGGAGATCGCAAGCCTCACCAGTTGCTTGTTCTGGTGATAAATATTGCGCAGTACCAACAACATTCCAGGTGCTCGTCATGGTGGCGCCAATATCATCCATTGCGCGCGCAATTCCAAAATCCATAACCTTCACATCACCAGAATCAGTAAGCATAATATTTCCAGGCTTTATATCGCGATGAATAATTCCATTTTCATGCGAATAAGAGAGAGCAGTTAAAACGCCCTCAATAATCTCTAATGAACGTTCGACAGTTAAAGTTGCTGGGCTCTGCAGTACTTCGCGCAGAGTGTGGCCATTTACTAACTCCATCACAATGTAAGAGTTCTGACCTTCTTCACCGGAATCATAAACTGCGACAATTCCAGGATGATTTAAGGCGGCTGCAGCAAGCGCCTCCTTGCGGAAGCGAGCAAGAAAAGATGGATCTCGAGCAAGATCACTGCGAAGAACTTTAACTGCAACTTTTCTAGAAAGACGTTGATCTTCACCGATATAAACATCAGCCATTCCGCCAGTACCAATCATCTCGCCAATTTTGTAACGATTTCCAAATATTTTAGCCATTCGCCGCCCCAATCAAAGATTGGTGATTACTGCCTTCATCCAAAACAACTTCCACCCAAATTACCGTGACATTATCTGGTGCGCCTTTTGCCAAAGTTTCAGCAATCAATTCTTTAACTAACTCTTCTCCAGAATGGCTCTTAACAATCTTTGCTATTTCGAAATCGGATAAAACTGTGGTTAAGCCATCACTACATAATAAGAATTGGTCGCCAAGTTTTATTGGATAAATCTGAAGTACTGGTTCAATCTCAGAACTACCAGTTAGTGCTTGTGTTAATAGCGAGCGTTGCGGATGGTTGATCGCTTCTTCGTGAGAAATACGACCTTGGTCAACAAGTTCTTGTATGACAGTGTGATCATGACTTAATTGATTTAACTTTCCACCAGAAAATGCATAGCAACGAGAGTCGCCTACATGCAAAAGTTCTACGGTTTCCTCAGCGATATGTAGGGCGGTAAGCGTTGTTCCCATTCCAACAAGATCTGGCTGCTCAGTTGATTTGGCTAAAATTGCGGAGTCAATATTCTTTGTGACTGATAAAAGAAAGTCTTCATCGCCACGAGCGCTAACCAGCGCAGTAATAGCAATTGTTGATGCTATTTCGCCACCAGCATGCCCGCCCATACCATCAGCAACTGCAACTAAATTTTTAGAAACCAAACCAGAATCTTCATTTCCTTCACGATGTAAACCGAGATCAGAGAGCGCATAAGAATTAAAGGCGAATGTCATCTGCTCTCCCTTCGATATATCGTGGCTAAATCACAGTAGAACCATATCTTCCCACTAAATTTACCTCTATGAAACTACAGAAGATATTCGCTGAATTCCTCGGGACAGCGCTCTTGCTGACCTCTGTGATTGGTTCAGGAATTATGGCCACCAATCTGACCGATGATGTTGGGCTTCAATTAACTATAAATGCGATTTCTATAGTTTCAATTCTGGCAATAATCATTACCTTGTTCGGCCCAATAAGCGGCGCTCATTTCAACCCGGTTGTAACCCTTGGCGAACTATTCAAGAATCGAATCGATTCAAAGAACGCCATCACCTTTATTGGTGCGCAGTTCGCGGGTGGGTTCACTGGAACTGTTTTTGCAAACCTTATGTTCAATAAACCTGCGGTCTTTCAATCTCACCAAGAACGCACTTCAAACAATTTATTTGTAAGTGAAATCTTTGCGACTGCAATTTTAATTATGATTATTCATTTACTAGTTGACCAAAAGCGAACAAGCCTTGCACCAATAATTATTCCGGCTTGGATAACTACAGCCTTCTATGCAACCTCATCATTTGTTTTTGCTAATCCAGCGGTAACTTTTGCTCGGGTCTGGAGCGATTCCTTTGCTGGAATTACCCTGCACTCGGCCTGGATATACATGATTGCACAATTGATAGGGCTGCCAATCGGCCTAATTCTTGCTCGACTCTTATTTATTAAAAAATAATTAGATAACGATTTCGTAAGAAGGATTTAGGATTGTTAAAGATCCTTCGGTTTCGCCAACCATTCCTTCTGCACAAATAGTCGAACCAACATCCAGACCAGCTAATTCGCGACGACCCAAGAACTGCAAAGTGATACCGCCAGTTGTGTCCCAAACTTCAACATCTACGCGTGGTGCACCACCAGAAGGAGCAGTTCTAATTGCGGTGACTTGACCACGTACATGTGCACGGCGGCGCCAAGTAACATTTGAAATCGGAAGAATGTTTTCGTTGTAGTGGCCAACCGGAACTGAGTCCGCACTCTTCACTTTAGGAAGTGGAATTTTCTTCTGCTCAGGAACGCTTTCGACTGCGGCAGATGAGGCGTTGCCACGAGTTTTAGCTTCCAAAATTTTCTCAACGTCGAATGGAATAATCGTTGCTACAACTCGCTCTAATTGTGAGATTGGTGAAGCAATCGCTTCAGCTGTTTGATCGTGAAGGACTCGTCCCAAGAATCGAGAGTATGAACGCCGTGGAAGAAGCAAAGTTAACTCCACATCCGCACTAGCGGTTGATCGAATTGCATAATCAACAGCAGCGTTTGGAAGTCTGCGATCAGGGCAGTCAATCAAAACAAATGGAACATCACTTACTGCCGCATTCCCAGCCCACCCTGCGCTAATTGTGTCTGCACGTTTATCATCGATAACAAAATGAACAGCGTTCAAATTTCTTGGATTCAATGATCTGGCATATCTAATTGCACCAATTGTTGCCAAATCAAAATTATCAACTAGAACAGTAACGTCATGTCGAGAAATCGAAGTCGCGCGTGATGCTTGAGAAGTAACATCTAGGACGTTCTGTTCTTTTGAATACTGTTTGCGTAAGCGCAGAAAAGTAACAACCAAAAAAGGTGTAATCACAATTACAACCCAAGCGCCCTGATTGAATTTAACAATTGCAAAAATAATTACGACGATTAATGAAATTCCACCCGACAAGGCATTGATTATAAATTTCCCACGCCACCAATTACCTCGGTTTGTATAGTTATGTTTAGCCATTCCTAAACCAGAGAGCGTGAATGCGGTAAAAACACCGAGGGCATAAAAAGCGACGAGATGCTCTACAGAAGCGCCAGTTACTAAAATCAAAATAATTGCCGAACCAGCTAAAAGCAAAATTCCGTTTGAGAAATTCAATCGGTGTCCGCGCTTTGTCAGCCAGTTAGGTAAATATCCATCGGTTGCTACGAAGTTTACTAGTAGCGGGAATGCGCTATATGTAGTGTTCGCGCCTGCGAAGAGGATAAGCATTGTTGCGGCCTGAACAACAATAAAGAAGAGATTTCCAAACGTTCCGTCACCTAAAATTGTCTTAGCAACTTGGGAAATTACCGTAGGAGTTTCATTTTCGTATGGAATTGCCTGAATCTTATGAGCGAACCAAGAAACGCCAAGCACTAAAGAGCCCAAGATAGAGCTCATGATCACTAATGTTTTGCGAGCATTAACTTGTTCCGGAGATTTAAAGAGCGAGACGCCATCAGAGATAGCTTCTAAGCCGGTTAGAGAAGATCCACCATTTGCGAATGCGCGAAGCAAGATAAAGATCGCTGCGAAAGTTAATAGCCCTTGTGACTCACCAATTGGAACAGCGCCTTCTTGATTTACATCCAATATTGGAAGCGTTCCAGAAAATTGGCGATAAATGCCAATTCCAAAAACAATGGCCATAGATCCAACGAATAGATATGTAGGTAGCGCAAATGCTTTTCCAGCTTCTTTCACGCCACGTAAATTTCCGTAACTAAGAAGAACAATTATCGCGAGCGTTATATGAATTTTCCATGGTCCAACTTCAGGAAATGTCGAAGCAATAGCAGCGACACCAGCAGCAGATTGAATTGCAAGGGTAACTATGTAATCCAACATAAGTGCTACTGCTGCAACTTGTGCAACAACTGGACCAAAGTTATCCCGCGAAACGATGTAAGCGCCACCAACTTTGGTGTAAACCGAAATTACATTTCGGTAAGACAAGGTAACAATTAACAAAATAACTAGAACTATTGCCGTCATTGGCATCAACATCGCGAATGCCGCTAAACCAAACGCTGGAACCAATGCAAGAAGTATTTGCTCGCTTCCGTAAGCAGATGAAGAAATACAGTCAGAAGAGAGAATCCCAAGTGCGTAGCGCTTCTTTAATCTTTGATGGCTAAGGGTGTGACGGTTAAGCGGATTGCCTAAAAGTTTTCGCTTGATGCGGTATGAAATTGGGTCAGCTAGATGAGCATGCTCCTGAAGAACCATTGGTTCTGGGGCGTCATCGGTCCAAGACTTTGGCACGGCCACTCTTCCTATTTATAGGGGGAATCTGCAGTTCACTAGGTTTAATTTTACTTCGCAATCGAGCCGTATGCTTGCCGCA
>CANNIM010000025.1 GCA_947505195.1 Actinomycetota bacterium
ATCGAGAGCTTCCAGAAAGGTGTGTTTTCAGTAAGTGTTGAGAGAAGTGTTAGTCCAACAGTCATAAGTGCTAGTCCAATTATTGGATAGCGCTTGTAGCGTCCGTGTTTTGAAATCAATTTTCCACTTGTAATCGACATTGAAACAATACCGATCATAAATGGAATTAATTTCAAGCCGGCAGAAGTTGCGGAATCGTCCTTAACAACTTGTAAATAAAGTGGCAACATAACAATTGCACCGAACATTCCGGCACCAATTACTAAGCCAAGAATTGAGGTAACAGTGAAGGTATGGTTCTTGAAGAGTGTAAGCGGTAAAATTGGCTCTTGCGTGCGGCTCTCTTGATATATGAATAGAAGCACTAATACCAAAGCAATGGATAGCGAAGTAATTGTCTTCGATGTTGTCCAACCATCTTGCGGTCCATAGACCGAAATACCTAGAAGAAGTGCGGAAACCCCAGTAACTAAAAGAAGTGCACCGAGATAATCAATTTTGTGTTCGCGTTTTACCTTAGGTATATGAAGTGATATCGAGGTAATAATTAGCGCAGCAATTCCAAAAGGTAGGTTGATATAGAAAATCCAACGCCAGCCAGTAACGCCAAGAATTTGTGCATGATCTGAGAAATACCCTCCAAGAAGTGGACCAGCAACAGATGAGAGTCCCCAAACTGCTCCGAAGTAACCTTGGTATTTACCGCGTTCGCGAGGTGAAACCAAATCCCCAATGATCACGAAGGTAAGTGACATCAAGCCACCTGCGCCAAGTCCTTGTATTGCGCGGAAGGCAATTAGTTGAGTCATGCTTGTAGCGGCGCCAGCAGCGAATGAGCCAATTAAGAAAGTAATGATTGCGAATTGGAAAACTGGGCGACGGCCATAAAGATCAGAGATTTTTCCATATAGCGGAGTCGAAGCAGTTGAAGTTAGGAGATAGGCGGTAACAACCCAGGTGTAATGGGCGAGACCATCGAAATCTTCAACAATGCGCTTTAGCGCGGTTGAGACAATTGTCTGGTCAAGGGCGGCGAGCAACATTCCGACCATAAGACCGCTGAGAACAAACATGATTTCTTTATGAGTAAGTGCTTTAGGGGCTTCATTTTTTTTATTTGACATATTTGTGAGTTTACTACGCAGCTCAAGCAATCAAGTAATAAAGTAGGGCTATGAAGTCGATCATCGCGCATGAATTGGTTAAAACGTATGACAAAGGGGCGGTTAAAGCTCTTGATGGATTAAGCCTAGAAGTAGAAGAGGGAACGGTTCTTGGACTACTTGGACCAAATGGTGCTGGTAAAACTACGAGTGTTCGCGTGCTTGCAACGCTATTAACACCAGATTCTGGAAGTGCGACCGTTGCGGGAATTGATGTTTTAAAACACCCTGATGAAGTTCGCAAAGTTATTGGACTATCAGGCCAATATGCGGCGCTCGATGAAACGCTAACTGGCTGGGATAACTTAACTATGTTTGGCCGGCTGTATCACTTGAATTCAAGTGGTGCGAAGAAACGTGCAGAAGAGTTATTAGAGAAATTTTCCTTAACCGATGCGGCTCGTCGCCCAATTAGAACTTACTCCGGTGGCATGCGCCGCCGTTTGGATTTAGCGGCCTCGCTAATTGTTAAGCCAAAAGTTTTATTCCTAGATGAGCCAACTACGGGACTAGATCCACGTGGTCGCATGGAGATGTGGGACGTAATCGATGAACTTGTTAAAGGCGGCGTAACGCTTCTGCTTACTACCCAATATTTGGAAGAAGCCGATCATCTAGCCGATTCAATTGCGGTAATTGATACCGGAAAGGTAATCGCGCGCGGAACTGCGGATGAATTGAAAAACCAAGTCGGCAGCGAGCGGTTAGAAATTACCGTTGAAGTAGAACAAATTACTGAAGCCACAAAGCTGGTAGAACAAGTATCAGGTGTAACGCCGAGCGTTGATCTTGGAATTCGAAAGATTTCAGCCCCGGTGAGCAATGGCAGCGCATCTTTGATTCAAGTTCTTCGTCTGCTTGATGAAGCGAAGATTCATCCACTCGATATTGGACTTAAGCGACCATCGCTAGATGATGTATTCATTTCACTGACCGGGCATGTTGCCGAAGTAGTTGTTGAACCTGAAGTAGGAGGAAAAAATGCTGCAAAGCGTAAGTGATTTCCTTGTTATAACTAAGCGCCAACTGCTTCAGATGATTCGAATCCCTGAAGTTCTAATCTTTGCAACCATCCAGCCAGCGATGTTTGTACTCCTATTCCGCTATGTATTTGGTGGCGCAATTGATTCTGGTGTTGAAGGTGGTTATGTTCAACTTTTAATGCCTGGAATCTTCGTTCAAACTGTTGCATTTACCCTTGCCGCTACTGCAGTTGGGCTCGCTGCAGATATGCAGAAAGGTTTGATAGATCGCTTTAGATCTCTTCCCATCTCTCGTTCTGCCGTTGTGATTGGTCGCACCGTTGGCGACACCTTGCAGAATGTTGTAACGCTAATTGTTATGGGCTTAGTTGGCTTTCTAGTTGGTTGGCGGCCAAGCAGCGGCCCGATAAAAATTTTCCTCGGCTTCTTATTCCTACTCGCCTTTGGATATTCGATGTCTTGGATCGGAGTAATAATTGGACTCTCGGTTCGCGAAGAGCGCGTTGCCCAAAATTTAGTTTTTATGACGGTATTTCCACTGACCTTCTTATCAAATGCTTTCGCACCAACAACAGGGATGCCAAAGATTCTGCAATATTTTGCCGAATGGAACCCGGTCTCAACGATGGTAGCGGCTTGTCGCGAACTCTTTGGCACTGAAAATGTTTTTGGCGCGACGGCTAATTCTTGGCCAAGTCAGAATCCAATTTTGATGTCGCTTATTTACATGTTCTTACTTGTTGCGATTTTTGCACCAATTAGCGTGCGCAAATATGTAAAGGTAAGTAAGTAGCGGATTAAAAGAAGTTCTGCGCCTCTAGAACTGCAACGCTTATCTCACGACCATTTGGCGCTGTGTAGGTGACCGTTTCGCCAATCTTTGCGCCAAGGACGGCGGCTCCAAGTGGTGACTTCTCGCTATAAACATCGACATCGCCACTAGCAATTTCACGTGATCCAAGAAGGAATTTCAACTCATCGCCTGCAATATCCACCGTTACTAACATGCCAAGTCCAACAACACCTGATTCACCAACCGGTGGATTTCCAATATGTGCATTTTCTAGCATGTGCTTTAGTTGACGAATTCTGGCTTCAGTCTTTCCTTGTTCATCTTTTGCTGCGTGGTATCCGCCATTTTCTTTTAGATCACCTTCGGCGCGGGCAGCTTCAATCTTCTTAATAATGTCAGCACGACGTGGCCCTTCAAGTTCTGCCAATTCCGCAGCAAGGCGGTCAGCAGCCTCTTGGGTGAGCCAAGTCTGTGTGGGTTCGGTAGCCATAAGGCGAGGAGTTTACAACTTAAATCATATTTAGATAGTCGTGCAGGATTCGATCTTCGCATTTACCGCAGCAAGACGCGTAGGGATTTGCACAATTCGCGTCGTATTCGTGACGCCTTTCGGGATTGGATCATCAATCTGGCCAACAATATTTAAGCCATAATCTCGGGCGCTCAATCTGCAGATAACTTCACTATTTGGGTTCTTAATCTCAACGGAGTAACGAATCTCAATGCTCTTTGCGTCGACTTCCCTAAAGGAGATAAGAGTTGATCTAATCTCTGGATTAGAGAAATGGTTTGCGCTCCAGATCAACCAAGCACCACCGATAACTGCAAAAGCGATAGCTGCGGCGAGCCACTTAGGAGAACGGCGCTCGGCAATCCCATAACGATTTCTTAAATATGGGTCACTTTGAAACGGCTCGGTCATAGGTACAAGTCTACGTATTCTCAATACAATCTGCACATGAACGGTAGAACAACGATCGATGTCGGAATTGCAGGCTCAGTATTAATGATAATTCTGGCCACTGCGGTCACCTTACTTCTTATGAATTTCTATCGCCGATTTAAAAGATTATCCGACAGTAATGAAGATAAGTAAAGGTTTTATTGCACAACTTGTTGTGGCTATTCTAATTTCTTTAACTTTCATGGGGCTGGGAAATTGGCAATTAAACCGGGCCCATGATGTAAAGATTGCAAAACAATTTGTTCCAGATAGCGCACGAATTTCGCTTGAAAAAATAGCGACGGCTGGGTCAAACCTAGCGCCAGATGCCATCAATCGTTTAGTAAGTGTTTCTGGAAAGTATCGAGAAATATTCATCGCAACTAAACAGCCAAAAACTTCGGGAGCTAAAAAACCGCTTGTAAATCTAGAAGTTAGATTATTGGAACTTTCAGGGAAACGTGGAATATTAGTTGTGCGCGGTATTGAGAGTTTGGAAAATCAAGAAATTATTGGTGAAGTAAAAGTTAATGGTCGGCTTTATCCAAGACAGACTTCTGATGCGACCCGAGCAATTAACGGTGAACTCTCCAGGATTGATCCAGCGTTAATTGTCAGCAGAAGCAATTTAGAACTCTTCGACGGATTCATAATCGCTACCTCAGAAGCGACAAAATTTGGGCAAGAGATATTGACGACCAGAGTTTTGGCACCACAACTTAAATCAAAAGTTGCTGGCAACTATTGGCAGCATGTCTCATATGTCTTTGTCTGGTGGCTAATGGCGCTCTTGGTTCTGCTCGCGCCTTTCTATAATTCGATAAAAGAGCGCGAAAGTGGCGGTAAAGTTCGGATATGACCCAGTTAAACCCACGTCAGGCCGCACTCAATGGTGCGATGACCCGCTTTCGAATCATGGCGATCTATGCCGGTGTTATGTCACTGCTTCTCTGGTTTGTCAGTATTCCGACGCACTACCTAATTTTTAAGGACGCATATCAATACCTAAGCTGGATCTCACTTCTTCATGGCTTCACATATCCAATCTATGTTTTGGCAGCATTTCATTACTGCATAAAGGCCCGTAAATCGCTAACTAGCACCATTCTTTTGATACTTGCCGGAACGCTACCCATCGCATCCTTTGTTGCCGAACGACGAGCAATCAAAGAATTTAAAGCGCTCAGTTAAGTTCCAGAATTTAACTTCATGGTTAATTCAGTTAAGGATTTAATAAAGCCTGTAATTAAATCGGTCCTATATCCGCTCTATGAACGCCGGATTTTCTCTAAGTTAGATTTCGCGCAAACTCCAAGGCACATCGGAGTAATTCTCGATGGTAATCGCAGATGGTCAAAAGCCAATCCAGCCTTCGATGGAGATACCTCGTCATCCCGGGGCCATAAAGCAGGGGCTGAGAAAATTATCGATCTACTTGATTGGTGTGAAGAGAGCAAGGTTGAAGTCTTAACTATCTGGCTTTTATCGAATCAGAATTTAACTAGACCAGCAGAGGAGCTTGAACCACTTCTCAAAATAATCGCTGACACCGTTAATGATTTAGCTAATCGCAGACGTTGGGAGATTCGACCAGTAGGTTCTATGGAGCTGCTACCCAAAGAGCTTGCGGCGCAATTAACTGATATTGCGGCTAAGACCAAGGGGATTAAAGGCGTTGTCATAAATGTAGCGATCGGATATGGCGGGCGAAGTGAGATTGCAGATGCCGTTAAATCCCTAATCAACTCACCTGCAAACTCCGGGAAGAGCGCCGCTGAGATTGCTAACTCAATTAACGTTGATGAGATTAGCCGCCATTTATATACGGCAGGTTTGCCTGACCCGGATCTAGTAATCCGTACCTCCGGGGAGCAACGCCTTGGTGGTTTCTTGCTTTGGCAGAGCGCCCACTCAGAATTCTATTTTTGTGAAGCCTATTGGCCAGATTTTCGTCGGATTGATTTCCTCCGGGCCCTTCGCGCCTTTTCACAACGCAACCGAAGATTTGGTAAGTAATTCATATTTAATTAAGCGTGTCGCAAGGGTTCTACAGACTCAAGGTTTTACCTTTTAGCCATAAGTACCCCCTAAAAAAACTAAACAGAATGCGAGCGCCAATTGGCCGATTCCGCACGTAATACGCGCATGACATATGTGTTAGATACCAGCGTCTTGCTCGCAGACCCCGCGGCTCTTACAAGATTTGCCGAACATGAAGTGATTATTCCAATTACAGTAATTGGTGAGTTAGAGACAAAGCGCGACCATCCCGAACTTGGTTATTTTGCCCGCGCCGCCCTTCGCACCCTTGATGATCTGCGGATAGATCATGGCCGGTTAGATGAAGACATCAAGTTAAATGATTTAGGTGGCACCCTTAGAGTCGAGTTAAATCACTCTGATTCCTCTTCGCTGCCATCTGGTTTCTTGCGAGATGGCTCAAATGACTCTCGAATCCTTTCAATCGCCAGAAATATGATGGCTGAATCGAGAGATGTTGTTCTAGTTACAAAGGATCTACCGCTTCGAGTTAAGGCCTCATCAGTTGGCGTTAAGTCCGAGGAGTATCGGGCCGAACTTGCACTTACAAGTGGCTGGACTGGAATGGTTGAGGCAAGTGTTGCCGGCAGGGTTATTGATTCGTTGTATGAAGGTGGCAAGGTCGCTCACGATTTGGGGAAAGAGTATCCATGCCATACCGGAATTGTTCTTCACTCCGATAAGGGAAGTGCACTTGCCCGAGTAACTCCAGATAAATCGCTGCAACTAGTTCGAGGAGATCGCTCGGCATTTGGTCTCCATGGCCGAAGCGCCGAACAACGAGTCGCACTAGACCTACTTTTAGATTACGACGTTGGAATAGTTTCACTGGGCGGCCGCGCTGGAACCGGAAAGAGTGCGCTCGCACTTAGCGCTGGCTTGGAAGCGGTCCTAGAAAAGCGCCAACATAAGAAAGTTGTAATCTTCCGGCCGCTCTATGCCGTCGGTGGCCAAGAGCTTGGCTACCTTCCCGGCAGTGAGAACGAGAAGATGTCGCCTTGGGCCCAAGCAGTCTTCGATACTTTGGGAGCCCTGGTCAGCCAACAGGTCATAGATGAAATTATTGATCGCGGATTAATCGAAGTTCTGCCCCTTACCCACATCCGAGGTCGCTCTCTTCATGACTCTTATGTCATTGTTGATGAGGCCCAGTCGCTCGAGCGAGGAGTTCTGCTAACAGTTCTCTCTCGGATCGGCCAAAACTCCAGAGTTATCCTGACGCATGATGTCGCACAGCGCGATAACTTGCGAGTTGGGCGTCATGACGGTGTCGTCGCCGTTGTTGAGTCTCTAAAAGGACATCCACTCTTCGCCCACATCACATTGACCCGGTCAGAGCGCTCGCCAATTGCTGCCCTGGTGACTGAAATGTTGGAGGAGCCAGTCAACTTTAGTCAGTAACGGATATAACAGATATATCGGACATCACTCTATCTGACCTGCACTTTTAGATAGCCCCTTTACTGTGATTATTATCTTTTTTGCGACTCACACTCCTTTAAATTTGCCCGAGCCCTTCTCGGATGCGATGGTTTTCTCCTTCCCCCAAGCCACTAGCCCATGTCGGGCGGGTGCTTCTTGCCGCAAAAGGTTGGAATTTAATTGTTAGGTATTGATAGGTGAGAAAGGAGGGGTGAGATGAACAAGATTTTTAGATCGACGAGGCTGGTTCTTAGCACCGCCTTCTTCATTGTCTTCATCGGGTCTGTGGATACGACATATGCCCAAGGAAATTTCGACCAATTTGTGGCAGTTCCAGATAACTTGCCGGCCCTAACTGTCGTTCCTGAAAACCCAGCACCATCTGAAAATGGAATTACTCTTGATCTAAATGGCGTCGCCTCGGTTGATGCCAATGCAATCGCTCTAGTTTCGATCGCCGCTCGCCAAGTTGAAATGGCAAAGAGCCCTAAAGGCGCTAAACGCGTTGCCAAAGAATTGATTTCAAGCTCTGGAGCTAAGTATAAAAAATGGGATAACACCAGACAATTTACCTGCCTGACCAAACTCTGGAATGGCGAGAGCCACTGGAATTTCCGAGCCCACAATTATCGAAGCGGCGCCCATGGAATTCCACAAGCGTTACCTGCGATAAAGATGGAGATCATTTCAACTGATTGGCGGACCAACCCAGTCACCCAAATTAAGTGGGGACTTTCCTATATCAAGGCCAGATATCAGACCCCTTGTAATGCGCTCTGGAAAAAACAGCGCTCAAATTACTACTAAAAAAGGCTTAAGAATTAATTAGGTGCTCTGCCAATACTTATTGGCTTTGAAGTTTCGGCAAAGAAATCATTCCCCTTATCGTCAACAACAATAAAAGCTGGAAAATCTCTGACTTCGATCTTCCAAACTGCTTCCATTCCTAGCTCTTCATAATCCAAAACTTCGACCTTAGTGATGCAATCTTGAGCAAGTCTTGCGGCTGGTCCACCAATAGATCCAAGGTAGAAGCCACCATTATTTTTACAGGCATCAGTAACTGCTTTAGAGCGATTTCCCTTTGCCAACATAATCATTGAGGCGCCAGCTTTCTGGAATTGATCAACATATGAATCCATACGCCCTGCGGTTGTTGGTCCAAATGAACCAGATGCATAGCCAGCAGGAGTCTTGGCTGGACCGGCGTAATAAACAGCGTGATCCTTTAAATATTGTGGAAGTTCTTTACCGGAATCCAACAGCTCTTTTATCTTGGCATGTGCCAAATCGCGAGCCACAATCAACGTTCCATTTAAGGAGAGGCGAGTCTTGATTGGGTACTTAGATAGCGCTTTTAGAACTTCTGTCATTGGCTGATTCAAATCAATATTCACGACGTTATCGTCGAGATGTTCATCAGTTGTATCCGGCAGGAAGTGCGCAGGATCGCGCTCTAGTACCTCAAGGAATATGCCCTCTTTGGTGATCTTGGCCTTGGCCTGGCGATCTGCTGAACAGGAAACCGCAATTGCAATTGGAAGAGATGCGCCATGGCGAGGAAGTCGGATTACACGTACATCGTGACAGAAATATTTTCCACCAAATTGGGCGCCAATTCCCAGGGTGCGGGTTAGCTCAAGGACTTTCTCTTCTAATTCAACATCGCGAAAGCCATGGCCCGTTTTTGCATCTCCACTGCGCGGTAGCTCATCTAAGTAATGCGTGCTGGCAAGTTTTGCGGTCTTAACAGTGTGTTCTGCGCTGGTTCCACCAATAACAATTGCTAAGTGGTACGGCGGGCAAGCTGCGGTGCCGATGGAGCGAAGTTTTTCATCTAACCATGTTATAAATGAAGTTGGATTTAAGACCGCTTTCGTCTCTTGATATAGGAATGATTTATTTGCACTACCGCCACCCTTGGCGATGAATAGGAAGTTGTATTCATCTGAACGCTCAAAATCTGAGTGAATTTCTACCTGCGCAGGCAGATTGTTTCCTGTGTTCTTCTCTTCCCAAGTACTAATTGGCGCTAACTGTGAATAGCGAAGATTTAGCGTTGTGTATGCGTCATACACACCTTTAGAGATTGATTCGGCATCGTTGGTAGAAGTTAGAACGCGCTGGCCTTTCTTTCCCATAATTAGCGCAGTTCCAGTGTCCTGACACATAGGAAGAACTCCACCTGCTGAAATATTTGCATTCTTTAATAGATCTAGCGCTACGAAGCGATCATTTGGCGAAGCCTCGGGATCCTTCAAGATAGAAGCAAGCTGGGTTAAGTGTTCCTCGCGCAGATAATGATTGATATCGTGAATTGCTTCGGCAGTTAATTTCTCTATTGCTTCTGGTGTGACTTTTAAGAATTCGGTGCCATCAGCAGAAAAAGTCGATACCCCTTCAGTTGAAACCAGGCGATACTTTGTCTTATCTGGCCCAATCGGCAGCAGATCGCTGTAGTTAAATTCTGGCATTTACTTTTCAGATTCTGACTTTGCTGCTGCAAGTTTCGCTTTGGCACCATCGAGCCAGCGCTGACAAATTTTTGCTAACTCTTCACCGCGCTCCCAGAGCGCTAGCGATTCTTCAAGAGTTGATTGCCCAGATTCCAAGGTAGAAACCACTTCGGCTAATTCATCTCGGGCTTCTTCATAGCTTAATTTTTTTGGGTCTTTAGCTGCGGCCATATTCGTAATCTACTCCGTAATTGCGTTAACTTCGCCATGCGCCAATCGCAATCGAAGTTTGTCGCCAGGCTTTAATTCACTTGCAGTACGAACAACCGAGCCATCGCTCTTCTGAACTACCGAATAGCCACGGTCCAAGGTTGCCTGTGGCGAGAGGGTGCGAACTTGAGTTCGAAGGCCGCTAATTTCTTCACCTGCGATTGCAAGTGCACCGCTCATGGCGCGATGCGACCGGGCAACAAAGCCATTAACAATTTCAAGGCGAGTTGAAATTATGGTTTGGGGTTCGCGCATTATTTGGCGCTCCATAAAGCCTTTAATCCTTGAAAATTCAAAATCTATTCGGCTTTGGATAAATCGATTAGCGCGATCTTGCAGATTAGAAATACGAGCTAACTCCTCTTCCATATCTGGTACCACTCGTTTTCCGGCATCTGTTGGTGTAGAAGCGCGCCAATCTGCAACTAAATCGAGAAGTGGTGAATCTTTCTCATGACCAATTGCGCTAATGATTGGAGTTTTGCAACTAGCAACCAACCGAAGAAGTGATTCATCCGAGAATGGAAGTAGATCTTCAAAGGAGCCACCGCCTCTGGTAATGATAATTACATCAACGTTTGGATTTGCTTCAAGATCTAGCAGTGCTGCGCTCACTTCAGAAACTGCCGCCGCATTTGCAACTGCGACTTCACGTATTTCAAATTGCACACCAGGCCAGCGACGTTTTGCATTTTCAACTACATCTTTTCCGGCATCGCTATTGCGACCGCAAATAAGTCCGACCACATTTGGCAGAAATGGCAACGGCTGCTTTCGCTCTAAATCAAAGAGACCCTCTGCTGCTAACAAATTCTTAAGTGCCTCGAGGCGGGCCATTAGTTCACCGACACCTACTTGGCGGATTTCAGAGATGTTAAAAGAGAGCGAACCATTTTTAGTCCACCAAGTTGGCTTCGAACGAATCACAACACGGGCGTTCTGTTCTAACGGTGCAATCGCATCAAATACATTTTTGAAGCAACGAACTGAAATACTCATATCTGCGCTGGTGTCTCGAAGGCGCATAAAAATTGTTGGTGAACCGGGTCTTACATTTATTTCAGAGAGCTCGCCTTCAATCCAGACCTCATCTAGGGAATCAACGATGGCACCGATGCGTTCAGATATGGCACGGACGCTAAAGGGTGTCACGGAAGTAAAAGAAGATTGCGAAGGATCTGGCACGAGTCGATAGTAATCGGCTTACCAATTAGGATTGGGAAATGGGAAAACGGGTCTTGCTGGCGGCTCCTCGCGGATATTGCGCAGGTGTTGATCGTGCGGTTGTCACAGTTGAGAAGGCCTTGGATCTTTATGGCGCCCCGGTCTATGTCCGTAAAGAAATTGTCCACAACAAGCACGTGGTCTCAACTCTTGAAGCCCGCGGCGCAATTTTTGTATCTGAAAATGATGAAGTTCCAGAGGGCCAGACCGTTATTTTCTCCGCCCATGGCGTCTCTCCTGCGGTTCACGAAAGCGC
>CANNIM010000026.1 GCA_947505195.1 Actinomycetota bacterium
AAGAATAAGTTGGGCCGCACTGTTGGTTCAAAGCTAAAGGTTTACGCAGGACCAGCACATCCACATGCTGCGCAGAACCCAACACCTTTCGTATTCACCCAAGTTTCCCAGATGACTAAGTAAGTAACAGGAGCCATATAAATGTCTGATTTTGATACAGCAATCGATACCGATGTTGAAGAAGTTCCAACTTCTTACTCATCATCAACTCCTGGTATTGCACCTGGTCGTAAAGGTGTTCTTGCACCTGGTGGCGGAACTGGTCGTCGTAAAGAAGCAGTTGCCCGCGTTCGCTTAGTTCCTGGTTCAGGAAAGTGGATCGTTAATGGCAAAGAGCTAGCAGTTTATTTCCCAAATAAAGTTCACCAACAATTAGTGTCAGAACCTTTCCGCACAGTTGGTGCTGAGAATGAATTCGATGTTGTAGCCCGTATCAATGGTGGCGGAACATCAGGACAAGCAGGAGCACTTCGTTTAGGCGTTGCTCGTGCGCTAAATGAAATCGATCGTGATGCAAACCGTCCGGCGCTTAAGAAGGCTGGATTCCTTGCACGTGATGCTCGTGTTATCGAACGTAAGAAGTACGGCCTAAAGAAGGCACGTAAGCGTTCTCAATACAGCAAGCGTTAATTCACTCAATCAAATATGGCTCTCTTTGGCACTGATGGTGTCAGAGGTGTTGCCAATCGCGATCTCACTGCGGAACTCGCTCTCGATTTAGCTGTTGCTGCTGCGCATGTATTAGCCGAAGTTGGCGCAATATCAAAAAATCGCCCCGTAGCAATTGTCGGACAAGACTCGCGCGCATCTGGTGAATTTCTCGAAGCTGCAATTGTTGCGGGCTTAGCAAGTGCCGGAGTTGATGTTTATAAAGTCGGAGTTCTTCCAACACCAGCGATTGCACACCTAGTCGCATCTACTGGCGCAGATCTCGGCGTAATGATTAGCGCATCACACAATCCAATGCCAGATAATGGAATTAAATTCTTTGCTAAAGGCGGCGGAAAGTTAGATGACGCTCTAGAAGCAGCAATTGAAGCCCGCCTTAATGAACCTTGGGATCGCCCAATTGGCCGGGACGTAGGCCGAGTAATAGTTGATGAATCTGCAGCAGAAAGATATATCTATCACTTACTTTCATCACTAAATACAAATCTAGCTGGAATAAAAGTCGTCGTTGATTGCGCAAATGGTGCGGCATCAGATGTGGCCCCGGAAGTTTATGCTCGAGCAGGCGCTGAAGTTATTGCAATATCCAATCAGCCAAATGGCTTAAACATTAATGAAAATTGTGGTTCAACACATCTAGAAAACTTAATCGCAGCAGTAAAGAAGCACGGCGCAGATTTGGGTATTGCCCACGATGGCGATGCAGATCGCGCACTGGCAATAGATGCTGCAGGTAATGTAATTGACGGAGATTTCATTCTGGCGATCTTGGCTAATGAATGGAAGGTCCAAACCGTTGTTGGAACTGTTATGACAAATCTTGGATTCATTAAGGCGATGTCTGACGCTGGAATCTCATTTGAAAAGACTCCGGTTGGCGATCGCTATGTCTTAGAAAAAATGTTGGCAAATGGCCACAAACTTGGTGGCGAACAATCAGGCCACATAATTATGCGAGATTTTGCGAATACCGGTGATGGCTTATTGACGGCGCTGCAATTGATGTCTGTAATGGCAAGAAGCAAGAAACCACTAGCTGAACTTGCGAAGGTTATGGATCGGTTCCCACAAGTATTGATAAACATTGAAGATGTTAAGAAAGAGAAACTTGAAAGCTCTAAAGCAATTGCAGTTGCAATTGGTGAATATGAAGCAAAGCTTGGAACATCGGGTCGAATCTTGTTGCGCGCATCAGGAACCGAACCGCTAGTTCGGGTTATGGTTGAAGCAGAAAGCCAGAGCGTTGCTGAGGAAATAGCCCAGAAACTTGCTTCACTTGTAAGATTAGAACTCTCGTAAGTTTCTAAGGAGCCTTCCCCATGTGTGGCATTGTTGGTTACACCGGAAAAGAACTTGCTCTAACACCCGTTCTTGAGGGGCTGCGCAAACTTGAATATCGCGGTTATGACTCTGCGGGAATCGCGCTCATAACAAATCCTGGTGAAAAACTTTGGATTGAAAAGCGAGCTGGGAAGTTAGGGAACTTAGAGGAAATTCTTGGAGCTAAAATTCCTAATTCACATAGCGGTATCGGGCACACCAGGTGGGCAACACATGGTGGACCAACAGATGTGAATGCGCATCCACATCTTGATAACGAAGGTAAGTTGGCAGTAATTCACAATGGAATTATCGAAAATTATTTAGAATTGCGCCGCGAGTTAGAAAAAGTAGGGCATGTCTTTAAATCAGAGACTGATACCGAAACCGTAACCCACTTGTTAAGTGATGCTCGAAAGAAGCGTGGTGGCGATTTAGCGGCTGCTATGCGTGATATCTGCAAACAGTTACGTGGCTCATTCACACTTCTTGCTATCCATAGTGACGATCCAGGGCGAATTGTTGGGGCCCGGCGAAATTCACCGCTAGTAGTAGGTGTTGGTAATGGTGAAAACTTCCTTGCATCAGATGTTTCAGCATTTATTTCACATACCAAGCGCGCTCTCGAATTAGGCCAAGATGAAGTTGCCGATATTACGGCGGACTCAATTGTTATCACTGATTTATCTGGAAAAGTATTGCCACACAATGAGTATGAAATCTCGTGGGATGCATCTGCTGCAGAGCGTGGTGGCTTTGAACATTTCATGCTTAAAGAGATTTTCGAGCAACCAAAGGCAATTGCCGACACCTTGCTTGGGCGGATTAAGGGTTTAGATAGCGAGGTAACAAAAGGAATTAACTTAGTTGGAATTGAAAAGGTGGTAATTGTTGCTTGTGGAACTGCGTTCAATGCCGGACTAGTTGGCAAGTACGCGATTGAAAAATGGGCCGATATTGCAGTCGATGTTGAGTTGGCATCGGAATATAGATATCGCGATCCAAGTGTCAATGAAAATACTTTGCTGATACCAATTTCTCAATCTGGTGAAACCATGGATACCTTGATGGCGATGCGCTATGCCAAAGAGAAGGGCGCCAGAATATTCGCTGTTTGCAATACAAATGGGTCAACAATCCCACGCGAATCTGACGCCGTTCTCTACACGCACGCTGGTCCAGAAATAGCAGTTGCATCTACTAAAGCATTTGAAACCCAATTGATTGCGATGTATTTAATTGGACTTCATTTAGGACGAATCAGAGGAGTAATTTCACAAGAACTTATTGAAGAGATTGAACTTGAACTCTCCGAACTTCCCGCAAAAGTTGAGCAGGTCTTGGAGACCGTCGAACCGCTCCGTGAACTAACTAGAAAATTTTCAACCGTAACCTCAATGTTGTTTCTTGGCCGCCATGTTGGATTTCCCACTGCGCTTGAGGGCGCCTTAAAGTTAAAAGAGTTGGCCTACATGCAAGCCGAAGGTTTTGCTGGTGGTGAATTGAAACATGGCCCGATTGCGCTAATTGAAGAGGGAACACCTGTAGTTGCAATAGCCCCACCGGCGGGTACATTATTGGCGGAGAAGATGGCATCTAATATTCAAGAAGTGAAGGCTAGAGGCGCAGTGATAATTGCAATTGCAGATTCGGAACTTGCTTCAGCGGATTATTTGGTTCGCATTCCCACAACTCATGAGTTCTTACAACCAGTTCTGTCGGTCGTACCGTTGCAAGTAATAGCATATGAGATGGCAATTGCTCGAGGAAATGACGTTGATCAACCGCGCAACCTAGCAAAATCAGTAACGGTCGAGTGAAATGACTACAGAACAATTAACGAAACGTCGACATGAAATGTTTCATGCCCTTCGAGTTTCGGGGCTTTTATTCTTAGGTTTTCTCTTTATTACCCAACAAGTGATAACTCGCGGCTGGCTTTATCACCTAGATCATTACATTTTAGATTTAAAAAATCCACAATTCAAAGGATTAGCAGGTCATATTCTGATCGGACTAGATGATCTTGGACTTCGCTGGTTCACTGCAACAGTTCTCTTGATAAGTGCCGCGATTATTAGTTGGAGATTCAAATCATTTCGTCCAATAAATCTATCAATCTTGGCGCTGGTCTCACTTAATTTAGTTGTAGGTGCTACTAAAATTTATATTGGTAGAACTAAGCCGAGACTTTATATTGATGATTTACAGGCCGGTGGCATGTCATATCCAAGTGGTCACGCTTCAAATGCGCTAATTACTTGGGGGCTCCTTGCCTACTTAATTTATCGTTACACAAATCGCGCACCATTTCAGGGCATAAAGTTATATCCAATAGTTGGGCTAATCACCACAACTGTTGTGATTGTTTCGTTAATTAGGAACACCCATTGGTTCTCAGATCTACTTGGTGGCGTATTCATTGGTGGCGCCTTACTAGTAGCAATTATTGCAATTGACCGTTTTTTTCCATCAGATAAGCAGCCCTCATAGTGGCGCCCATAATTGGAATTGGAATTGATGTTGTTGCAATCGATCGCTTCCAAGAGTCATTGGATCGCACCCCAGCCTTGCTAAATCGCGTGTTTACGCCAAATGAGTCACAACTCAAAGTTTCCAGTCTGGCGGCGAGATTTGCTGCAAAAGAGGCGCTAGCTAAAGCACTTAATGCCAAGTCGGCTTTCAATTGGCAAGAGGCCGAAGTCGTTAATGAAACGAGCGGAAAACCAAATTTTTTATTTACTGGAGAGATGGCCAATCGCTTAGCAAATCACAAGGTGCATTTAACGCTTTCGCATGACGGTGGAATTGCATCCGCCATGGTGATTGTCGAGGCTGATTAATGCGCGCGGTAGTTGAAGTTAATTTAAAGGCAATCGCAAATAACATTGCGCTGATCAAGAATGCAACTTCGGCAGAAATTCTTGCTGTCGTTAAAGCAGATGCATATGGTCACGGCTTAATTCCAATTGCTAAATGTGCAATTCAATCAGGTGCTACCTGGCTTGGAGTTGCCTTACTCGAAGAAGCTTTCACGCTTCGCGAAAGTGGAGTTACCACACCACTTATTGCCTGGCTTACTCCACCTAGTGCAGATTTCAAGGCAGCAATTGATTCCAATATTGATCTATCTATTCCATCCTTGAGGCATCTAGAACTTGTGGTTGCGGCAGGTAAGGCGGTTGGTAAAACGCCACGAGTTCATATCGAGGTAGATACTGGAATGAGTCGAGGTGGCTTGCTCGGTGAGTGGCAAGAATTTTTGATTGCGATCAAAGGTGCAGATGTTGAAGTTATTGGCTTCTGGTCACACTTTGCAAGAGCCGATGAACCAGATGAAATTGCGAATGAAAAACAGCTTCAGGAGTTCGAAGCTAAATTAACAGAGCTGCGAGAACAGGGAATTAATCCAAAATATGTCCACTTTGCTAATTCTGCTGCGATTCTTACGAATCAAACATCACACAACGACATCATCCGCTTGGGAATTTCAATGTATGGCTTGAGTCCGGATGTAAAAACTCTTGGCTCCTCGGAATCTTTGAACCTTGAACCCGCAATGACCCTTAAAGCAGAAGTACATTTAGTAAAGCGAGTTCCTGCCGGTTCGCCAGTTGGATATGGCGGAACTCAAAAAACTTCTCGCGATACCAAACTTGCAATTATCACCATGGGATATTCCGATGGCATACCACGTAACACAACGAGCGCCGCTGGAGTATTTATTGCTGGCGCAAAAGCCCCAATAATTGGCCGAGTATCTATGGATCAATTCGTAGTTGATTTAGGGCCGGACTCAGATGCGAAAATTGGGGATATTGCTGAGATATTTGGCCCACTTGGATATTCAATTGATGATTGGGCGCAAGCCGCAGGAACAATTAATTATGAAATGGTCACTCGAATCGCCACTCGCGTGCCTAGAATCTACGCGTGAGTTCATCCCTGTTAGCCATCTCAAACCTATCGGTCTCTTTTGGTGGCGTAGAAGCGTTAACAAACGTCTCGATTGATGTTCCCAAAAATAGCGTTGTAGGTCTGATCGGACCTAACGGGGCTGGGAAAACTACAGTCCTTAATTGCATCTCAGGTTTAGTAAAAAGTGGCTCCGGAACATTTGCATTTGAAGGCGTAAAGCGAGAATTTCCTAAGCCACATGAATTAGTTGATTTAGGTATTACTCGGACATTGCAAGGCGTTGGATTATTTAACGAACTATCAGTTCTTCAGAATGTAATGGTTGGGGCGGATAAGAATTACAAACCGAATTTTATGAAAGAGCTCTTTGGGCTTTCTGGCAAAGTTGAAGCTGGGCTCAAAGAACGTGCAGAAGAAGCTCTCGCTTGGACTGGCGCTACTGGGCTAATTGGCAGCAAGCCATCTGAACTTAGCTATCCTGATTCAAAGCGAGTTGCACTTGCACGAGCACTGGTAATAAATCCCAAACTCTTACTTCTCGATGAACCTGCTGCTGGTTTAGGTCAAGATGATATTGATGCACTTGCCGCGCTAATAAAACAGATTAAACGTCGCTGCTCCATTCTTATCGTTGAACACCATGTTGATTTTGTTCGTGATATTTCAGATTCGGTAAGTGTTCTCAACTTTGGAAAGTTAATTGCTGCCGGCAATTTTGATGAGGTTAAACGTAATCCAGCTGTAATTGAGGCTTATTTAGGTCACACTGATAATCCAGATGAGAATTCCAAACTCGGTATCTGATGCTTGCTATAACTAATCTTGTAACGCAATTCGCTTCAATCAAGGCGCTCGATAGCATCTCGTTTCAAGCAAAGCCTGGTTTGATCACAACGGTTATCGGTGCAAATGGTGCTGGCAAGAGCACCTTGCTTCGAACAATTTCTGGGCTAGAACGACCATCTAGCGGTTCAATTACGTGGTTTGATGAAGAGCTAACTCACAAGAGCGTAGAAGCAATCGTTAGAAGTGGAATCTCCCAAGTCCCTGAAGGGCATGCCGTTATTTCGCAATTAAGCGTTGCTGAAAATATTGAGCTCGGTGGCCTCTTTCGGAAGCGAATTGCACGAGGGGATTTAACAATCGCTACAAAAGAAGTTTACGAACTCTTTCCAATACTTCATGAGCGTCGCAACGAACCAGCAGGATCATTGTCGGGTGGCGAACGACAGATGTTGGCGATTAGTCGGGCCTTAGTTTCACGTCCGAAGTTGTTGTTATTAGATGAGCCTTCACTTGGTTTAGCGCCACTGATAGCCGCTCAAATAATTAGCATCATCAATGAATTATGTAGATCAACTGGTTTAACGGTTTTGCTCGTTGAACAGAATGCAAATACCGCTCTTGCCGTTGCGGACCACGGAATTTTATTAGCCCTTGGAAAAGTTGTTGCAGATCTGCCCGCTAAGGAAATGGCCGCCGATTCATCGCTTCGAGCTGCTTACTTGGGGTACTAGATGACGCCATTCTTAACCGCCTTCTTCTCTGGTACGGCGCAGGGTGCAATCTATGCACTTGTATCACTTGGCTTAGTTTTAGTTTGGCGCAGCGCAGGAGTAGTTAATTTTGCGCAAATGGGTCAAGCGATGTTCACGACTTATATTGCATCACAATTAATCCAGAATAATTACTCATATTGGAGCGCCTTTTTAATCGCCCTAATTAGCGGCGCAGCACTCGGCGCACTAGTTGATCTTGGATTAATGCGACCACTTACATCGCGTAAAAATTCCCAATTGTTAAATAGCCAATCAATGAGAACAACGATTCCAGTTATTGCCTCACTTGGAATTCTCGGAGTTTTAAAGGCCCTTGCCGGAATTTTCTGGGCGGGTGAAGAGCGAGGCTTTCCATCGCCAGTCGCGCCAAATGCGATAAAAATAGGTGACACTAGCCTTGCAATTACCGGCTTTGATCTCTTTGTAATTGGAACCGTATTCTTAACCTTAGTTTTAACAACAATCTTCTTTACAAAAACTGGAATGGGACTTGCCATGCGGGCAAGTGCACTCAACCCAGAAGTAACCCGTTTAAGTGGAATTAAAGTTGGTTCGGTTCGTACTTTGGGTTGGGCGATATCTGGAATTGCTTCTTCTCTTGCGGGGCTGCTAGTAACACCACGGACAAATCTCTCACCAAATACTTTAGATTTACTATTAATTATTGGTTTCACAGCCGCCGTTGTTGGTGGACTTTCAAGTCTTGCCGGGTCAGTACTTGGCGGATTTATTTTGGGATATGTAATCTCATTCGTAAATGTTTATAGCGCCCCAGAAAATGTATTTATCGCGATTCTAGCCTTCTTGTTACTAGCCCTTTTCCTTAGGCCGCAAGGAATTCTTGGCAGCAAAGAGGTGCGAAGTGTCTAAAGTTAAAACTCATAAAGTAATTGGGCTGCGCAGCACACTGTTGTCACTATTCTTATTCCTCTTCTTTATTCTGCTGAGCAACCAATTCGAGCCATATAACCAATCACAACTAGCAAATATTGCGATGCTCTTGATTGCAGTTCTTTCGATTACCTTATTGACTGGCGCATCTGGTCAAATTTCACTTGGTCAAGGTGCAATCATGGCTGTTGGTGGATATAGCTCTGCCTTGCTAGTCACTCGCCTTGGACTGTCAATGTGGCTCGCATTTATCTTGGCAATATTTGTATCTGCGCTATTTGGTTTATTTCTTGGACTTGCTGCTGCAAGGCTAAGCGGGCCATATTTGGCAGGAACAACATTGGTTATGGCTCTTGCAATTCCATCAATCGCAGTCCGATTCGAAACTTTCTTTAGTGGAGATGTTGGATTAAGTGTCGATTACGGGATGCCCCCTGAATGGTTAACTAAATTAATTGGCGAAGTAAGTATTGAAGAGTGGTCTCTTTATGTTGTTCTACCATTTACTGCTGTTGCGCTATTCGCAGTTTTAAACCTTTCAAATACCAGAATCGGCCGAACTTGGCGCGCGGTTCGTGACAATGAAGTCGCTGCATCACTTGCTGGAATTAATATCGGACGAACAAAGGTAATTGTTTTTGTTTGCGCATCGGGGTTAGCAGGATTGGCTGGTGCGCTTTATGGTTTTCGCGGACTTGTTGCACCGAGTGTTTATCCAACCGATCTCTCTCTAACTCTTCTGACCGCTGCAGTAATCGGTGGCTTGCGCTCTATCGGTGGCGCAATTTTTGGAACTTTCGTAATTGTTTTTCTGCCAGATCTAATTGAAAAAGTGACGAATAATTTAGCGATTCCAGAAACGGTTGGCATCTACCTACCTGCGCTAGCGATTGGCCTACTGCTTCTTTTAACTGTCATCCTCAATCCCCGAGGGGCGGCTGGAGCGTTAGAACACCTCCGCCACAAGAAAAAGCACTAATCTGCTAATTCGCTCCAGCTCTAGGACCTCTGAGCGTAAAAGTTTCGCGATTGTTATAAATATCGACCAGCATGGCTATTCACTTAGGCGTAACTCACGGTTAATCTTTGGGCAGATTCGGACGCACCCGTCCGGTTCCCATGGGCCGAGCTTCTCGGTTCCTTGGCAAGAGTGCAGTAGAAAGAGTGAATGCAGTGAATCTTCGCAAACCTCTGATTCTCACCGTAGTCGCATCAGCGCTGGTGGGGTCTCTAGCAATAAGCAGCATTTCGGCATCTGCCGCCAGTGATCCAGGGGTTTCATCCTCTGAAATCGTTCTAGGCATGCAATTGCCACAAACCGGAGCAGCAAGCCCTGGTTATAACAAGGTAGATGACGCAGCACGCGCCTACTTTGATTATGTTAATTCAAAGGGTGGCGTCAATGGCCGCAGCATCAAGCTTGTAGTTAAAGATGATACCTACAAAGCTGGATTAACAATCAGCACTGCTTCTAAATTAATTAACGAAGATAAGATTTTTGCATTCTTTGGATCAATTGGAACTCAAACCCACGTTTCAATCATCAAAGATATCAACCGTCGCAAGATTCCAGATATCTTTGTAAACAGTGGCTATAGCGGTTTCTATACTGATCCTAAGAAGTATCCAACAACATTTGGTGGTCTCGGTACTTATACCGTTGAAGCTAAAATTCTTGGAAAGTATCTCAAGGAAAAGTACGCTGATAAGAAGATTGGTATTTTGTATCAATCAGATGACTTCGGCCGTAATGCGCTTGCTGGATTTACTGCAGCAGGACTCAAATTTGAGGCTAAGAAAACTTCAGCATCATTCGTTGCCGGAACTCAAGGTTCAATCGGCCTTGCAAGCCAACTCTCACAGCTGAAAGCTAATGGCGTTGATATCGTTATTATCGCGGCCGTTTCTTCTGCTACAGCCGTTGCTTATGCGACAGCCAGTGCTATTGCTTATAAGCCAACTAAGTGGGCAGTAATAAGCGTTGGCGCAGATGCGACAACATTCCAGACAATTCTTGGCTCAAAGGGTGTACCTGCAGCAACAAGTGCAGCGATGCTTGCTGGAACAATTTCAGCATCACATGCTCCTGCTCCTGGAGATGCAACTGATGAATATGTCACCGCATTTAAGAAGATCAATGATGACTTCAATAAGGGCGCAGATAAGCGTTGGGATAACAATGTGATGCAAGGTATGAATATTGCTTACCTTGCTACTTCTGCACTCATGGGAGTTGGAAAAGATTTAACCCGCGCAAAGTTGATTGCCTACCTTGAGAACAATGGTTCAAAGTTAAGCAGCGCAGCATTTGCACCACTTGGTTATTCAAAGTCCACTCATGAGGCCTTCACTGGTTTCTGGCTTGGGGAATATGACGCCACAACACTTCTTGCACCAATTGATGGAAAGCGCGTTGTTTACACAACCGATTCCGGATCTGGCGCAGTAACTATTTCCGACTACAAGCGTCCAGCTATTGCTGCTGATGCGCTTCCAAAGGTTGCGTGAGGATAAAATGAAAAATATGAATCTCAAGAAACTGATAGCAACACTTGGTGCAAGTGCAATGATTTCAACTGGACTAGTTGTTGCGGTAGCAGCACCAGCCCAAGCCGCTGAACCAGTTTGTGTGACAGATGCTAAAACTGGAACTATCACTTGCGATGGAAAGTTAAGCAATGGCGCTGCGTATAAGACGATGGTCCCATCCAATTACGGTGGAACTTTCTACTTCTGGCAACATGGAATTCGCCCTTCTTATCCATATCCTGGATATACAGTGCCAAAAGGTGTCGAACAAATGGCACCAACAAGTGTTAATCATAAGATCGATACAACTAAGTCAATGCTTAC
>CANNIM010000027.1 GCA_947505195.1 Actinomycetota bacterium
GATTTAGGTTTAGAGAGCAAAGAGCTCCTCGCTAAGTTACAAGAAGTCGGCGAGTTCGTTAGTTCTGCATCATCAACCGTTGAGGCACCCGTTGTGCGCAAGTTGATGGATAAGTTCCCAGATCTCAAGCCCGCAGATGCTGCGCCAAAGCCAGTTAAGAAAGCCGCAGCTAAGAAAACTGCTGCCAAGAAAGCCGTCGCCCCAACTGCAGAAGAGATTGAAGCGGCACTTGCTGCGCTTCCAGAAGCAACCCGCGAACAACTTTCAAAAGCCCAGAGTGAAATTCCGATTGCTCCAGTTGCACCAGTCGCACCAGTCGCACCAGTCGCACCAGTAACTCCAACTTCAGCGGTTAGACCTGCTACTCCTTCAATGCCACGTCCTCCTCGCGCTGGAAATAATCCATTTGGTTCAAGTGGTGGTTCTGGTGCAAATGCAATGCCACGTCCACCAGCACAACGACCATTGCGTCCAGGTGAACGTCCACCAATGTCAGGTCCACGTCCAGGATCTGTTCGTCCAGGTTTTGCTGCAAGACCACAACAAGGTCGTCCAACAACTGGCGCACCAACAAGCGGTGGTCGTCCAACCGGACAAGGCGGACAAGGCGGTCCCGGTGGTTCAACAACTAGCGCACCAAATTCAAATTCTCCATATCGCACACCGAATGCAAACGCTGGTGGCGCACCAACAACATTTGGTGGTCCAGGTGGTCCAGGTGGTAAAGGCGGTGGACGTCATCAACGTGGCGGAACTGCTGGTGCATTTGGAAAGCAAGGCGGAAAATCTCGCAAGGCGCATAAGAGTAAGAAAGCGTTACGTGAAGAGTTCGACAATATGGCGGCGCCTTCACTTGGTGGCGCAGTTATTCCACACGGTGATGGCAAATCAACAATTCGCTTACGTCGCGGCGCAACACTTATGGATTTCGCAGAAAAAATCGGTGGCGATCCAGCAGCGTTAGTTTCAGCGCTATTCCACTTAGGTGAAATGGTTACTGCTACTCAATCTGTTGATGAAGATACCTTCATGCTCCTTGGCGCAGAACTTGGTTATCAAATTCAAGTTGTGAGCCCAGAAGATGAAGATCGTGAACTTCTCGAACAATTCGACATTAACCTTGATCAAGAACTTGCTGATATCGATGAGGCAGATCTTGTTGTGCGCTCGCCAATCGTTACGGTTATGGGCCACGTAGATCACGGTAAAACAAGTTTGTTGGATGCTGTCCGCAAGACCGAAGTCGGTCGCGGTGAAGCAGGTGGAATCACCCAACACATTGGTGCTTATCAAATTCATCATGATCATGAGGGTCAAAATCGCGCTATTACCTTTATCGATACTCCAGGTCACGAAGCGTTCACCGCAATGCGTGCTCGTGGTGCGAAGGTAACCGATATCGCGGTACTAGTTGTTGCTGCAGATGATGGCGTTATGCCACAAACAATTGAAGCCTTAAACCATGCACAAGCGGCCGATGTTCCAATTGTTGTAGCGGTAAACAAGGTTGATAAAGAGGGTGCAAACCCAGACAAGATTCGTCAACAATTAACTGAGTACAACTTGATCGCAGAAGAGTACGGCGGAACAACTATGTTCATCAACGTATCTGCTAAATCAGGCGAGGGTATTGATGCCCTAATCGATGCAATTCTTCTTACTGCTGATGCCGCAATCGATCTGCGTGCAATTGCAGATGATGTTGCTCGCGGTGTTGCAATTGAAGCGAACCTAGATAAGGGTCGCGGCCCAGTTGCCACAGTTCTTGTGCAACGCGGAACGCTGCATGTCGGAGATGCAATTGTTGCCGGTGGAGCATTTGGTCGCGTTCGTGCGATGTTAGATGAGAACGGTGATGCCGTTACTGAAGCTGGTCCATCTCGTCCAGTTCAGGTACTTGGTTTCACATCTGTTCCTGGTGCTGGCGATTCATTTATCGTTGCTGAAGATGACAGAACTGCTCGTCAGATTGCCGAGAAGCGTCAACTCGCTATGCGAAATGCGCTACTTGCTAAGACTCGTAAGAAAGTTTCACTTGAAGACTTTATGGAGCAATCCAAGATCAGCACACTTAACCTCATTCTTAAGGGTGACGTTTCTGGTTCGGTTGAAGCGCTGGAAGATGCCTTGCTACAACTCGATGTTGGAAGCGATGTTGATCTTCGCGTTATCCACCGCGGTGTTGGTGCAATCACAAAGGGCGATGTAACTCTTGCATCTGCTTCGACTGCAGTAATCATCGGCTTCAATGTTAAGCCAGAACCACAAACTGCAATCTTTGCTGAAGTTGAAGGCGTAGAAATTCGCTTCTACACCGTTATCTACAATGCAATCGAAGAGATTGAAGCTTCACTCAAGGGCTTGCTAAAGCCAGAGTTTGAAGAAGTAATTCTTGGCAACGCTGAAGTTCGCGACATCTTCAAATCAAGTAAGTTCGGAAACATTTCTGGTTGCTTGGTTCAAGATGGAACTATTCGACGTAACGCTAAGGCGAGAACACTTCGAAATAGCGTTCTAGTTGGCGAAGGTCTAGTGGTTGATTCACTGCGCCGCTTCAAAGATGATGCAACTGAAGTTAAGGATGGCTACGAGTGCGGTATCGGACTTGGTTCGTTCAAAGACATTCAAGTTGGCGACATCATTCAGACCTACGAGTTACGCGAGAAGAAGCGCGCATAACAAATGGCCTCGAATCGTGCATTGAAAGTGGCAGACCGAATCAAAGAGATTGTTGCCGGAGCTCTTGAGACGCGGGTAAAAGATCCGCGTCTTGGCTTCATAACTCTTACTGATGTTCGAGTAACTGGCGATCTACAACAAGCATCAATTTTCTACACCGTTCTTGGTGATGAAGCGGCACAAAGCGCTACTGCAATTGCCCTTAATTCAGCGCGCGGAATGTTGCGAACCGAAGTTGGACGAACTCTTGGGCTTCGAATTACGCCATCACTTGAATTCTTCCAAGATGGTTTACAAGAGAGCGCATCTGCAATGAACGATTTGTTATTTGAAGTTGCGCGCAAAGATGCCGAACTTGCTAAAGCTCGTGAAGGTGCAAAGCCAGCTGGCGAAGCTGATCCATATAAGCACGCTGAAGAGTAAAAATAATTATGCATGGCTTCGCGCTGATTGATAAAGCCGCAGGCATGACAAGTCATGACGTTGTGGCTAAGGCGAGAAAAGTATTTGGTACAAAGCGAGTTGGGCATGCTGGAACTCTCGATCCAATGGCGACAGGAGTCTTGGTATTAGGTGTTGGCGCCGCGACCAGACTTTTGCAATATGTAACGGACGGTACCAAGAGATATGAAGCAACTATTCGCTTGGGCCAGGCAACACACACTGATGATCGTGAAGGTGAAGTAATTTCAACGACAGATGCATCTGGAATTAGTGAAGATCAAGTGCGTGAAGGTGTAACGAAGTTTATCGGCAACATCGCACAAAAACCTAGTTCAGTGTCTGCAATAAAAATAGATGGCAAGCGTGCACACGAGAGAGTTCGCGATGGGGAAGTTGTAGATATCCCTGCCCGCGAGGTTCATATCTCCGAAATAGATGTTCTATCAATAACTGCCTTTGGCGAATTTATTGATGTCCAAGTTGTCGTAACTTGTAGCGCTGGAACTTATATTCGGGCTATCGCGCGCGATCTTGGTGATCTGTTAAAAGTTGGCGGCCATCTAACTTCACTTAGGCGCACTTTAGTTTCACCATTCGACATAACAGAGTGCTCTGAGCTCGATGGCAATAATTTAATCTCAGTAGCATCTGGAATCTCACGAATCTTGCCGATTCGAACCATAGATTTCGCAGAAGCGAATGAAATCTCTTTTGGTCGCGTTATTCCTGCAAGTAACAAGAATGGAGCAGTCGCCGCCCTAGATCAGAGTGGGGAGTTTGTGGCGTTGCTCTTAGATAAAGAGATAGATGGAAAGTTTGTTGCAACCCCAACCCTGGTAAGCGTGAAAGAATAATCCAATGGCTCAATCTGGAAACTGCATTCTCATCGGAATCTTCGATGGCGTTCATGCTGGACACCAAGAGCTATTGAAAGTAGCAAAAGCAGAAGGCAGAGTTATCGCGCTAACTTTCAATCCACATCCAACATCGATCTTTGCACCAGAACGAACTCCGATGCAATTGCTTCCACTTGAAGATCGCATAACTCAGTTGAAAGCCCATGGCGCTGATGAAGTTGTAGTTATTGGTTTCACCAAAGAATTTGCAGCACTAACACCCGAAGAATTTATAGATCAAATCTTAGTAAAACAACTTGCTGCAACTCACGTTGTTGTCGGTGAAAACTTCACCTTTGGTCATAAAGCCGAAGGTACTTCACAAACACTGCAGAAGTCGAAAAAAGGTTTTGACACAACAATAGTGAAGCTCTCAGAGAATCGTGGAAATCCAGTTTCATCATCTCGGATTCGCGGCTTAATCTTCGATGGCGATGTTGATCGCGCTTCAGAACTATTAACACGCAGCCATTACTTAGTTGGACCAGTTGTTCATGGCGAAAAGCGCGGACGTGAAATTGGATATCCAACTGCGAATATTGGACTTGATTCTCTTGCATGTATTCCGGCGGATGGCGTTTATGCAGGTTGGTTAACTGTCGAAAACGTTCGCTGGGCAGCAGCAATATCAATTGGCACTAATCCAACTTTTCCTGGCGTGCGTGGCCGTCAGGTTGAGGCATATGCAATTGATCAGAAAGATTTAGAGTTGTACGATCATCTCGCAACCGTTGAATTCACACACCGACTTCGCGATACCTTGAAATTTGATTCGCTAGATTCCTTGCTAATTCAGATGAAGGCCGATTGTGATACTGCCGCGGAATTGACAGGATTTACCCGCTTAAAATAAGAGCAGATCGGGTGGATTTCTCCAGATCAAATGGCGCTGGTAGCCTTGCCCCACAACAAGCGAGCAATCGAGCCTTCGTGAATCACACCGAGGCCCTCGTGAAAGTAAAGGGAGTACCAAATGGCTTTACAACCATCAGTTAAAAAAGAAATTATTGCAAAGTATGGCGCTTCCGCTACTGACACAGGAAGCCCTGAAGCACAGGTCGCATTGCTATCAAAGCGAATTGAAGAACTCACCGAACACCTAAAGGTAAATAAGAACGATCATCACAACCGTCGTGGTCTAATTCTTATGGTCGGTAAGCGTCGTCGTATCTTGCAATATCTTGCAAAGACCGATGTAACACGTTACAGAGCGATTATCGAAAAACTCGGTATTCGTCGCTAAATTAGCAAAACTCACTCATCAGTAAATCGGTCCTCGGTTGTGGCTTCCGGGCCTTCTATCTTTATAAAATAAATAGATCCCGTGGGCTTCCATCGAAGATCCGTTGCTGATGTGTGTTCATTAGAAATGGAGTCGACCTATGGAAGGTCAAGATGTTAAGACCGCCGTTGCAGTAATTGATAACGGCAAATATGGAAAGCGCGAAATCCGGTTCGAAACCGGCCGCCTAGCACGTCAAGCGTCAGGAACTGCGCTTGTTTATTTAGATGATGATTCAATGTTGCTCTCTGCAACAACTGCTGGAAAGCAGCCAAAGGATCAATTCGATTTCTTCCCACTAACTGTGGATGTAGAAGAGCGTATGTATGCCGCAGGAAAGATTCCAGGATCTTTCTTCCGTCGTGAAGGTCGTCCGTCAGAAGATGCAATTCTTACCTGTCGTTTGATTGACCGACCACTTCGTCCATCATTCGTAAAGGGACTTCGTAATGAAGTTCAAGTTGTCGTAACTGTTATGGCACTTAACCCTGATCATATGTATGACGTGCTTGCAATTAACGCAGCATCAATGTCAACACAACTTGCTGGCTTGCCATTCTCTGGTCCAATCGGTGGCGTTCGCGTTGCTTTGATTGAAGGCCAATGGGTTGCATTTCCAAATCACTCTGATTTGGAGAAAGCAGTCTTCGACATGGTTGTTGCTGGTTCAATTATTGATGGCGATGTTGCAATCATTATGGTTGAAGCAGAAGCTACAACTCAGACAATTAACCTCATCAAGGCTGGCGCAAAAGCACCAACTGAAGAGATTGTTGGCGAAGGTCTAGAAGCTGCAAAGCCATTTATTCGTATTCTCTGCCAAGCGCAGATGGATCTTGCAAAGGTTGCTGCAAAGCCAACCGGCGAATTCCCAGTCTTCTTGGATTACCAAGATGATGCATTTGCTGCAGTTGAAGCAGAAGCAAAAGATGACATGGCTAAGGCGCTAACAATTGCTGGAAAGCAAGAGCGCGAAACAAAGCTAGATGAAATCAACAAAGCTGTTAAAGAGAAGCTTGCTGTTAGCTTCGAAGGCCGTGAGAAAGAAGTTTCTGCAGCCCTTCGTTCAGTTACAAAGAAGCTAGTTCGCCAACGCGTGCTACGCGACAAGATTCGTATCGATGGTCGCGGAATTCGCGATATTCGTGCAATCACTGCAGAGGTTGAAGTTATGCCTCGCGTTCACGGTTCAGCAATCTTCGAACGTGGCGAGACTCAAATCCTTGGTGTTACAACTTTGAACATGTTAAAGATGGAACAACAACTAGATACTTTGAGCCCAGAGAATCACAAGCGTTATATGCACAACTACAACTTCCCACCATATTCTGTGGGCGAGACTGGTCGTGTTGGTTCACCAAAGCGTCGCGAAATCGGCCACGGTGCACTTGCAGAGCGCGCATTGGTTCCAGTTCTTCCAACACGTGAAGAATTCCCATATGCAATTCGCCAAGTTTCAGAGGCTCTTGGATCTAACGGTTCAACATCAATGGGTTCAGTATGTGCATCGACTATGTCACTGCTAAATGCTGGTGTCCCACTGAAGGCAGCAGTTGCAGGTATTGCAATGGGTCTGATTTCAGATGTCGTTGATGGCAAGACTGAATACGTAGCAATCACAGATATTCTTGGAGCAGAAGATGCTTTCGGCGATATGGACTTTAAAGTTGCAGGAACAAAGGACTTCGTTACTGCGCTGCAACTAGATACCAAGCTTGATGGAATTCCTGCATCAATTTTGGCATCAGCACTGCTTCAAGCAAAAGAAGCACGTCTAACAATTCTTGACATCATGAACCAAGCAATCGATGCACCTGATGAGATGAGCCTTCTTGCTCCTCGCATTATTTCGGTCAAGGTTCCTGTTGATCTTATTGGCGCAATCATCGGACCTAAGGGCAAGATGATTAACCAGATTCAAGATGAGACCGGCGCAGATATCACCATCGAAGATGATGGAACTGTCTACATCGGCGCACTCGAAGGATCACAAGCAGAAGCTGCTAAGGCCATGATTGATGCAATCGCAAACCCAGTTGTTCCAAAGGTGGGAGAGCGCTTCAACGGAAGTATCGTGAAGCTTGCAACATTCGGTGCTTTTATTTCACTTGTTCCAGGTAAAGATGGATTGCTTCACATCTCGCAGATTCGTAAATTGCATGGTGGAAAGCGCATCGAAAACCTTGAAGAAGTTATGAAGGTTGGCGAGAAGATACAAGTTGAAATTGCAGAGATAGATCCAAAGGGTAAGTTCTCATTGGTTCCAGTTCTTGCAGATGGCACGGTTCCTGGTAAGGAAGCCGGCGAATAATTGAGTAAGACAATCTTGCCCAGCGGGCTGCGAATTGTTACTGAAGAAGTCAGTACGTCGAGATCCGCTGCGGTAGGAATTTGGGCAAATGTTGGCTCTCGCGATGAATCTAAATCCGTCGCGGGAGCTTCCCACTTTCTAGAACATTTACTTTTCAAAGGAACAAAGCGCCGTACCGCTCTCGAAATTTCATCTTCGATTGAAGCAGTTGGTGGCGAAATGAATGCATTTACCGGTCAGGAATACACCTGTTTTTATGCCCGAGTAATCGATACTGACCTACCTTTAGCAATCGATGTTGTTACAGATTTGATTACCTCTTCAACTTTCACTGCGGAAGATGTTGATTCCGAGCGTAAGGTTGTTTTGAGTGAAATCGCCGTTCGCGACGATGATCCATCTGACTATATTCATGAACTCTATTTAGATACCTATTACGGTGATTCACCTGTTGGCCGTTCAATCTTGGGAACTGTTGATTCGATTAATAAGATGCCAAGCGCTTCAATCTTTAATTACTATAAAAAGCACTATCAGCCAGAGAATTTAGTTGTTTCAGTTGCTGGAAATATTAAACATAAAAAAGTTGTAAAGATGGTTGAAGCTGCGATCTCCAGGGATAGCTTCCTTGATGTTCCAAATAATAAATATGAAGTTAGAGCATCCACTCCGATTAAAACACCAGGTCTTGGTGAAATTGGTTTGATTGATCGCAAGACTGAGCAAGCCCATATTCTCTATGGCTTTCCGGGTTTAGCCCGCAGTGATGACCGCAGATTCGCACTTAGCGTTTTATCTTCAGCAATTGGTGGCGGAATGGCATCAAGGTTGTTTCAGGAGATTCGTGAGAAGCGCGGTCTGGCATATACAACTTATGCCTATCCACAACAATTTGCAGGTACTGGAACGTTAGCTTTCTATGCTGGATGCCGGACCGAGAAAGCGGAAGAAGTAATTAAATTGATGCGCGAAATAAGTGAATCAGTAGCGCAATATGGTTTAACTGATGAAGAGATTTCTAGAGCAAAGGGAGCGGTAACTGGCGGCTTAATTCTCGGCCAGGAAGATACTGGCTCTCGCATGAGCCGAATTGGCAAGAGCGAACTTGTTTATGGCGAGATCATGAGTTTCGATGAAATCTTGAGCAAGGTCAAAGCAGTAACACCCGAGCAAATTCATCAATTAGCACGCGACTTGTTTAGCGCTCCCGCTACCCTTGCACTTGTGGGGCCATATAGAAGTACCACTAAATTTGAGAAGGTGATTGCATGAGTATCAAAGTTGCTGTCCTAGGGGCCAAAGGTCGTATGGGATCAGAAAGTGTTAAGGCTATTTCCGGAACATCTGATCTTGAAGTTGTTGCGCAATTAGATCTTGGTGATTCCCTAGATAAATTGATATCTAGTGGTGCACAAGTAATAGTTGATTTCACTCATCCTGATGCTGTTATGGGCAACCTCGAATTCGCAATTAAGAATGGAATAAACGTTGTCGTTGGAACTACAGGTTTCGATGAGAAAAAGTTGGAACAAATTAAATCCTGGTTAGCTGCAAATTCAAAAGTAGGAGCGCTAATTGCTCCAAACTTTGGACTAGGCGCAGTTCTTATGATGCAATTTGCCGCCCAAGCTTCTAAATACTTTGAATCCGTAGAAATTGTTGAACTTCATCATCCAGCAAAAGCAGATGCGCCATCAGGAACTGCTGCGCGCACAGCCGAACTAATCAATGACGCTCGAACAAGTGTTAAGAAGGCTGCGATGCCAGATGCCACAACTTCAGGATTAGCAAGTGCACGTGGTGCAAAAATTGGTGATGTTCATATCCACTCGGTTCGACTACGCGGTTTGGTAGCCCATCAAGAAGTCATCTTGGGTGATATCGGAGAAACGCTTTCGATTCGCCATGACTCAATAGATCGCACCGGTTTTATGCCTGGTGTTTTATTGGCCATTAGAAACGTAGGAAAGAACCCTGGCCTTACCTTTGGTCTTGAAAACTATATGGAACTCAATTAAGGAGTAAATAATGACTAACGTATTGATGTATGGCGCTGAATGGTGCGGAGATTGCCGCAGATCAAAAAAATTCTTAGATTCTAATAAAGTTGAATACACCTATATTGATGTCGAGGCGGATAAAACTGCGGCCGATAAAGTTGTTGAAATTAATGGTGGCATGCAATCAATTCCGGTAATTGTTTTTAGTGATGGAACACATCTAACTGAACCGTCAGATATCGATTTAAAAGCAAAGCTAGAAGCGCTAAAGATTCTTTAAATATAGCGATAGGCAAGTGCTGAAGTTACAGCAGCACCTAGAACTACAACTGGAAACGGTGCTTTGGCTATTAATAGCACAACTGCGGCAGCCATTCCTAAAGCTCGGTTATCAAGGGCTAATTGAGTTTTATTTGCAAATGTGTTCACAGCAATTAGTGCCGATAATAGTGCCACAGGAATCAAAGTATTGATTCGAAGGATTCGTGGATTGCTTAAATAAGTTTCAGGCACGGATGCACCGATGAATTTAATCGCAAAAGCCAGCGCACTTGATCCAATAACTGCAACCCAGAACGCGCTCATTTGCGCCACCCAATAATTACTGCAAGCAAGGTGCAAGAAATAATCGGAATTCCCGCAGGAACGAAGGGCGTAAGTGTCAGCGCTAGAACTATTGCAAATCCAGCAAGTACCCAAGACTTACGATCTGAAAGTCTGGGCCAAAGTAAACCGAGAAATGCTGCGGGAACTGCAGCATCCAAGCCCCAAGCTGATGGATTTCCAATTGCTTGCGCACCTAGTGCGCCGGCAAGAGTAAATAAATTCCAGAAAATATAGACGCCAAAACCGGTGTACCAAAACCCTTTTCGCATATCGCTCTCGTTATTTTGTGCAAGAGCAACTCCGGTAGATTCATCAATAGTTATTTGCGCCGCAACTACTCGTTTTAATCCACGCAGTTTCAATATTGGAGCAAGCCTGAGTCCATATAAACCATTTCGAGTTCCAAGCAAGGTTGACGTTGCAATCGCATTTATTGGAGTTCCGCCAGCAGCGATTACGCCAACAACTGCGAATTGCGAAGCACCAGAGAAAAGTAAAAGTGAGAGTAGGCAGGCTTGAAGCACAGAGAAATCTGCCGCAACTGCGGCCGCGCCAAATGCGCTGCCATAAGCACCGACCGTTATTGAGACACTAAATGAATCCTGCTTCACTGACACGCCGAAAGTATGCCCTAATCCACGACGGATGGCACACCTTTATATAGGGTCGCCTTATGAATACCGATACTCCCGATATAGAAGATACAAAACAAGAAATTATTTTCCGCGATGACATGACCGTTGAATTGGTTAA
>CANNIM010000028.1 GCA_947505195.1 Actinomycetota bacterium
AAAGGCGGACATATCCTTTTCGTAGGAACCAAGAAGCAAGCACATGAGCCAATCAAGGCGCAATCTGCTCGCGTGCAAATGCCTTACGTTACAGAGCGCTGGCTCGGTGGAATGCTTACAAACTTCCCAACCGTATACAAGCGAATTCAACGTCTTAAGGAACTCGAACTTCTCGAGAATACAAATGACCAACTTTTAACAAAGAAAGAGCTCCTAGTTCTTCGTCGTGAACGCGAGAAGCTAACTAAGAACCTTGAAGGTATCCGTAACATGACTAAGTTGCCTAGCGCAATTTGGGTTGTTGATACTAAGAAAGAACACCTTGCTGTTGCGGAAGCACATAAGCTAGGAATTCCAGTAGTTGCAATCTTGGATACAAATTGCGATCCAGATGAAGTCGATTACAAGATCCCTGGTAACGATGATGCGATTCGTTCAATCGCACTTCTAACCCGTGTTATTACAGATGCTGCAGTTGCTGGTCTTGCTGCTCGTTCTGCAAATGCTGCCGCTGCTGCCGATAAGGCCGCACCAGTTGCAGAAGCTGCAAAGGATGCAGAACCACTTGCTGATTGGGAGAAAGAACTTCTCGCAAAGGGCGATGCTCCAGCCGCAGAAACAACTACAGAAGTAACAGGAGAATAATTAAATTGGCTTACACCGCTGAAGATGTAAAGAGATTACGCGAAGCAACAGCTGCCGGAATGCTTGATTGCAAGAAGGCGCTAGATGAAGCAGATGGCGATTACGAAAAGGCCGTTGAGATCATCCGCGTTAAGGGACAAAAAGGCGTAACAAAGCGCGAAGGCCGTACAACATCAAATGGTTTGGTGCTTGCTAAGGCTGAGGGCGATGTTGGCGTAATGCTTGAATTGAATTGCGAAACCGATTTCGTCGCAAAGGGCGATCGCTTCCAAGAGCTTGCAAATGAACTTCTAGCCCACTTGCTTTCAAGCAAGATTGGCGAGATTGCAGAATTCAGCGCATCAAAAATGGCAAACGGTAAGACTGTTCAAGAAGTTATTGACCTAGGAAATGCAACTCTTGGCGAGAAGATCGAACTTCGTCGGGTAGCAGTTCTTCAAGGTTCTCCAGTCTCACTTTATTTGCACCGCACTAGCCCAGATTTGCCACCACAAGTTGGAGTTTTAGTTCAACTTGCTAAGGATGCAGCTGAAGCTGGAAAAGATATTGCGCAACACATTGCAGCATTCGCTCCTCAATTCGTTCGTCGTGAAGATATTCCTGCCGAAAGCATTGAGACCGAACGTCGTATTGCTGAAGAGACTGCCCGTGCAGAGGGTAAGCCAGAGGCATCAATCTCCAAGATTGTTGAAGGTCGCGTAACTGGTTTCGTTAAGGAAGTTAGCTTGCTTGAGCAAGCCTTCGCTAAAGATGCCAAGAAGACCGTTCAACAAATCGCGGATGAGGCAAAGACAGCCGTGTCGGCATTTCACCGATTCCGAGTTGGACAGTAATCTCGCCTATTAGGACTAATAAAAAACTAGTAAGAAAAGTAGATAAGGAGCACTTAAATATGGCCCGCAAAGGTTATAAGAGAGTGCTCCTTAAACTTTCCGGTGAAGTATTTGGTGGCGAAAAAGGTATCGGTGTTGATCCCGATGTAGTTCATGATGTTGCAGCTCAGATCGCTGATGTAGTTCGCAGCGGAATCCAAATCGGAATCGTCGTAGGTGGCGGAAATTATTTCCGAGGCGCAGAACTACAACAACGCGGAATGGATCGCGCTCGCGCCGACTATATGGGAATGCTCGGAACGGTCATGAACTGTCTAGCACTTCAAGATTTTCTAGAAAAAGAGGGTATTGATACCCGAGTACAAACCGCAATCACCATGGGACAAGTAGCAGAGCCTTACATTCCTCGTCGCGCAATCCGCCACTTAGAAAAAGGCCGGGTTGTAATTTTTGGCGCAGGCGCTGGAATGCCATTCTTCACAACAGATACCGTTGCAGCCCAACGCGCACTTGAAGTTTCAGCCGAAGCGCTCCTACTCGCAAAGAGTGGAGTTGATGGCGTTTATTCTGCTGATCCAAAGAAGGATCCCACCGCAGTTAAGTATCAGACTATAAGTTTCGATGATGTTTTATCTAAGTCATTAGCAGTAGCAGATGCCGCGGCATTTAGTTTATGTCGAGAAAATAACCTTCCAATTGTTGTTTTCGATTTGAAGAACAAGGGCAATATCGCAAGAGCAGTTCGTGGCGATAGCGTCGGAACTCTAGTTTCGTAAGGTTATAAGGGGAGAACATGAGCGACATTTCAACAGCTTTAGGCGATGCAACTTCGAAGATGAATAAAGCGGTTGAGGTTGCAAAGGAAGATTTCGGCGCAATTCGAACTGGTCGCGCCCATCCTGCAATGTTTGCAAAAATCGTCGTTGATTATTACGGAGCAATGACACCGCTCTCACAACTCGCATCTTTTCAAGTTCCAGAACCAAGAATGGCGATTGTTTCCCCATTCGATAAGGGCGCATCTGCAGCAATTGAAAAAGCGATTCGCGAGTCAGATCTCGGGGTAAATCCAGCATCTGATGGTGGCGTTATTCGCGTAAATTTCCCACAATTAACTGAAGAGCGTCGCAAGGATTACATCAAGGTTGCACGCAATAAGGCTGAGGATTCTCGTATTTCAATTCGCAATATTCGCCGCACGGCAAAAGAGGCGATGGAGAAGTTAGAGAAAGATGGCCTTGCTGGAAAAGATGATGTGGCTCGCGGTGAGAAAGATTTAGAGAAGATAACTTCAGAACACGTACTGAAAATAGATGAACTTTTAAAGCATAAAGAGGCCGAACTTCTCGAAGTTTAAATCATGGATGACTTTCACTCGATAAATGAGGCGATAAATGCCAAAGCCGGACGTAAATTAGGTCCTTCGATCCTTGTCTCACTCTCACTTCTCGCAGTGGTCTTCGTAACTATTTCCTTTGCTAAATTCCTCTTTGCAATTTTTGTTTGGGTAGCAATCCTTTTAGCAGCACGAGAGTTAATTCGAGCATATAAGGCTGGCGGTATTGAACTTCCAGGAAATGTAATAGCAGTAGCAATAACAGTTCTGCTTGCCGCCGCTTGGTATGGTCGAGTATCTGGATTAGCAGTTGCAACTGCAATCGCAATCCCAAATGTCTTGGTTTATATCCTCTTCAAAGACCCTAAAGATTTTGTACGCAAATCAACTGCCGCATCATTTGCCATATTTTATCTAGCCTTTCTCGGTGGTTTCATCTTGCTACTGGCCCACGACAAAGAGGGACTTGCTCGAATTTTTACCTTAGTGGTTCTCGTAAGTTGTAACGACACCTTCGCTTATATTTTTGGGGTCTTAATTGGTAAACATCCACTTGCACCGCACATCTCTCCAAAGAAGACTTGGGAAGGTTTAATTGGTTCCGTAATTGCTACGACAATTGGTTCGGCGCTGGTATTCCAATATGCGCTCGGGCACACTTGGTGGATCGGCGCGGCAATCGGCTTAGTTGCTGTTGTTACTTCAACATGTGGGGATTTAATTGAATCTGCTGTTAAGCGGGATCTAGCGATAAAAGATATGGGAACAATTTTGCCTGGCCACGGCGGAATGCTCGATCGAATTGACTCCGTTTTATTCACTGGTCCAGCGGTCTGGTTTGCTCTCGAATTCATTAAGCACTTCAAGTTATGACCGAGTTAAAATTAGTCTTTGACGAGCCAAAGCAACGAGTAAAGCCACCGAAGCACTTTGCGGACTTAGATCCTGCTGAACGCAAAGCTTTAGCAGTTGAGCTTGGGATTCCAGCCTTTCGCGCCAATCAAATGGCGGTTCACTTCTTTACGCATTACAACGACGACACTGAAACCTGGAGTGACATCCCGAAAGACCTCCGCGAGACTCTTGCGAAAGAGTTCGTTCCAAAGTTAATTACCTTAGTTAAATCTGTTACAACAGATAGTGGTAAGACTCGTAAAGATTTGTGGCGCTTGCATGACGGTGTTCTAGTTGAGAGCGTTCTAATGCGCTATTCCGATCGCACAACGGTCTGCATCTCCTCACAAGCAGGATGTGGAATGAACTGTCCCTTCTGTGCAACTGGACAAGCTGGGCTAACTCGTAATTTAACTGCTGGCGAAATTACCGCCCAAGTTGTTGCAGCTGCGCGAATTTGTGCGAAAGGTGAATTGCCGGGCGGCGAAACCAGACTTTCAAATGTCGTCTTCATGGGTATGGGCGAACCAATGGCTAACTACAACCCAGTAATGCGTTCGATTAGAAATATCACTGCGCCGCAACCAGATGGTCTTGGAATTAGTGCAAGATCAGTAACGCTCTCAACAGTTGGTTTAGTAAATGGAATTGAGAAACTTTGCGATGAAGGTATTCCAGTAACGCTCGCAGTTTCACTTCACACTCCAGATGATGAACTTCGCGACACTTTGGTTCCAATTAACTCGCGCTGGAAGGTTCGTGAAGTTTTAGCCGCTGCAGATAAATATGAAGCGAAGACTGGTCGCCGCTATTCGATTGAATACGCCATGATTCGGGATATTAATGATCAAGCCTGGCGCGCAGATTTATTGGGACGGCTTTTGAAGAATCGAAACGCCCACGTGAATTTAATCCCACTAAATCCGACCCCTGGTTCAAAGTGGACCGCCTCCCGTCCAGAAGATGAAGCGGAGTTCGTTCGGGTTTTAGAGAGTTATAAAGTTCCAGTGACGGTTAGAGACACACGAGGCAGAGAAATCGATGGCGCATGTGGTCAATTGGCCGCGTCCGAGATAATCTCTGAGGTATGAAAAAGCTAAATAACTTTATTGATGGAAAATCCTTACCAGCAAAGTCTGGTGCAACAAGTGAAATTATTAATCCTGCTACAGGTCAGGCATATGCAACAGCTCCGGTATCTGGAGTCGATGATGTCAACAGCGCACTTAGCGCCGCAAGTAACGCTTTTGTTGAATGGCGCGATTCAACACCGTCAGAACGTCAACGCGCGCTAAATAAAATTGCGGATGCTTTTGAGGCCAGAAGTGATGAGTTAATTGCGATAGAAGTAGAGAACACAGGTAAGCCAATCTCGCTAACCACTTCGGAGGAAGTTCCACCGATGTTGGATCAGATTCGCTTCTTTGCTGGTGCTGCTCGCAATCTTGAAGGAAAATCTGCGGGCGAATATATGCGTGGAATGACCTCATTTATTCGTCGTGAACCAATCGGCGTATGCGCTCAAGTAACTCCATGGAACTATCCAATGATGATGGCAGTTTGGAAGTGGGCACCGGCTATTGCTGCAGGTAACACTGTTGTTCTAAAGCCAAGTGATACAACCCCAGCATCAACCGTATTCATGGCAGAAGTTATGTCAGAGTTCTTGCCAAAGGGGGTATTTAATGTTATTTGTGGCGACCGTGAAACGGGGCGCACACTTGTTGAACATAAGACACCTGCCATGGTTTCGATTACCGGATCTGTTCGCGCAGGTATTGAAGTTGCTAAATCTGCAGCGAGTGAATTAAAGCGCGTACACCTTGAGCTAGGTGGCAAGGCACCAGTAGTTGTCTTTGATGATGCTGATCTGGAAAATGCGGCGGAAAATATTGCAATCACTGGTTTCTTTAATGCCGGCCAAGATTGCACAGCAGCTACTCGAGTAATTGTGCAGGAGAACGTCTACGACAAATTTGTCGAACTTCTTGCAAATCAAGCGAAAAATAATATTGCAACTGGTGGCCCAACTGAGGATGTGCTTTATGGCGCCCTAAATAACGCCGACCAACTTGCGCGAGTTTCTGGCTTTGTTGATCGCACCCCAAGCCACGCAAAGATTGTTGCGGGTGGAAGCAAGGTTGATCGCCCAGGTTATTTCTTCGCACCAACAGTTATCGCAGGCCTTCGCCAAGATGACGAGATGATTCAGAATGAGATTTTCGGACCAGTAATCACCGTCCAGAAATTTAAGGATGAGGCCCAAGCGATTTCAATGGCTAACGGTGTTGCATATGGGCTTGCTTCAAGTGTTTGGACAAGTAACCACGGTCGGGCAATGAGATGCGCAAGGGCCTTTGACTTTGGTTGCGTCTGGATAAATACCCACATCCCAATCGTTGCCGAGATGCCACATGGTGGGTTCAAGCGTTCTGGCTACGGCAAGGATCTTTCGAGCTATGGCTTCGAGGATTACACCCGTATCAAGCACGTGATGACAAACCTAAACGCCTAAATTTCCACAAATTTTTTGGAAAAATTCCCCTCATTCCTGTTGCAATATCGCAACTATGTGGGGCTAGACTTTCCCCGTTCTCACTAGTTGCTCATTACGAGCTAGCCCTAAGAAGAAAGTGGTGCCATGACAACAGATAACTCCCACGAAGAGTTCCAACCAGGATTGAAAGACATTATTTCTGCGAAGGTTTCAAGACGCGGAGTATTTGCTGGTATCGGTGGCTTAGGTGCCGCGGCTTTTCTTGCATCTTGTGGCTCTGGTGGCGGTTCAGAATCTGGTGGCGAAGCACTTCGATGGGGTAACTGGCCGCTCTATTTAGATTTTGATGAGAAGACAAAGAAGTACCCAACTCTTGAAGCATTTATCAAGAAGACCGGAATTGAAACAAAGTATTTCGAAGATTACAACGATAACGACGAGTTCTTCGGCAAGGTTCAAGCGCAGTTAAAACTTAAAAAAGATATTGGATATGACGTAGTTACGCCTACCGATTGGATGGCCGCACGTTGGATTCGACTTGGTTACACCCAAAAATTCGATGGTGCCAATATTCCAAATGCGTCAAATATTCTAGATACATTAGCAAGCCCATCATTTGATCCAAGCCGTGAACAAACTCTGCCATGGCAGGGAATCATGTCGGGCTTTGGTTGGAACACAGAGAAAAATCCAAAAGGAATTCGCACACTTGATGATCTATTTGCACCACAAAATAAGGGAAAGATTGTTGTTCTCACTGAATTGCGCGACACCATCGGAGTTATTCTGCTTGCGCAAGGCGTAGATGTCACAACGGTAACTGAAGATCAGTACATGAACGCCGTTGACTTCATGGAAGGAAAAATATCTGATGGCTGGATTCGTGGCGTAAAGGGCAACGAATATGCTGAAGATCTAACTTCCGGAGATGCCACTGCGGTAATTGGCTGGTCTGGCGATATGTTCATTCTTGCTTCAGAGAATGAAGGAAAGTTTGACTTTGCGATTCCAGAATCTGGTGGAACAATTTCAAGTGATAACTTCGTAATCCCTTATACAGTTGGCGCTGATGCAAAAGCTAACGCTGAGAAGATGATTAACTATTACTACGACCCAGCAGTTGCTGCAGAAGTTGCCGCATACGTAAATTATGTTTGTCCAGTAAAGGGCGCTCAAGCTGAGATGGAAAAGATTGATCCAGATCTAGCAACGAGCGAATACATCTTCCCAACTGAAAAGACAATGAAGAACCTCCATGTATTCCGTGCGCTTACTACTGATGAAGAAACTTCTTGGACTGAAGCTTTCCAAAAGGCTGCAGGAAACTAAGTGGCAAAAGCCTCAATTGAAGCGCGAGGCGATCTTCGACTAACACGACTTACAAAGACGTATGGTGATTTCACCGCAGTTGATGATCTAACGCTAACTATCCCTAAGGGTTCTTTCTTTGCTCTGCTTGGACCCTCTGGTTGCGGAAAGACAACAACGCTTCGAATGATTGCTGGCTTAGAAGAGCCGACTGCTGGAAGTATTCATTTAGGTGAAACAGATATCACCACAACTAAGCCATACCAACGCCCCATTAATACCGTCTTTCAAAACTATGCGCTATTTCCACACTTAACAATCTTTGAAAACATCGCATTTGGTCTGCGCAGACGTGGCCAGAAAGATGTAAAAGAGGCAGTCGATAAAGTTCTAAACCTTGTTGAACTTCCGCATTTAGCAGAGCGCAAACCAACTCAACTATCTGGCGGACAGCAACAACGCATCGCCTTAGCTAGAGCAATCGTGAACCGTCCAGCGCTTCTACTGCTTGATGAACCACTTGGCGCACTTGATTTGAAACTTCGTCGCCAGATGCAGATCGAACTTAAATGGATTCAGAAAGAGGTCGGTCTAACTTTCGTTCACGTAACTCACGATCAAGAAGAGGCCATGACAATGGCGGACACAATCGCGGTTATGAATGAAGGCCAGATTGAACAAATGGGCTCACCTGCAGAGCTATATGACAACCCGGAAACTGCTTACGTTGCCAACTTCCTAGGTCAGTCAAACTTAATTAAAGGAATCATCTCAGGAAATGATGGCGATTCACTTATCGTAGATTTGTATGGCCAAAAAATTGCGCTACCTAAGAACCGATCACATGCAATTGATAACTCAACATATGCAGGTATCCGACCAGAAAAATTTCGAATCTCACTCTTAGAAACGCCCGTACATGGAAATGTTTTAACTGGCGGTCGCATCGAAGATGTTTCATATATTGGTGTTTCTACTCAATACCAAGTTGAGATGCCGTGGGGCCAAGAACTTATGGTCTTCGAACAGAACGATGATGGGGTAGCCCCATTCAACAAAGGTGATGCCGTAAATATCTCATGGGCACCAACATTTACCTTTGCACTTCGTGGTGATGAAGATGTTACTGCTGGCTCTGAAGTACAACCACAAGATATAGACGAAGAATAAAAATTAATGGGAAAGATTCGCACCCCTTATCTACTTCTGCTTCCAGGCTTTGGTTTTCTATTTACCTTCTTTATTCTGCCGATAATCAATCTGGCCCAAACCTCAACCCAAACAAGAGTTGCCGGGGGAGATACGGGTGAATACGAGCAGACCTTAAGGTTCGCAAATTATTTAGATGCCTTTGTGGAGAATAAAGAACAATTCGGGCGCTCATTTTTATTTGCAACCATTGCAACGGTTTTAGCGCTAGCAATTGCCTACCCACTGGCTTACGCAATTGCTTTCAAAGCCGGAAAATACAAGAACTTACTGTTGGTACTTGTAGTTGCACCTTTCTTTACCTCCTTTCTTCTTAGAACAATTGCTTGGAAGCAGATACTTGGCGAAGAGGGTTTCGTTGTACCAACTCTGCGATCGCTCGGAATTATCAGCGAGAGTACGACTCTCACATCGACCTCATTTGCTGTTGTAATGGGTATGACTTATAACTTCCTACCGTTCATGACGCTTCCACTTTATGCATCAATTGACCGCATTGATCCAAGAACTCTTGAAGCATCTGGTGATCTTTATGCGAACGGCTTAACGACATTTCGTAGAGTTACCTTGCCGCTATCGATGCCAGGTGTGGTTGCTGGGACTTTGCTTACATTTATTCCCGCCGCTGGCGATTATGTAAATGCGGCAATCCTAGGAAATCCAAATACGAAAATGCTCGGTAATGTAATCGAATCTCGTTACTTCAAGATTGTTGATTATCCAACAGCTGCGGCGCTCTCATTTACTTTGATGGCTGCAATTCTAATTTTAGTAACCCTCTATATCCGTAAAGCTGGAACAGAGGAGTTGGTATGAGCCAGAAAATTAAGGATGCAACGATCCCAACAATTCCACTTGGCGCACGTATTCAACGCTGGATTGGTCGTAATTTAATTCGTATCTATGCAATCTTTGCCTTCACCTATCTCTTTATTCCAGTCGCATATACCTTTGCATTCTCATTTAATGACTCTGGAAAGAGCAACCTAATTTGGAAGGGCTTCACATTTGGAAACTGGCAGAACCCATGTGGTGCGCCTGAAGTTTGTAGCGCACTAGGAAATTCAATAAAGATTGGTTTCCTCGCGACTTTCTTCTCAACAATTCTGGGAACAATGATCGCCTTCGCAATCGGGCGACATAAGTTCAAGGGGCGTTCAACATCAAATCTGCTTATCTTTTTACCGATGGCGACCCCAGAAATCGTTATGGGTGCATCTCTACTCTCGCTCTTCTTAGTATTTAAAATTAACCCCGGCTTCTGGCCAACAGTTATTGCCCATATAGTTTTCTGTATCTCCTTTGTTGTTGTTACGGTCAAAGCGCGTATTGCAAGCCTTGATCCAAGACTGGAACAAGCTGCGATGGATCTCTATGCAAATGAGTTTGAAACATTTAGAAGAGTCACCTTGCCATTAGTAGCACCTGGTATTGCCGGTGCCGCCCTTCTGGCATTTAGCCTCTCCTTTGATGATTTCATTATCACAAACTTCAACTCTGGAACTTTGACAACATTTCCTAAATTTATTTATGTATCTGCCGCTCGGGGAATTCCCGCACAAGCAAATGTAATTGGATCCGCAATGTTCTTCTTAGCTTTAACAATTGTTATCGTGGGGCAACTAGTAAACCGCCGGAAGGTGCGCTAAACTTTTAACGTTTCCATGGTGAACCACAGAACTGTAAGAAGTTCTGCGTCATGGGGTAGGACTCCGGAGGACCCGGGCCAACTAAAAGTTGTGATTGAAGGGGTGATCCCGGTTTCGGCCGGATTACGCGATGGCCAACTTCATTGCTAACAACGACTCTTCCTATTTAAAACATCTCTCGCATATGCAACCACAGTTGTATTGGCTTGACGCTGACCCATTAGAACCAGAAGTTCACCCGACTCTCATTGGTGAAACAACTACTGATTTATGCATCGTTGGCGCCGGCTATACCGGACTTTGGACTGCGCTATTAGCAAAAGAGGCGAACCCAGAGCGCAAGGTAATAATTATTGAACAACTTGAAACGGGTGCTGGTGCATCTGGTCGAAATGGTGGCTTCTGCAGTTACTCCTTAACTCATGGATTTATGAATGGTTACAGTCGCTTCAAAGACGAGATGGCAATCATTGAACGTTTGGGACGCGAAAATCTTGAAGCTATCGAAGCAACAATTAAGAAGTACAAAATTGATTGTGGTTTTGAATTAACTGGCGAGATTAGCGTTGCCAATGAAGAGTGGCAG
>CANNIM010000029.1 GCA_947505195.1 Actinomycetota bacterium
CAACATTTGTTTTTCTCAAAGAATCTCAATGACGAGGAGTAAAAATGCCGTATAACGATAATCAAGACATTCAAGAAGATAAAGTGCTCGGCGCTTTTGGTTATAAAGAAGAACTTAAACGTACGATGGGTGGATTTTCATCTTTCGCACTAGCTTTCTCAATGATCAGTGTTACTACTACTGTCTTCACTTTATTCGCACAACCATTCCAAACCATTGGCGGCGTCGCTATTTGGCTCTGGCTTCCAGTAATCGCAGGCACACTTCTATTGTCTGCTGTTTACGGCCACTTAGCAGTTCGACTTCCAATCACCGGGTACGCCTATCACTGGGCTTCTCGGTTAGTTAATCCACATTATGGTTGGTTTACTGGCTGGAATGCTCTGCTTTGCCAATTCGTTGGCTCTGCTGGTATTGCGGTAGCAACCGCTTCGGTCTTTGCCCCCGATTTCTGGGAGAAGCCAACACATTCAAATATCATCCTTCTTTCAACTATTGGAATCGTCTTTGCAGTCATTGTAAATATTATTTCGATCAAGTTGACTGCTCGAATCAATAATGGTGGTGCAAGTATTGAACTTGTTGGCACAATTGGTTTAACGCTTTTACTTGGAATAGGTATTGCTTTCTTCGCTGAAAAGCAGGGAGCAAGTATTCTTTTCCAGACCGGATCGAGTACTGGTGGAGTAATCAATATCACTGCGATTGCTACAGCGCTGCTTCTTCCAATTTGGACAATCGCTGGCTGGGAAGGTTCTGCTGACTTAGCAGAAGAGACTCATGACCCACGCAAGGTTGCGCCACAAGCGATGCGCCGCGCAGTAATAATTTCAGGTGTAGCTGGTTTGGGAGTATTTGCTATTTTCGCAATGGCGATTCCCGGTCCAATAGCCGACACTGTTAACTCAACATCAGCAAACCCAATGATTTCGATTTTTGAATCTCATTTTGGTGCTGCCGGTGGCTTCTTGCTACAAGTAGTTTGCTTTGTATCCATGTTCTCATGCTTACTTGCAAATGTTACTGTTGCTACTCGTACTTGTTATTCACTATCTCGAGATAACATGCTTCCTTTCTCAAAGACTTTTGCAAAAGTTAATCCAAATACCAAGACACCTATTGCTGCTGTTCTTCTCGTAGGTGCTTTTGCTATTGGAGTAACATTCCTTTCTTCAGGAATTGCATCTCAAGTTCTTGGAATCGTTAGCGTCGTCCTTTACATAACTTATGGTTCTGTTCTTGTCGCGACTGTGATTGGAGCTAGGAACAATAAGATTCCTAGCGCTCCAGCTCAGTATTACGACATGGGCAAGAAACTAGTTCCGCTTAGTTATGTTGGAATCGTTTGGGCAATAATTGTGGTTCTTTGTATGACTCTTCCTTCTGGAAGTCATATCGTGGCCAGAATGGCAATCTACTTCGAGCTTGCCGCAGTTGTTTGGTACTTCGCTGTTCTCCGTAAGAGATTGAAGAACGGAACGGCGGGTCCATTCCGCACTAATAAGTAATAACGCTCAGAAACTAAAAAAGACTAGATAACTAGAAACCCCCGATCGGTCTCCGTGGAGATTCGAGCGGGGGTTTCGGCGTGTTGTTGCTATTCGAACAGATGTTCGGCTACCCTTTACCCATTCGAGCGCGAAGCCCCATAGCTAAGAGCCCGGATATACCCAGCCTGAGCGGTTCCACAATTCCGCAGATGCCTAGCCTCTGCCGTCGGTGGGTCTCCGTACCTTCAGGACCGATAACGATGATCGATGAAAGGTCAAAAACATGGCTAAAGAACAGCCTGAAAAACAATCTGAGAAGCAGAATTCAGATCGCACCAAAGCCTTAGAAAGTGCACTTGCCCAAATCGAGCGTCAATTCGGTAAGGGTTCAGTAATGAAGATGGGCGATCGCGGCCCACAAGTTGTGGAAGTTATTTCAACCGGTTCAGTTGCGTTAGATATCGCACTTGGAATTGGTGGTCTACCTCGAGGTCGTATCGTAGAAATTTACGGACCAGAATCTTCAGGTAAGACAACTGTTGCACTTCATGCAATTGCTAATGCTCAGAAGGCTGGCGGCATCGCAGCATTTATTGATGCCGAGCATGCACTTGATCCAGAGTATGCCCGCAAATTGGGCGTCGATATTGATGCACTTTTAGTTTCACAACCAGACACTGGTGAACAAGCACTTGAGATCATGGATATGTTGATTCGCTCTGGCGCAATCGATGTAATCGTTGTTGACTCAGTTGCCGCCCTAACACCTCGCGCAGAAATTGAAGGCGAGATGGGCGATTCACATATGGGCTTGCAGGCACGTTTGATGTCACAAGCACTTCGTAAAATTACTGGCGCACTCCATCAATCAAATACCACCGCAATCTTCATTAACCAATTGCGTGACAAGATCGGCGTCTTCTTTGGAACTCCAGAGACAACAACAGGTGGAAAAGCACTTAAGTTCTATGCTTCAATCCGTCTTGATATTCGCCGTATTGAAACCCTTAAAGATGGCAATGATGCAGTCGGAAACCGTACTCGCGTCAAAGTTGTTAAGAACAAGATGGCACCGCCATTTAAGCAGGCAGAGTTCGACATTATTTACGGCGTCGGAATCTCACGCGAAGGCTCACTTATCGATCTTGGCGTTGAAGTCGGAGTCGTTAAGAAAGCTGGAGCTTGGTATACCTACGAAGCAGATCAGCTTGGTCAAGGAAAAGAGAATGCTCGTGCATTCTTGATCGACAATCCTGATCTTGCAAACGATATCGAGAAGAAGATTCGTGAACATTACGTTCCTATTGTTGTCGATGCTGAACTTGTAGCTGCAATTGATGAAGCAACCGCTGAGGTTGATTTCTAATAAATTGAGTAATAGTCAAGAAATAGAAGCGGATCCCTACTCTTTCGCGTTAACCACCGCGCATTATGCGTTGGCACCACGTGCGAAGAGTAGGGCCGAGCTACATGCCCACTTAAAGAAACGTGGCGTAGAGGATGAAATTGCGGCCGCGGTTCTAGATGAGTTAGAGCTTCAAGGGTTATTAAATGATTTGGAGTTCGCCCAAATTTGGAGTGAATCCCGGCAACGCCAGAAGAAGTTATCAAAGCGATCAATCGCCCAGGAACTTAAATTTAAAGGGGTCTCGCAGGACATAATTGACGAGGCCCTCGAAAAAATTGATGATGAAGATGAATACAAGATGGCCCTAACTTTGGCGGAACGGAAATTTCGCTCCTGCTCCCATCTCGATCACGATGTTATTTATCGCAGAGTCCATGGTCTGCTCTCTCGAAAAGGCTTCAGCCATTCGATATCTGGCCGCATCATGCGGGAGCTATTAGGAAGTAACTAGCCCAACCTTTCCAAACTAAGATTCACCCATGAGCGTCCAACTTCAAGTGCGATCCTTTGTGGTTGAAACCTATGGGTGTCAGATGAATGCACATGACACCGAACGCATTTCAGGTTTATTACTTGACGCTGGATATGTTCAGGCTCTTGAGGGAAGTGATCCAGACTTAGTAGTTTTTAATACTTGTGCGGTTCGGGAGAATGCAGATAATAAACTCTATGGAAATCTATCTTTCTTAGCTCCGCGCAAGAAGAGTGACCCTAATTTTCAAATTGCCGTCGGCGGTTGTATGGCCCAGAAAGATCAAGAATCAATAATTAAACGAGCACCTTACGTCGACGTTGTTTTTGGAACACATAACATCGGCTCGCTTCCTACCTTGCTAGAACGTGCGCGCATCGAAGAGGAATCTCAAGTTGAGATAAAAGAATCCCTTGAACATTTCCCATCAACTCTGCCGGCTCGTCGCCACTCTGCTTTTAGCGCCTGGGTATCAGTTTCTGTTGGATGCAATAACACCTGCACATTTTGTATCGTCCCATCACTTCGCGGAATTGAGAAAGATCGAAGTGAAGCAGATATCTTGAATGAAATTAAGGCAGTCGTTGACCAAGGTGTAATTGAAATAACTCTGCTCGGGCAGAATGTAAATGCATATGGCGTTGAAGTTGGCGATCGTGGCGCATTTGCAAAGTTACTTCGAAAGTGTGGCGAAATTTCCGGGTTAGAGCGCGTTCGCTTTATGTCACCACATCCACGTGACTTCACAGATGATGTAATCGCGGCAATGGCAGAAACTTCAAATGTGGCGCCACATCTACATATGCCTCTTCAATCTGGTTCGGATCGAATATTGCAGGCGATGCGTCGGTCATATCGCAGCGATCGCTACTTAGGAATTATTGAGAAGGTTCGAACCGCAATTCCTAAGTCAACAATCACAACTGACATTATTGTGGGCTTCCCAGGTGAAACTGATTCTGATTTCCAAGCAACGATGGATCTAGTTAAAGAAGCTAAATTCTTAGCTGCATATACCTTCCAATATTCCAAACGCCCAGGAACTCCTGCTGCAACTATGCCGGATCAAATAAGCGACGCGGTTATGAAAGAGCGATACGACGCACTTCATATCCTGCAGCAAGAAATGTCCCAGATAGTTAACGAAGAGGTTTTAGAAACAGAACAGGAAATTTTAGTTGCAGATTATGAGGGCAGACGCGATGGCGGTAAGGCCCGAATGACGGGCAGAACTAAAGATTTCAGATTGGCCCACTTTGCAGTTGATGAAACCAATCTTCCTAGACCTGGTGATGCAGTTATAACAAAGATTACTTCGGCTTCTCCTAACTTTATTCTGGCGGAAGGCTTGCCGATTTCGGTCCGTAAAACTCGCGGTGGCGATGCAACGCAAGCTCGAAGTAAAGAGAGTGGATCAAAGGCGATTATGGTTGGAATGCCAACTCTTTCGCAGTTAAAGGCGCGCTCATAATCGATGAGCAAATTAATAATTATCTCGGGCGCAACAGCCACCGGGAAAAGTGACCTTGCGGTTGAAGTTGCAACAGAAATCAAAGGCGAAATTATTAGTGCAGATTCGATGCAACTCTATAAAGGTATGAATATCGGAACTGCAAAGCTAACTTTGGAAGAGCGCAGAGGAATTCCACATCATTTTCTAGATGTCGTAAATGTAAAAGAAGATGTAACGGTCTCTTGGTATCAAGAGTTGGCCCGTGCCAAAATCGATGAATTGCGAAGTCAGAATAAGAACGTGGTAGTCGTCGGTGGCACCGGGCTTTATATCAAGGCGATTCTCGATGATTTGAATTTTCCTGAAACTGACCCGGAAGTGCGAGAGAAATTAAATCTCGAGGCCGGAAAAATCGGTGGCGATGCAATGCATGAAAGGCTCTCCAAACTCGATCCTGCGGCCGGCTTAGCTATTCCAAAAGAGAATGTACGTCGCGTAGTTCGCGCCCTGGAAGTTATTGAAATTACTGGAAAGCCTTTTACTGCAATTTTGCCGCGAGAAGATTCAACAAAGTATCCGGATGCAATGCAATTTGGCCTTGCCATGGATCGTGAGAGTTTGGATAATCGAATAGATTCAAGAGTTAAGAAGATGTGGGATCTAGGTTTTGTGGATGAAGTTGAAGCACTTATTAATGAAGGAATGCTCGAGGCCAAGACTGCTCAAGCCGCTATTGGATATGCCCAGATAATTCGGATGAAGCACGGAGCCATGAGCGAAGCCGAGGCGATCGAAGATACCGCTCGCGCTACTCGGCAATATGCCCGCCGCCAAGAAACCTGGTTTAGCAAAGATCTGCGAATTACCTGGTTAAGTGCGAAATCAAATCTTTTAGAGCGCACGGACTCAGTCCTACAGGCTATTCTCAAATCATGATTGGTACTTACGGCCATGGCACCGAAAATGATTTCGTTTTAATTTTCGATCCCGAGAATAAATTTGAAATAAGCGCCGCCCAAGTTCAAGCAATTTGTGATCGCAAAACTGGCATTGGCTCCGATGGTTTTATTCGAATAGCAAAGCAGGATGGTAAATGGTTTATGGATTACCGAAACAGCGATGGCTCAATTGCTGAAATGTGCGGAAATGGCATTCGCGTAATGGCGAAGTACTTGATTGAGCGAGGTCATCAACTTCCAGGAATATTTCCAATAAATACTCGCGACGGTATGAAATTCTTATCTGTTCCCGAAAGTGGTGACATAACAGTAAATATGGGTCAGATTCGTGAAGTCTTTGGTGAAATTACTGCAACTACAAATGGCCACACCTGGACTGGTTACAACATAGATATGGGAAATCCACATGCCGTTGTATTTGTTGAGAATATGGATGATGTCGGAAGTTTATTGACGCCGCCAGTTGTTGAACCAGCAGATGAATATCCAGATGGCGTTAATGTTGAATTTGTTCAGTTTCTCGAAAATGGCGAGCTAAAGATGCGAGTTCACGAGAGAGGTGTTGGTGAAACTAAATCATGCGGAACGGGAACATGCGCAGTTGCAATGGCCGCCGCGCTATTTAAATCAAAGAGACTTCCTTCAAGTTGGATAATCAATCCACCTGGTGGGCGGTTATCAGTTGAAATCGATGCCCATAGCAATGCAATCCTTACTGGTCCTGCGGTATTAAAAGAAGATTTTGATTTGAGAAAATATTTGTGAGTAATGACAAAATAGATCTAGATGCCTTATTGGCAGAATCAGCGCGCGTTGCGGCCGAGTTTGATGCCGAAGAGAACCGCGTCGAAGATTGGGAGAGCAATCAAGCAGACCTCCAGGATCGCCAAGCACTTCGCAGAGTTTCTGGTCTTTCTACCGAACTCGAAGATATTTCTGATGCGGAATATCGCCAACTTCGACTTGAAAAAGTAGTCCTTGTTGGAGTTTGGACGGAAGGAACTTCGCAAGATGCCGAGAATTCTTTAAAGGAGTTAGCAGCGCTGGCTGAAACTGCAGGTTCTGAAGTACTAGCCGGATTGATTCAACGGCGAGATAAAGCAGATCCAGCTACATTTATCGGTTCCGGAAAAGTTTTAGAACTTAAAGAAGCGGTTATGAATACTGGCGCGGACACCGTTGTTTGTGACGGTGAACTTTCCCCCGCACAACTTCGTAACTTAGAAGGAAAAGTTAAAGTTAAAGTTGTAGATCGCACCGCATTAATCTTGGATATTTTCGCCCAGCATGCGAAGAGTCGTGAAGGTAAGGCGCAAGTTGAATTAGCCCAGATGACATATCTACTTCCAAGACTTCGTGGTTGGGGTGATTCACTTTCACGGCAATCTGGAGGTGCAAGTGGAATTGGCGGTCGCGGTCCCGGTGAAACAAAGATTGAAACCGATCGCCGTCGTATCAACGACAAGATGGCGAAGTTGCGTCGTGATATCAAAGAGATGAAGGTCTCGCGTGACACTAAACGACAAGATCGCCGTCGCAACAACATTCCATCTGTAGCAATTGCGGGTTACACAAATGCTGGTAAATCTTCACTTATGAATCAGTTAACTGATGCAGGAGTATTAGTAGAAAATGCGCTCTTTGCAACACTTGACCCAACAGTGCGCAAAACAACGTCATCCGATGGTCGTATATACACCTTGTCAGACACTGTAGGTTTTGTAAGGCATTTACCGCACCAATTAATCGAAGCCTTCAAATCAACGTTGGAAGAAGTTTCAGAGTCGGATTTAATTGTGCACGTTGTAGATGGTTCCCACCCAGATCCGCAAGAACAGATTCGCGCCGTTCGTGGGGTTATTAATGAAATTGGTGGGGGAGATATCCTTGAAATTATTGCAATAAATAAAGCAGATATCGCACCCCCAGAAATGATCATGCAGTTGTTGCGCCAAGAGCCAAATAGCTTTGCTTTCTCAGCACGTACTGGATTTGGAATAGAAACTTTAGTTGCAGCTATTGAATCGTCACTCCCGCGCCCCAGAGTGGAAATAACTGCAGTAATACCATTCAGCCGAGGGGATTTAGTTTCGGCAATTCATGAGCGGGGCGAGATCTTCTCTGAAGATTATCTGCCAGAAGGAACTTCGATACATGCACTTGTGGATGGATCACTTGCAAAAATAATTGAGGAATTGTGATGAGAGAAAGAGTCGTCGCATCCATTAAACGTGGTGAAGTAGTGATTCTTCCCCTTGAACACAGCTATGTGTATGCATGTGATGCATTTAGCCTTGCCGCCATAAATAGATTACATCAATTGCGCAACGATCCGGAAGGCGTTGCCGCACAAGTGATAATCGGAAAGGTAGAAACCCTCGCTGGATTAGCCCAGGGTTTAACTCCGGCAGTCCAAGATTTAACACGAGAATTTTGGCCGGGGATGTTGACCTTAAAACTTCCGCAAAATCAATCGTTAAATTGGGATCTTGGTGACGGTGGCGCGCTAAATGAATTTGCAGTACGAGTGCCAAACCAGAGAGAAACTCTCGAAGTATTAAACGAAACTGGTCCACTCGCAATTGCATCAGCAACTTTCGCTGGCGGCGTTCCGGTAATCCTTGCTCCAGCTTCATCAGAGATGGAGTCCTTTGATATTGGAGAACTCACGGCCGGGCCACTTTCAACGGTGGTGGCCGTGGCTGGGGAAAATCTGACGATTGTCCGTGTTGGGGCGGTCACATTTGAGGAGTTAAAGAAAGTCGTTTCTGCAATTGAACTTGCGAGCGAATAAGGTTCTCCCATGACTGAGAAGAATAGCGAAGCGTTTTATGGCCCAGATTTCAATGCACTTCAGGCCCAAGACCCAGATATTGCTGCGGTGCTACTAAGTGAATTAGTGCGCCAACAGAAGAGCCTGCAATTGATTGCGAGCGAGAACTTCACTTCACCAGCAGTTCTTGCCACGATGGGTTCAACGCTTTCAAATAAATATGCTGAAGGATATCCAGGCAAACGTTATTACGGCGGTTGTGAAGAGGTAGATAAAGTTGAATTAATTGGTATCGAACGTGCTAAATCTTTATTTGGCGCCGAACACGCAAACCTCCAACCACACTCAGGTGCAAGTGCAAACGTTGCGGTCTATCAAGCATTTACCAAACCAGGAGATACCGTTCTTGCGATGTCACTTCCACATGGTGGCCATTTAACTCACGGTTCCAAAGTTAACTTCTCCGGAAAATGGTTCAATATAGTTTCTTACGGAGTTCGCAAAGAAGATGAGTTAATCGATTACAACGAACTTCGTGATACAGCAATTGCAAATAAGCCAAAGATGATTTGTGTTGGCGCAACTGCATATCCAAGTTTGATTGATTTTGCGACAGTTCGAAAAATTTGTGACGAAGTTGGAGCCATCATGTGGGTTGATGCCGCACACTTCATCGGCTTAGTTGCCGGTAAGGCGATTCCATCACCAGTTCCATATGCTGATGTAGTCTCTTTTACAACGCATAAAGTTCTGCGTGGTCCCCGCGGTGGAATGATTCTTTCTAAGGCAGAGCATGCGGCAGCAATTGATAAAGCAATATTTCCAGGTATGCAAGGTGGTCCAATCATGAGTGCAGTAGCGGGCAAAGCTGTGGCGCTAAAGGAATGTGCAACACCTGCTTATCAAGAGTATGCAAAGAGCGTAATTATTAATGCCAAGGCGCTTGCCGCAGGACTTGAAAAGGAGGGAATGCGCGCAGTATCTGGCGGTACCCAAACTCATTTAGCGCTAATTGATATTCGCTCAACTGGCATAAATGGCAAGATCGCCGACGAGCGTTGCGGAGAATCAGGCATTGTTCTTAATAAGAATGCGATTCCTTATGATCCAGAAACCCCTGCAGTAACAAGTGGAATTCGAGTTGGTACTGCGGCAACAACAACTCAGGGAATGGGTACGCCAGAAATGGCACAAATCGCCACGCTAATTGCCCGCGCAATTAAAGATGGCGGGGATGCAGGTAAAGCCGCTGCTATTCGCAGCGAAGTAAACGCTTTGACTGCAAAATTTCCTATTTACGCGAGATAAGAATTAGGTAAAGCCGTGCGGGAATATCTCTTAACAATCGCGCTAGCCGCGACGCTCTGTTATTTGATAACGCCTTTCATAAAGATTTTAGCGATGCGCGCTGGTGCTTTTATAAATCTACGCTCGCGCGATACTCACTCTGTTATTACACCTCGCTGGGGTGGAATCGGAATGTGGATTTCCATGTCCCTAACATTTCTAGTTGTAAGTCATCTGCCACTTGTAGCAAAGTCCTTTGGGCGCGAAGCGACTGGAATCTTTCTCGCTGGAACTTTCATCATGATCTTGGGCGCGCTAGATGATATGTATGACTTGGATTCGATTACAAAGTTTGCTGGCCAAGCAGTAGCTGGCGGAATTTTATTGCTTCACGGTGTCCAAATACTCTGGCTACCGATAAATGGAATCTATATTTTGCCGCCAAGTATTGGGCAATTGCTAACAATCTTTTTCGTGATGGTTGTGATTAATGCTGTCAATTTTGTCGATGGCTTAGATGGCCTTGCTACTGGAATAGTTGCAATCTGCGCAATGGCATTCTTTGGATTCTCTTACTTGCTAGCAGTTGTAAACGGTTTAAATCGTGCCGGTGCGCCATCGCTAATTACCGCAGTGATCATCGGTATTTGTATCGGCTTCTTGCCACATAACTATCATCCCGCTCGGATCTTTATGGGAGATTCCGGTGCAATGTTTTTGGGGCTCTTACTATCGGCGGCTGCTATCACTTTGACCGGTCAGATAGATCTAAATGCAATTACCAACCAAGGCTCTAGTTCGCCTCTGCTTCCTTTGCTGCTGCCATTTAGTATTTTGGCTATTCCATTAATCGATTTAGGAATGGCAGTTATTCGACGGTTACGAGCCGGTCGTTCCCCATTTGCAGCAGATAAAGAGCATTTACATCACAAGTTGCTTTCTATGGGAAATTCACATCGAAGGACTTCTGCAATTCTTTATTCCTGGACTGCAATGTTCGCCTTTCCAACCACAATCGCAGCCTTTGCACCGTTGTGGCTGGCTTTACTTATAGG
>CANNIM010000030.1 GCA_947505195.1 Actinomycetota bacterium
GAGAAGGCCATCGAGTTCCATAGCTTTCGAAAAGCTGGGATTGCTAAAACGCTTCGGCTCTCGGATCCCGCAGGTGCGCCAGGATATGGGAGTGAATTAGGCATGGGCTAAGCCTACTTACGCCGTAGGCGCTGCGGCTTTGCCCTTACCTGTAGCCGCTTTTTTCTTGGTTTTAGCCTTACCTGTGGCTTTAACCGTGTTCTTTGTTAGCGAAGGCGCTGCCTTCTTAGCGCGCTTACTACTCTTCTTGACTCGGCTTGCGCCGCCATTTTCTACTTCCCATGCTCTGCGGCCAGCGAGTAATTCCAGTCCGCGCTCTAACGTTAAGAATTCAATTGTGTCGCCTCTGCGAAGTGTTGCATTTGTTTCGCCATCAGTTATGTAAATTCCAAACCTTCCATCTTTTACCAGTACTTGTTTCTGGCTTGCAGGATCGACTCCAAGATCTTTAAGTGGAGGTTTTGCTACACCGCGCCGACGAACTTTTGGTTGCTTGTAAAGTTCAATGGCTTGATCCAAAGTAAGATCAAATAATTGATCCTCTGAGGTTAACGTTCTGGAATCTGTTCCATGTGTCATGTATGGGCCGTATCGACCATTTTGCACCGTAATAGGAACATCCTCATAGGCGCCAAGAGTTCTTGGTAGTGACATCAACTTAAGTGCATCGTCAATTGTGATTGTATCTAGGGTCATTGTCGAAAGTAGCGATGCAGTCTTTGGCTTAGGTGCATCCTTCTTTTTACGAGGCTTCTTAAGTTCGCCAGTTTTCTTATCGACAACCATTTCAGGTTCTGGAAAGACTTCAGTTATATAGGGACCGAAACGACCAGACTTTGCAATAAGTGGGAGATTACTTTCAGGATGTATTCCTAGTTCTCGTTCGCCAGAAGGTTGGGCTAATAATTCAATTGCAACTTCTAAAGTTAATTCATCCGGTGCCATAGTTTCTGGAATGTTGGCAAACTTTCGATCATCGCCAATCCCTTTTTGAATATATGCACCGTAGCGACCAACTCTAATTTCTATATCTTCACCCATTTTCATGGTGTTAATTTGTTGAGCATCAATGGCTCCAAGATCAGCCGCAAGTGCTTCTAGGCCTGGGTTTCCTTCGGTGCCGAAGAAGAATTTCGTAAGCCAAGCAACGCGGTCTTCTTCACCATTTGCAATGCGATCTAGATCTTCTTCCATTGAAGCGGTGAATTCGTAATCAACTAATTTACCGAAGTGTTGTTCCAATAAACCTGTAACAGAGAAAGCAAGAAACGTTGGTACTAATGCGCGACCTCGTTTTGAAACATAACCTCGATCTTGAATGGTGCTCATAATTGATGCAAAAGTTGAAGGGCGCCCAATTCCGAGTTCTTCCAACTTCTTGACAAGGGTCGGTTCGGTATATCTTGCAGGGGGTTTTGTTTCGTGACCTTCGCAGATGTAATTTGAAACTTTTATCAAATCGCCAACAGCCATTGGTGGTAAGCGCTTATCAGTGTCCGCGCCTTCATCATCTCCACTTTTGTCTTCAACAATATCTTCATACGCAGCCAAGAAGCCTGGGAATGTTATGACCGAACCATTTGCTCGAAAAATTGCTGCACTTCCAGTTTTAGTCTCGACGTCAAAATCGACGCGCATCTGCATCTTTTTAGCATCAGACATTTGTGAAGCAATTGTGCGCTTCCAAATTAAGTCATACAAGCCAAATTCATCACGTGATAGTTCTGGTGCTAACTCCCCAGGTGTTCGAAAAGTCTCGCCTGCGGGACGAATCGCTTCGTGTGCTTCTTGTGCGTTCTTCGATTTACCTTCATAAACTCTTGGTGTCGCCGGTATGTATTCAGCGCCGTATAACGATTTAGCAGATGCTCGCGCTGATTCAATCGCGCTTTGAGATAGCGTTACCGAATCTGTTCGCATATAAGTGATATATCCGTTTTCATATAACCGTTGCGCAACTCGCATTGTTAATTGTGCGCCCCAACCAAGTCTTGATCCTGCATCTTGTTGCATTGTTGAAGTTGTAAAAGGCGCTTTAGGTCTTTCAGTGCGGGGAGATTCTTCAGTCGATTTAACAGTCAGAGATCTCCCCGTAAGGCCTTGTACTAACTCGTTTGCTCCAGCTTCATCGAGCAAGAGAATGTTTGCGACGGATTTCTCTTTTAGCCCACCATTCGCATCAAAATCATTTGTCGCAGCAACTCGTTTTCCATCTAAGGATAATAAGCGTGCGTTAAATCCTGCATCACATTGTGCAGTTAGGTCCCACCACTTTGAAGAGATAAAGGCCATACGTTCACGTTCGCGTTCCACGATAAGCCTTGTTGCAACTGACTGAACTCGACCAGCCGAAATTCGTGGCATTACCTTCTTCCACAAAACAGGTGAGAGTCGGTAACCAAATAGCCGATCCAAAACTCTTCTGGTTTCTTGCGCATCAACCAATCGATAATCTAAATCGCGGGTTTCATTTGCTGCTTTTTGAATCGCTTCTTTTGTGATTTCATGAAAAACCATTCGCCTGATTGGAATTTTGGGGCGCAAGACTTCAATTAAGTGCCAAGCAATCGCCTCGCCCTCGCGGTCTTCGTCAGTTGCGAGAATTAACTCATCTGCATCTTTCATTAACGTTTTTAGCTCTGAAACTTTTGCTTTCTTATCTGGATTAATCACATAGAGCGGTTCGAAGCCCTCTTCCATATTCACGCCCTCTTTTGCCCAGGCGATTTTCTTGTATTCCTTTGGGATGTCAGCTGCGCGTTGTGGAAGATCACGAATGTGTCCTACGGAAGCTTCAACAACGTAATCATCTCCCAGGAAGCCGCCAATTTTGCGCGCCTTCGCGGGAGACTCAACGATTACAAGTTTTATGCCCAACTTGAGTTAGACAATGTTTGTTGACCCACGATGTCCGCGGATCAGCGCGAAAACAATTACCAGTGTTGCAAAAATTGCAATAGAGGCTGAATAAACTCCGCGGCCATTTAAAGCAAATTCCACAATTGCTGGAGTTACAAGTAACCCAACTAAGTTCATAACTTTAATCAGTGGGTTAATAGCAGGACCAGCTGTGTCTTTAAATGGATCTCCAACTGTGTCGCCGACGATTGTTGCATGGTGAGCATCAGAGCCTTTACCGCCGTGATTTCCATCTTCAACCATCTTCTTTGCGTTATCCCACGCACCACCTGAGTTTGAAAGGAATACCGCCATAAGTGTTCCGGTGCCAATTGCACCAGCAAGATAAGCACCGAGTGCACCAACACCCAAACCAAAACCAACAGCGATTGGCGCCATTACAGCTAACAATCCTGGTGTTACAAGTTCGCGCAATGAATCTCGTGTACAAATATCAACCACACGACCGTATTCTGGTTTTTCAGTACCCTTCATAATTCCTGGGTGCAATCTAAATTGCTCACGCACTTCATAAACAACCGCACTAGCTGCGCGTGAAACTGCATTGATAGCAAGACCAGAGAACATAAACACAACTGCTGCGCCAATTATTAGGCCAACCAAGTTACGTGGATCAGCTACATCCAAAATTCCTTGGTATTGAAGCGCTAGTTCCCCATCGCCAACAACTTTATGTGCTGCTTCTTTTATCGCATCAGTGAATGCACCGAAGAGGGCTGTTGCAGCAAGAACTGCTGTCGCAATTGCAATTCCTTTAGTAATTGCTTTTGTTGTATTTCCGACTGCATCAAGTGAGGTAAGAATTTGAGCGCCTTCACCTTTTACATCGCCAGACATTTCAGCAATTCCTTGAGCGTTATCTGATATCGGCCCAAAGGTATCCATTGCAACAATTACACCGACTGTTGTTAGCAAACCAGTTCCCGCAAGTGACACTGCGAATAGTGAAAGAACAACTGATCCACCTCCGAGTAAGAAAGCCCCAAATACTGATGCTGCAATAAGCAGTGCAGAGTAAACGGCTGATTCAAATCCGATTGAAATACCCGCAAGAATTACGGTTGCAGCGCCGGTTTTAGATGAAGCAGCAACATCGTTTACTGGACGTCGACCAACTTCTGTAAAGAAACCTGTTAGAACTTGGATTGCAGCGGCCAAAAGAATTCCGATCAATACTGCTCCGATCGCAAGTACGCGAGGATTCACATCAACAGCTGCATCTTCACTTGATAGGCCAGACATCTGTTGAAGTGATGCAGGTAGATAGGTATAAGTTGCAAATGCAACAAGTACTGCGGAAATTATTGCTGATATGAAGAATGACCGGTTAATAGCCTGCATCGCCGACTTATCTGTTGGGCGAAGTCGAGTAATAAAGATTCCAATTATCGCCGTAACAATTCCAATTGCAGGAACAATAAGAGGGAAGATTAAACCAGCATCACCGAAACCAGCTTTTCCAAGAATTAAGGCAGCGACGAGTGTTACTGCATATGATTCAAATAAATCCGCGGCCATTCCCGCACAGTCTCCAACGTTATCTCCAACGTTATCTGCAATTGTTGCTGGGTTACGAGGATCATCTTCTGGAATACCTTGTTCAACTTTTCCGACTAGGTCAGCACCGACATCTGCTGCCTTTGTAAAGATTCCGCCGCCAACACGCATAAACATCGCGAGCATTGCGGCACCAAATCCAAATCCTTCAAGAACTGCTGGTGCGCTCTCGCGATAAATCGCAACAACGAGTGAAGCGCCAAGTAATCCAAGACCAACTGTTGTCATACCCACAACACCGCCGGTACGGAATGCGATGCGGACTGCGTTCTCCGCAGATTTTTGACGAGCAGCTTCTGCAACACGAACGTTTGCGCGGACTGCAAGCCACATTCCGTTGTATCCGACTGCAGCTGAAAACAGTGCACCTAACAAGAAGAAGATTGATCGGCCGAGGCGAATATCAAACTCTCCTGGAAGTGCGAATAGAAGAAAGAAAACAATTCCTACAAACCAAGAGAGCGTCTTAAATTGACGGTTGAGATATGCGGCTGCGCCTTCTTGTACAGCAGCGGCAATCTCCTTCATCTTCTCGGTTCCTTCGTCCGCAGCCAGTACTTGGGCACGAAGCGCGTAGGCAATAGCGAGGGCAAATAATGAAATGCCTAGAACCACATAAACGTAGGTCAGGTTGGAACCAGTTACTTGGACCAGATTTTCCACGAAGATCTCCTATAGGTGTGCGTCGATGAACATCTCGATGAGACTAGAACCCCAATTTTGGGATTCACTAGAAGCGAAAGATTACACATAGAACCGCTAGGAGATGCAAATAAATAGGTATACCTTGAAAATACCAGGCTGTTAACTGGGTATATTTCGCCGTCTATGGACATCCTTCACGCCTTCAATGCAGAGTCCGCCATTAATTCCTTCGGATTAGCAGGAATCTTAATAATCCTCTTTGTTGAGACTGGGCTGCCGATAGTTATCGGCCTACCTGGCGACTCGCTTCTATTTATGGCCGGTATCGCGGCTTCTGGCACAGGAGAAGTTATCAAGATCCACCTCCCAATTCGTGAACTCGCAATTGGTGCCCCATTGTTTGCAATCACTGGATCCCAGTTTGGACATTGGTTGGGATATACATATGGCAGCAAATTGTTCAGCCGTGAAAATTCTAAGTATTTGAATCCTAAAAAATTAAAGACGCTGCAGAAATGGATTGATAAGTACGGAATTGGAAAGATGATTTTTCTTGGAAGATTTATTCCGCTTGTGCGGCATCTAGTTAATCCTGCTGCGGGTATCGCAAGAATGTCTTATAAAAGATTCTTTCTTTGGAATGTGACTAGCGCTTTAATTTGGACGCAGGGGTTTATCTGGAGTGGATATGTTTTAGGTGAAAAATTAAAGGGTTCTGTAGATAAGTATGTGCTTCCAATAGTTGCATTAATCGTAATCATCTCAATAGCGCCAATCTTTTGGGAGATCTTTAAAGAGTGGCGAACTCGTAGACATTTAAGTTAACTTATAAACCCAAATCTGATAGTTGATAAGCGGCGAAATAATCTAAACCGTTTTCTGCAATAAGTGGAGCCGCTCCACGTTCAACGATAACTGCAACTCCAACAACAATTGCGCCAGCTTCTTTAAGCGCCTCTACTGCTGTCATAACAGAGCCACCTGTAGTTGATGTATCTTCAACAGCAAGGACTCGGCGGCCCTTTACATCAGGTCCTTCAATGCGTCGTTGTAATCCATGCGCTTTCTCTGCTTTGCGAACTACAAAAGAATCTAAGTTGCGCCCCCTACTTGCAGCAACATGCATCATCGCAGTCGCAACTGGATCTGCGCCCAGAGTTAAACCACCAACTGCATCAAAATCTAAATCTTTAGTTAAGTCCAACATTACTTCACCAACAAGTGGCGCCGCGACAGAATCTAAAGTTACGCGACGAAGATCCACGTAATAGTTGGCCTCTTTACCCGAAGATAAAATTACTTTTCCATGGACAACTGCTTTGTTTAAGATCTCTTCTCTTAATTTATCGCGTGAATTCATGCGTGAACTTTAGCCTTCTTCTTTATAAACAACGATTGATTGCTTACTCTTTCGAACAAGAGATTTTGGTGGATTGGCCTCGATTAACGCATCGACTTCCGTTCGCAATTTCGCAACTTCAATCGCCATCGAAGCAACAGCAGATTCCAATTCCATAATACGTTTTATGCCAGCTAGGTTTATTCCTTCGCCGACTAAACGTTGAATATTTCTAAGTGATGCAATATCAAGAAGTGAATAGCGGCGACCTCGACCTGAAGCGCGACCTGGGGAAACCAGCCCCATTCGATCATATTGTCGCAATGTTTGTGGATGCATTCCTGAAAGTTGTGATGCAATTGAAATTACATATACGGCTTCATCATCTGAGTGTTCATCGTTACTCATTCTTAAGCCCTCGCCTTCTGTGCTAAATCTATCCGAGGGTTGAACTCTTTGGTTGCTTGCGCAAATGCTTCGAGCGCCTCTTTGGCTTTCCCATCAACTCGTTGTGGAACTTGAATTTCGACAGTGATTAGTAAGTCTCCAGTACCACGAGCAGTTTTTACCCCCCGGGCTTTAATCCGTAGCGTGCGTCCATTTGGAGTTCCTGGTGTAATCCGAACTGTTACTTCATCGCCATCTAAGGTTGGAACTTTTATATCCGCGCCAAGAGTTGCTTCGGAAAATGTGACAGGAAGGGTTAACAATAAATTTAATTCGTTCCGTGAAAAAATTGGATGTTTCACAACATTGACGGTGATAAATAAATCTCCTGGCCCGGCAGGACCTTGTCCACCACGACCTTTTAATTTAACTTTCGCGCCGTCGTTAATCCCTGCAGGAATTCTTGTTGTTACCGCGTTAGCTTTTCCGCCCTGTGGCGCTAACTTCAAATCAAGTTCGGTTCCATAAATTGAATCTCTAAAAGAAATGGTTGTCGTTGCCGATAAGTCTTGGCCGCGTCTTGGCCCACGGCCGGCACCAAAGATAGTTCCAAAAATATCTTGTGAGCCGCCGCTACCAAATAGATCTGAGAAATCAGCGCCTTGGAAACCGCCGCCGTTAAAATTTCCACCGCCTTGTGGTATCCGACCGCCTTTAAAAGCTTCGCGCATCTCGTCATATTCCGCGCGCTTTTTATCATCTGAAAGGACTTCATAAGCTTCAGAAACAGATTTAAATCTCTCCTCTAATTTCTTGTCACCTTTTGTTTTATCGGGATGCAACTCTCTAGCCAGTTTGCGGTACTGCTTTTTCACGGCAGCCGCGTCATCACTCTTTTTGACGCCAAGGATTAAATATAAATCTTTCTCGTATAAATCCTTGGCTGCCATAGCTATCTCCCTTGATTAGTTCTCAGGGTCAGTTACTGCAACTCGGGCAGGACGAATAACTCGTTCTTTAAACTTATATCCTGGTTGTAAAACTTGCGTGACCAGGGTTTCGGTTACATCTGGCGATGTCGAATGCATAAGTGCTTCGTGAATATTTGGATCGAATGCGACATTTACCTCTGCAAATTGTGAAAGCCCAAGCTTTGTCGTAATCGCAACCATTTGATCTGCAACCGCTTTGAAACCACCTGTTAATTCCCCGTGCTCTTCTGCTCGAGAAATATCATCAAGAACTGGGAGTAGCTCTGATAGAACAATGGCGGTTGTAATTTCATTTGCTGTTATGCGGTCACGATCTACACGTTTGCGATAATTTGAGTATTCGGCTTGAACTCGTTGAAGATCAGAAGTTAAGACTGCAACCTCATCTACTTCGACCTCGGCAAGCGCTTCGTTCACCGCATCAGAGAGCTCCTTATCGGAGCTCTCTGGCGCAGTATTTTCAGATTCGTTGGTCACTTACTTTCTTCAACAATCTCGGCATCTTGAACGCCATCATCAGCTTGTTGTTCTTCTGCTGATGCCGCATTCGCTGCATAAAGCGCCGCTCCTAATTGTTGTGAAAGCTCACTGGTTTTTTCAGTTGAACTTTTAATAGCAGCAAGATCAGTTCCTTCGAGTGCTTGCTTCAAATCCGCAACTGCGGTTTCTACTTCGGCACGCTTCTCAGCGTTCTCGCCTTCAGTAAATTTCTCAGCATTATCTTTTAAGAACTTTTCAGTCTGATAAACAAGTGAGTCACCAGTGTTGCGAACTTCTGCTTCTTCGCGACGTTGCTTATCTTCATCAGCGTGTGCTTCTGCATCTTTCATCATGCGATCAATCTCTTCTTTAGAAAGAGCTGATCCGCCAGTGATAGTCATTGATTGTTCTTTACCGGTTCCAAGATCTTTAGCAGAAACATGGACGATACCGTTTGCATCAATGTCGAAAGTTACTTCGATTTGTGGGATTCCACGAGGTGCAGGTGCAAGACCAGTTAACTCGAACATGCCAAGGCGCTTGTTATAAGCAGCCATTTCACGCTCACCTTGGAAGGCTTGAATTTGAACTGCTGGTTGATTGTCATCGGCAGTTGTAAAGATTTCAGAGCGCTTAGTTGGGATTGTTGTATTTCGTTCAATCAACTTAGTCATAACGCCGCCCTTGGTTTCAATTCCAAGTGAAAGTGGAGTTACATCTAGAAGTAGAACATCTTTTACTTCACCCTTAAGAACGCCAGCTTGGAGCGCTGCGCCGACTGCAACAACTTCATCTGGATTAACGCCCTTATTTGGCTCTTTCCCGCCAGTTAAATCGCGAACTAGATCAACGACTGCTGGCATACGGGTTGAACCGCCAACCAGAACAACGTGATCGATATCTGCGATTGGAATTCCGGCATCTTTTAATACTGATTGGAACGGCTTCTTGCATCGTTCAAGTAGGTCCGCGGTCATTCCTTGGAATTGTGCGCGAGTAATAGTTTCATCTAAGAAGAGAGGATTCTTCTCAGTGTCAACTGTTATGTATGGCAAGTTAATTGAAGTTTGTTGTGATGATGATAATTCAATCTTCGCTTTTTCAGCAGCTTCGCGAACACGTTGCATTGCCATCTTATCTTTTGTTAAATCTATTCCATTCTTAGCGGCAAAAGTTTTAACTAGGTGATCAACTAAAGATTGATCCCAATCGTCTCCACCAAGATTGTTATCGCCGTTAGTTGCTTTAACTTCAACAACACCATCGCCGATTTCTAGAAGTGAAACGTCAAATGTTCCACCACCGAGGTCGAAAACCAAAATTGTTTGTTCCGCTCTGCCCTTGTCTAAACCATAGGCAAGTGCTGCTGCGGTTGGCTCGTTAACAATACGCAGAACATTTAGGCCGGCAATTTCGCCAGCTTCTTTTGTAGCTTGTCGTTGCGCATCATTAAAGTAAGCAGGAACTGTAATAACTGCATCAGTAACCGTTTCACCAAGAAAACTTTCAGCATCGCGTTTTAATTTCATCAAGATGCGAGCGCTGATCTCTTGTGGCGTGTACTTCTTGCCATCAATATCCATATTCCAACTTGTGCCCATGTGGCGCTTAACTGAACGAATTGTTCGTTCAACGTTTGTGACTGATTGACGCTTTGCGACTTCACCAACGAGAACTTCGCCATTCTTAGCGAAGGCAACGATCGATGGGGTTGTGCGTGCGCCTTCTGCGTTCGTGATTACTGATGGTTCGCCACCTTCTAGTACTGATACGCAACTGTTTGTAGTTCCTAAGTCGATTCCGACTGCTCTAGCCATTTATTGCTCCATTTCTTATTAACTTCTTCTTACTTCAGCCTGATTTCTGACCGGCTATGGTCGAATTCTCGCAATTGAGCCGCCCGATGTCAAAA
>CANNIM010000031.1 GCA_947505195.1 Actinomycetota bacterium
AGCCACGGCTGTGCGCGCTTATCAAGTTTTACCAGTACCAATCGCAAATTTTCTTGGCTTCGTTCTGCCATTCTTAGAAGTCGGAATAGGAATATTTCTGATTGTTGGGGTCTGGGTAAAGTTGATGTCGCTACTTGGTGCGGCTCTGATGATTGTTTTTATAGTCGCAATCGCTCAAGCATGGGTTCGAGGAATCTCCCTTGACTGTGGATGTTTCGGCAAAGGCGGCTTGAGAGATACCACAGAGTTACCTGTGTTGACTTACACCACCGAGATTCTTAGGGATATTGCCCTGGCGATTCTTGGAGGTTACTTGCATCGCTTCCCACAGGGTAAATTAGGGTTCGATAAATCAGATAAATCAGTTGACTTAGATAGCGAACCAAAGGGAGAGAGCGATGGCAAGTAATAACAGTGGAGATAAAGGTTTGCGCGCAATCGTTATTGGAATGATTGTGTTTGTTCTGGCTATAACTGGGATATTTGTTTATCTCGATAAGAAGCCAGCGCAGAATGCACTTACACCGGCCTCTATTTCAAAAGCTGATGGCTCTGGATTGGTGTTCAACCCAACAGTTAAGTCACAGATTGATATTTGGGAAGACTTCCAATGTCCTGCTTGTCGTGATTTCGAAGCGATTAACAATGAGTACATAAAGTCTCTGATCGCTGACAAGAAAGCAAAGGTTGTTTATCATCCACTAACTTTCATCGGAGCACGTTCGACGATGGGCTTCAATGAATCTATCGTTGCAGCTAACGCAGCTGCCTGCGCGATGGACCAAGGTCGATTCCTTGAGATGCATGAAATTATTTATCAGAATCAAGGTTCAGGCGAGAATACTGGTAAGTGGACGAATGAATTCATGATCGCACTTGGTAACAAGATTGGATTAACTTCAATGAAGTTCCAAAATTGCGTTACTGAAGGAAATTATGCGGCCTGGACTGAGTCAGTCTCTTCCTATGCGGCAGTGAAGAACGTAAATTCGACACCAACAGTCTTTGTAAATGGCAAAGAGCTAAATAGAGAAGGTGGCGACTACAGCGATCCCGCTAAATTCAAAGCAGCTCTAGCAGCTGGTGGAGTTAAGTAACTGCTTAGCAATATCCTAAGAGATAACGTTAAATGAAGACATTTATCCCAACTCCGAGTTCATCAACTCTGGAGTTGGGGTTTTTTACAATCCATTATTACGCACTATGTATCTTGCTTGGAATTGTTGTTGCAATCTGGATAACGAAGAAGCGCTATCAAGCTCTAGGTGGCGATCCAAATGATGTTTCCGATTTAGCAATTTATGCAATTCCATCGGGAATCATTGGTGGGCGGATTTATCACGTATTGACTTCACCTCAGAAATATTTCGGTGAAGGCGGATCTCCTGTTGCAGTGCTAAAAATATGGGAAGGTGGCCTAGGAATCTGGGGGGCGATTGCCCTCGGCGCGCTAGTAGCCTTTATTTATTTTAAGAAAAAGAGCGTTTCGCTAACTTTCGCTAACTTTTTAGATTCAGTCGCCCCAGCCTTATTGCTTGCACAGGCTATTGGCAGATTCGGCAACTGGTTCAATGGTGAACTCTTTGGCAGACCAACAGAAGTTCTCTGGGCGTTGGAGATTCCCCCCGAAAAGCGGCCAACCGGATTTGAAAATTTCATGACATTTCATCCGACATTTTTATATGAGGCAATCTGGTGTTCGATTGTTGCTGTATTCATTATGCGCTCTAAATTCTTTCGAAAGATTTCCGGAACTGGCGCGGTATTCATTTTCTATGCAGCGAGCTATTCATTCGGGCGCCTGTTTATTGAAGCAATTCGCATAGATGACGCCAATGAAATACTTGGCCTTCGGCTAAATATTTGGGTCTCTGCAGCCATATTCATTGGGGCTTCCACACTTTTTCTTCGAAAATTGGCAAAAATCCCCAAGAAGTAATCTCACTAACCGATAGAATTTCGCCATGGCACTGAGCGATGTTTACCTGAGAAATTCTCACCACAAAATTCATAAAGCAGGGTGGCTTCGCGCCGCTGTTCTCGGTGCAAATGATGGGCTCGTTTCAACAGCAAGCTTGATGATTGGTGTATCTGCTGCGCAGGCAGAAAACTTTTTGATTACAGCGGGAGCGGCTGGTATTGCTGCTGGTGCTATGTCCATGGCGGTTGGTGAATATATTTCGGTTCGCTCACAAAATGACATCGAAGAATCAGATCGCTTACTTGAAATAGAGCACCTGGCGATTGATCCAGAGGGCGAGCTTGAAGAGTTAATTGAAATTTACATGAAGCGCGGCCTAGATCGTGAACTTGCAACTAAAGTTGCAAAGACAATGACAGAGAAAGATGCACTTGAAGCCCATCTTCGAGATGAATTAGGACAACATCCGCATACAAAGGCGCGTCCGGTTCAGGCAGCGGTTGCTTCAGCGATTTCATTTACTGCTGGTGGCTTGGTGCCATTTGCTGGCGCACTTGCCCCAACACTTGGAACCAAAGTTATGAGCATTATTGGATTTACATTGGTTGGCTTGGTCGGCACCGGAGTTCTGAGCGCTCGAACCGCAGGCTCACCATACGGAAAAACGACCTTACGAATTCTAATTGGCGGCTCACTCGGTATGGCAATCACTGCGGGAATCGGCTCTTTAGTTCACCTGACAGGTATATAAATCTCGGCTTAATTGCTATTATTTCTCTCTTATCTACAAAAAGTAAAGGTTGGGCCACTGTCGTCCCGATGCACCTAATCAATTAATTTAGGAGTCATCGTGACTTTGTTTTCGACAGTGCCACCTGCACAGGGTTTATATGACCCATCCCAAGAGCGCGATTCTTGTGGCGTTGCAATGGTCGCTACATTAAATAAAAAAGCAACTCACGAAATAGTTTCCCAAGGATTAACCGCGCTTCGCAATATGGAGCACCGCGGCGCTACTGGTGCCGAACCAGATAGTGGAGATGGCGCTGGAATTTTAATTTGTATTCCTGATTCGTTTTATCGTGAAGTAGTAGATTTCAAGCTCCCAGAATTTGGGGCGTACGCAACGGGAATTCTCTTTGTTGATAAATCTTTCTCAGATCGCAAAGCAATTGAGGCGATAGCGGCTGAGGAGGGTTTAACTATTCTTGGATGGCGTCAACTGCCAATCAATTCAAAGTCGATTGGAAAAACTGCCCTTTCAGTAATGCCGAATTTTGAACAAGTGTTTTTAACTGGCAAAAACGGCGAACTAGATTTAGATCTTGAACGTAAGGCATTTTGTTTCAGAAAACGCATCGAGCATCAGTTCCCAATTTATGTGCCATCGCTATCTGCGCGCACAATTGTTTATAAGGGCATGCTTACAACTGGCCAACTTGAAGAATTTTTCCCGGATCTTTCAGATACAAGAGTGGTATCAACGCTTGCTTTGGTTCACTCAAGATTCTCAACTAATACATTTCCATCTTGGCCACTCGCTCACCCATATCGATACATCGCACATAATGGTGAAATTAACACCGTACGAGGAAACCGTAACTGGATGCGGGCTCGTGAATCACTTCTAGAGAGCAAAATCATCCCTGGAGATTTAAGTCGACTCTTTCCAATCGTTGATAATTCCAGCAGCGATTCCGGTTCATTCGATGAGGTTTTAGAACTTCTCTATTTAGGTGGCCGTTCATTGCCACATGCTGTTCTCATGATGATTCCAGAAGCTTGGGAAAATCATGCGACGATGTCAAAGGTTCGTAAAGATTTTTATGCTTTCCATTCAACAATCATGGAGCCATGGGATGGGCCTGCATGTATTACTTTTACTGACGGCAAACAAATAGGTGCTGTGCTTGACCGCAATGGGCTTCGTCCATCTCGATATTGGATAACAAAGGATGGACTTGTAGTTCTCGCAAGTGAATTCGGAGTACTTGATTTTAAACCGGAAGAGATTGCAAGCAAGGGAAGGTTGAAGCCAGGTCGTATGTTCTTGGTCGATATAGAAGAGGGACGCATAATTGAAGACGATGAAATTAAAGATGGCTTGGCAAGCGCGGCGCCATATGGTGAATGGTTACATGCAGGGTTAGTAAGACTAGAAGATCTTCCTGCGCGCGAACATATTGTTTATCCGCACTCATCTGTAGTTCGTCGCCAAAGAGCCTTTGGTTATACCGAAGAAGAAATCAGAATCATTCTGACTCCAATGGCGAAGAACGGTGGCGAAGCGCTGGGTTCAATGGGAACCGATTCACCAATCGCAGCTATTTCTGCAAAGCCAAGGTTGCTCTTTGATTATTTCTCACAATTATTCGCGCAAGTTACTAACCCACCACTAGATGCTATTCGTGAAGAGCTTGTAACTAGCTTGGCTGGTTCTCTTGGACCAGAATTTAACTTGCTCGATCCAGGACCGGCATCATGTCGTCAGATTGCACTTGATTTTCCAGTTATAGATAATGACGAACTTGCAAAGCTAATTCACGTAAATGCAGATGGAAATCAACCAGGATTTGCTGCGCATGTTGTTCGTGGCCTCTTTCCGGTTCAAGGTGGCGGGGAAGCACTCGCTAATCGCATAACTGAAATTCGTTTAGAAGTTTCTCAAGCCATTAAAGATGGCGCACACATAATTGTTCTCTCCGATCGCGACGGCGATGCTGAAGATGCTCCAATTCCCTCACTTCTTTTAACGGCTGCGGTACACCACCATTTGATTCGGGAAAAAACTCGAACAAAAGTTGGCTTGATTGTCGAATCCGGTGAAGTTCGCGAAGTGCACCACATCGCACTGCTTGTTGGTTTTGGTGCAGCTGCAATCAATCCTTACCTTGCAATGGAATCCGCTGAAGATTTAGTCCGCCAAGGAGTTATCACTGGTATCACTCCCGAAAAAGCTGTCGCTAACTTAATTAAGTCGCTAGGTAAGGGCGTTCTCAAAGTTATGTCGAAGATGGGTATTTCAACGATTGCCTCATATACCGGAGCTCAAGTCTTTGAAGCGATTGGGTTATCTCGCGAAGTTGTTGACGAATACTTCGTGGGTGTCACTTCTAAACTCGGTGGTATTTCAATTGACTTGATCGCCGAAGAGACCATTAAACGTCACCATATTGCTTATCCACCAGGCGGTGAAATTCCAGGCACAAAGCGTCTGCCTATTGGCGGGGAGTATCAATGGCGTCGTGATGGCGAGCCACATTTATTCGATCCTGAAACAGTCTTTGCGCTACAACATGCAACTCGCAATAAGCGTTATGACATATTTAAGCGTTACACAAATCGAGTCGATGATCAATCAAAGCGTTTAATGACACTGCGCGGCCTCTTTGAATTTAAGAGCGGTCTGCGTCCTGCTATTCCTATCGAGGAAGTAGAGAGTCGCTCCGAAATCATTAAGCGTTTCTCAACTGGAGCCATGTCCTACGGTTCAATTTCTGCTGAAGCGCACGAGACTTTAGCGATTGCAATGAACCGGATTGGTGGTAAATCAAATACCGGAGAAGGTGGCGAAGATCCTGGCCGCTACGTCCTAGAAGCTAATGGCGACTCACGTCGTTCTGCAATTAAACAAGTTGCATCTGGGCGATTCGGTGTAACGAGTGAATATTTAGTTAACGCTGATGATATTCAAATTAAAATGGCACAAGGTGCGAAGCCAGGTGAAGGTGGTCAACTTCCTGGTAGCAAGGTGTATCCATGGATCGCGAAGGTACGTTATTCAACTCCTGGCGTAGGTTTGATTTCGCCACCTCCGCATCACGATATTTACTCCATTGAAGATCTTGCACAACTCATTCACGATTTAAAGAACGCGAATAAGAACGCAAGAGTTCATGTGAAGTTGGTAGCCGAAGTTGGAGTCGGAACTGTTGCTGCGGGAGTAAGTAAGGCCCATGCAGATGTTGTACTTATTTCTGGCCACGATGGTGGAACTGGTGCTTCACCGCTCACATCACTTAAGCATGCCGGCGCTCCTTGGGAGCTCGGACTAGCGGAAACTCAACAGACTCTTATGTTAAATGGTTTGCGCGATCGAATTGTTGTTCAAGTAGATGGCCAGATGAAAACTGGTAGAGATATTGTGATTGCTGCACTCCTCGGGGGCGAAGAGTTTGGTTTTGCTACCGCGCCACTTGTAGTTTCAGGTTGCGTAATGATGCGTGTGTGTCATCTAGATACTTGTCCAGTTGGAGTTGCAACACAAAATCCAGAACTGCGTGCGCGTTTCAATGGTAAGCCCGAATTTGTCGAAACTTTCTTTGAATACATTGCTGATGAGGTGCGCGAACATTTGGCGGCTCTTGGTTTTAGAACGCTACAAGAAGCGATTGGTCAAGTTGAATACTTGGATACTAAGAAGGCTATACATCACTGGAAGGCGAGCGGCTTAGATCTTGCGCCATTGCTTGCAGGTCCTGTGGCAGGGGATACCTCGCCTCGATACAACACAATCAGGCAAGAGCATGGTTTAGCCGCCGCACTTGATAACAAATTAATCGAATTAGCACAGCCAGCTCTAACCAAAGGTGAGAGCGTTAACATCGAAGTTCCTGTTAAGAATGTAAATCGAACTGTTGGAACGATGTTGGGGTCAGAGATCACTCGCAAGTTTGGTGGCGCCGGACTATCTCCTGACACCATAAATGTTTCACTTCATGGAACAGCTGGAAACTCCTTTGGCGCATTTATTCCAAGAGGGCTAACGCTTCGACTTTATGGTGATGCCAATGATTATGTAGCTAAGGGTTTATCAGGTGGTCGAGTGATTGTTCGACCAGATGAGAAGGCGAGCTTTAAATCAGAAGCAAATATAATTGCTGGAAACGTTATTGGTTATGGTTCTACTTCGGGTGAAATTATGATTCGCGGCAAGGTTGGCGAACGTTTCTGCGTTCGAAATTCTGGCGCTATTGCAGTAGTTGAAGGCGTCGGTGACCATGGTTGTGAATATATGACGGGTGGAATCGCGCTAATTCTCGGTGCTACAGGTCGTAACTTTGCAGCTGGTATGTCTGGTGGTCGCGCTTTTGTACTTGATCTAAATGCAGCGCTAGTTAATACCGAAATGGTTGATGTCCTGGCGATGCCTGCGGATCAAGAGCTAATTGTTAAGAACCTAATTTCAAAATTTGTTGCCGAAACTGGTTCGGAAGTTGGCACAAAATTGCTAGGGGATTGGGATGAAGCAAAGCGTCGCATCTCAATGGTTATGCCTCGTGATTATGCGCGCGTACTTGCCGCAATGGAGCGAGCAGAACGCGAAGGTTTACCGGTAGATAAAGTTGTAATGGAGGCGCTAAATGGCTGATCCAAAAGGTTTTCTAACTACACCTAGAGCAACACCGGTTCGTCGTCCAGTTGATGTGAGAATTCTTGATTGGAAAGAGGTTTACGAACCTCAGGAATTTAGTGCGCTTCAAAAGCAGGCTGGCCGTTGCATGGATTGTGGGATCCCCTTCTGTCATCAGGGATGCCCACTTGGTAATTTAATTCCAGAGTGGAATGACTTGATTTGGCGAGGTGAAACTCGAGAGGCAATTGATCGTCTTCATGCAACTAATAACTTTCCAGAATTTACGGGGCGCTTATGTCCAGCGCCATGTGAAACTGCTTGTGTAGTGGCAATTAATGCGGATGCTGTGACCATCAAACAAGTTGAACTTCGCACTATTGAAGAGGCCTTTGCAAATGGCTCGGTTAAACCGCTGCCTTCGGAGAGGCTAACTGGCAAAACTGTTGCAGTAATTGGTTCCGGACCTGCAGGACTTGCCGCAGCTCAACAACTAACTCGCGCTGGACACACCGTGGCGGTTTATGAGCGAGGCGAAAAGCCTGGTGGCTTATTGCGTTATGGAATCCCAGAATTCAAAATGGAGAAGTCAATCGTTGATCGTCGTATTGCGCAGATGGAAGCTGAGGGAACTCGTTTTCGCAGCGGTATAAATGTTGGCGTTGACATCACTGGAAGTGAGCTGCGCACGAAATATGATGCGATAGTCATCGCAGTAGGTGCCACAAACTGGCGCGATATTAAAGCTCCTGGTCGCGAATTTAAGGGCATCTATCAAGCAATGGAGTACTTACCTTGGGGAAACAAACAGGGGCTAAATGAATTAAATGAAGCTCCGCCAATTGATGCAAAGGGCAAACATGTTGTAATTCTCGGAGGTGGCGACACTGGCGCAGATTGTTTAGGTACTGCTATTCGTCAAGGCGCAGCAAGTGTTACTCAACTTGAGATCATGCCAAGGCCAACGCAAGAGCGTCCTACATCTCAACCTTGGCCAACATATCCAATGATTTATCGAGTAAGTAGCGCACATGAAGAAGCGGGAGAGCGGCTCTTTGCAGTATCAACAGAGGAATTTTTGGGTAACCCTGACGGAACTCTTCGTGCAATCAAATTAGTTGAAACTGAATTGGTGAATGGAAAATTTGAAAAAGTTGCAGGCTCTGAAAGAGAAATACCTGCAGATTTAGTGTTTCTGGCTATGGGCTTTGTCGGACCCGAAAAATCAGAGTTCCTTGCGCAACTTGAAGTTGCCTTCGATGATCGTGGAAATATTGCGCGCGATGGAAGTTACGCAACAAATATTGAGGGCGTATTCGTGGCGGGAGATGCCGGTCGAGGTCAATCACTAATTGTGTGGGCTATCGCTGAAGGTAGAAGCGCAGCAGCAGCTGTAGATGAATTTTTGGTGGGCCAGACTCAACTTCCATCACCAATCGAACCAACCGCACGTCCAATGATGGTTTAGTTGATTTATTCCATACAATTGCTTACATACAAATGCTTACATACAAATGGATGCATTCGGGAAATAAATAGAGAGAAATAGAGAAGGTTTAACAAATGCGTAGAGCAAAGATTGTTTGCACCATGGGCCCTGCTGTTGAATCACCAGAGAAGGTTGATCAACTGATCGCCGCTGGCATGAACATGGCTCGCTTAAATCTTTCTCACGGTGGTTATCCCGAACACCAAGCCAGACTTGATTCCGTAAGGGCTGCAGCAAATAAAGCTGGCGTTGCAGTCGCAATTCTCGTAGATCTTCAAGGTCCAAAGATTCGTCTAGCTAGATTCGAAAGCGGTCCGCACGATTTAGCCCGCGGTGATATTTTTACAATTACAACAGATGAAGTTCCTGGAACCAAGGAGCGCGTTGGTACAACATATAAAGGCTTGCCAGGGGATTGCAAGACAGGGGACCGAATTCTTATCGATGATGGAAAAGTTACTGTTGAAGTTATCGAAGTTAAGGGAAACGATGTAATAACAAAGTGCATCGAACCGGGAACGGTCAGTAATAACAAAGGAATAAATCTTCCTGGCGTTGCAGTCTCTGTTCCTGCGCTCTCAGAGAAAGATATGGAAGATCTTCGTTGGGGACTGCGAGCTGGTGCGGATTTCATTGCGCTCTCGTTTGTGCGAAATGCGGCTGACATCGTAGATGTACATCGCATAATGGATGAAGAGGGAGTTCGTCGGCCAGTTATTGCAAAGATTGAAAAGCCACAAGCGGTCGACAACCTCGAAGAAATTATTGCTGCATTCGATGGCATCATGGTTGCACGTGGAGATCTCGGTGTTGAAATGCCAATTGAAGAAGTTCCTCTAGTTCAAAAGCGTTGTGTAATGCTCTCTCGCGAAGCAGCCAAGCCAGTAATTGTTGCAACCCAAATGTTAGATTCAATGATTTCAAGTTCACGCCCGACTCGAGCCGAAGCAACAGATTGCGCAAATGCAGTTCTAGATGGTGCAGATGCCTTGATGCTTTCAGGTGAAACTAGCGTTGGTGAGTTTGCGATTGAAGCAGTGACAACAATGGCTCGAATTATTGAACGAACAGAAGAGGCGATGCTTGATCGGATTCCCGCACTTCGCCACGAACCGAAAACTAAGGGTGGAGCAATCACCAAGGCCGCTACTGAAGTTGGCGCGATTGTTGATGCGAAGTTCTTAATTGCATTTACCCAGAGCGGTGATTCAGCCCGAAGAATGTCGAGACTTCGCTCCCCAATTCGGATTATGGCATTCACGCCCGAAGCTGCTGTTTATAATCAACTCGCACTTTCCTGGGGCGTTGAATCAAGAATTACTCAGGTGGTTTCACA
>CANNIM010000032.1 GCA_947505195.1 Actinomycetota bacterium
CCCTGTGGCTCCCAGAAGTACACACCGCCGAGGCCAGAGCCCCAGATTTCTTGTGTCTTTGAGAATACGCCAGGGATAACCCACATTTGATCCATTACATATTGATTGAGCTCTGCCCACATCTTTCCTTGCTTCTTACGATCTGGTTCTGACAAGGCAGCATCTGATTTCTCTTTAAATGCCTTGTAAGCAGGATCTCCCCAGTTCTGAGACATTGGGAATCCACCAGCTTCAGTGAAGAGTTCAGGAATAACTGTTGAAGCATTCGCCCAGTCAGGTGCCCAACCAGCGCGAGATAGATCGCCCTGCTTAGTCTGATCTAGAACAACTGCGTAGTAAGAACCGGCTTCAATGTAGTTGAACTTCATTGTGATGCCTGCATTCTTCTTCATTGAGTCAATCCAGATTGCAGCAGACTTCTTATTTGTGTCTGTGTCTGCAAAGTCGAAGTAAAGTCCACGCTTTGGATCTGTTGCCTTCGCATAAACATCTGGACACGCAACCTTTGCTGCATCCATATATTTCTTTGCTGCTTCAGCGTTACCTTCAGGCTTGAACTCATCAAGTCCAGTTACCTTTGCATAGTCAAGACCCATCAGCGGCTTAATTACGCCATCTGCAGGATCTCCACCGAATGCTGCGCCGCCACCAAGCTGAATTAATCCAGCATAATCACGTGCATAGTAAATGGCCTTACGAATATCTAAGCAAGGAACCTTCTTAACGTTAACTGCTGAGTACGTTACATAAGGATCGTAAACGTTAAGTGCGCGCTCTGCGAATGCAGCCTTTGGCTTACCAGCGTCATCAAAGACTGTTGGCAAGTTTGTTGGCAATACAGCATCGAGTGACATTGAGTTCTTTTCGGAATCATTTAGAATCAATTGATCGCGAACTTCTTCAGCCAAACCAAAGCGAACAACTACGCGGTCTGGGAATGCGTTGCGGATTGGATCTGACTTCTTATCCCAATTTGTATTGCGGACAAGAACCATTTCATCCTTAGCCTTGTACTTCTCGATCTTGTATGGGCCAGAAGAAACCGGAGCCATATCGTAAGCATCTCCCTTATCTGAAGCCTTTGGAACTGGCCCAAATGATAGGTAAGTAGTTGTGTAGTTGAAGTCGCCAACTGCGCGCTTCAAGTTAAATGTGATTGTCTTGTTATCTTCAGAACATGTAACAGCCTTATCGTAAGCAGCTGTGTCATTTCCTTCGGTTGCATATGGGCCTTTGTAAACAGATGAACCATCTTCTGCTGATGGAACATCAAGCATTCCAATTGCATAGGTAGGGCCGTCGGTGATTACATCGGTCGCGAAGGTACGTGAAACACCGTACTTAATGTCTTCGCAAGTAATTGGTGAACCATCTTCGAATGAAACACCATCACGAAGTGTGAATTCCCATGTCTTATTTCCATTTGATGCGCGGCCGGTGTCGGTTGCAAGGTCAGCTACAACATCTGAACCTGCTGCACCTTCGGCGCGTGCATATGCAGTAAGTGTGCGTTGTAGATATGAACCGAACCATGCGATGTGTTGACCTGTGTAGTTACGGTTTGGATCAGCGTGTGTCCAGGCTTCGGAGTGAGTCAAATAAGTGATCGTGCCACCCTTTGATGAACCACCGCTACTCATTTGTACTAGTCCACCTGCAACAACTGCAAGTCCAAGAACCGCAGCGATTGCGATGCTAGTAGATTTTTTGACTTTTGCCATTCTCTCTCCTTTTTCTTGCCTTGGTTTATTTTATTTTTTAGCTCTGTTCTGACTTTGGATCAAGTGCATCTCGAATTGCATCCCCCAATAAATTGAAGGATAGAACAACTAAGATTAACGATATGGCCGGAACAAAGAAATAGGTTGGCTCGTTCAAAATGTACTTAGTTGAGTCTGCGATTATCAATCCCCACGTGGCAGACGGTGGTTGAACGCCAATTCCGAGGTATGAGAAAACTGCTTCGGCAGCCAAATATCCGGGCAGCGCAAGAGAGACATAAACGATTACTGGAGTCCAAAGATTTGGCAATAGTTCTTTAAAGATAATTCGACGATTAGATGCGCCGAGTGCTCGGGCTGCAACGATGTAATCGCGTTCACGAAGTGATAAAACTTGAGAACGAATTATTCTTGAAAAATATGGCCAACCAAAGAATGAAAGGATAAGAATTAGGTAAAGAATTCGAGCTCCGTTATCCCTTGCTATTCCAGACTTCTCAATCCGCTGGATCATCGGAACGCTTAGCGCAATAATCATAAAAAATGATGGGAATGAAAGTAGAAAATCGGTAAAGCGTCCGAAGATCGCATCAACACGTCCGCGGTAATAACCAGCAATGATTCCAATCATTAAACCGATTGCGACAGTTGCAAATGTAGAAATCACAGCGACCATGAAAGAGATTCGGGCGCCATACATAAGGCGAGCAAGCAAGTCATAACCGATTCCGGGTTCAACGCCAAGTGGATGATTCCAACTTATTCCACCAAGGCTTCCAATTGTTTCTCCGCGCGCAGTAATTGCGTTTGCATCACGTTCGGTTGGACTGACATTAATTACCCAGGCAATAACAGGCGCAAAGATTGCAATGAAGGCAATTGAGAGTGAAGCTAGCGCAGCAGGTATTGCGATCTTGTTCGCTTTAAAGCGTCGCCAAGCCAGTTCTCGAGGGCTTCTACTAACTAGCCCCGTATTCCCAATTTTTCCTGAATGCATCCTGTGAACACTAGTGAACAGCTCTAAGGTTTACAAGGATGGTTGGGTTATAGGGGCAGGGTGAAAATTATTTTAAGTGGCTCCGCTCACTTAGCCCACGCAGCGCCCGCAGGCCATCAGATCCCCAGGTATTTACCGTTGTAATACTGCATGGCAAAACATCTACGTGATAAACGCTCTCTAATGGCGCTCCTAAAACTAAAGCGACAAGAGTTCTAATTACATAATTATGAGTAACGACAATAATTGTTTTGCCCGGGTGTTCTAAAACTAAATTAGTAAGTGCAAGTTCAGATCGTGCCGCAACATCTTCATAAGATTCGCCGCCCGACCCCGCCGGAGCCGCGGTACTTGAAACCCAAGCAAGCCATTCATTTGCATAGAGTTCTTTAACTTCCGGAATATTTAATCCATCCCACTCGCCAAAGCCCGCTTCACGCCAGGCCTCATCTAATTCAATTTTTAAGCCAGTTGCTTTTGCAATTCGCTCTGCTGTTTGTACGGTGCGAACCATCGGAGAAACAATCAATAAATCAGCCTTGCGCGCTCCAAGTTCTTTTGCGACTGCTTCGGCTTGAGCAATTCCCTCAAGACTTAACTCGGGATCTGAGCCATCTCCCCCAGAAAATCGGCGCTCTGGTGTCAAGATAGTTTCACCATGTCTCACGAAGTAAATAACAGTTGGCTTCTCACCAGAAACTAGTCGTTCAACTAAAAAATTCTTCTGTAGGGGAGCATCAGTACTTACATCGCCATCTAACGCTTTATTTGCAAGACGATCAGCATGTGAATTTTCATCGCGCGGTATCCACTTATAAGTTACTAATTTATGTGGATGGGCATCACGTGCCAACTTCGCCAGCTCGCGCATATCTGGATGCTTTATCTGCCAGCGTCCCGACATCTGTTCAACAACTAACTTTGAATCCATTCGCGCCTCAACAGTTGCGGTTGGATCAATCTCATTTACTTTACGAAGTGCGGCAAGGAGTCCGCTGTATTCGGCAACATTGTTTGAAGCAACACCGATTGTTTCAAAGAGTTCGTGCAGAATTTTTCCATTTTCAGATACAACAGCGCCATAAGCAGCAGGACCGGGATTTCCACGAGAACCACCGTCGGCAGAAATAATAAAAGCGCGGCTCATTTAAATTCGTACCAAGATTCGTCGGCATTCTTCACAGCGCAAAACTTCCTCAGAATCCAGAGATTTAATGCGATCCATCTCAACTGCATTGATAGCAAGGCGACAGCCATCGCAAGTATTGCCAATTAATAGCGCGGCTCCGATTCCCCCACCGCTTGCCTTAACTTTCTCGTACAACTCAATTAGTGCAACATCAATCTTTGGCGCTAAGAGAGTGCGCTCAGATTTCTTCAGCGCTATCTCTCGATCCAGTTCTGTGACTGCATTTTCTAGTCGAATATTTATCTCAAGCTCTAACTTCTTCAAGCCCTCTTCATCACTCTTTATGACTGCAACTTTCTCCTTCGCAGCATCAACGTTCATCATGATTTCTAATTCGCCATCTTCAAGTTCAGCCTTTCGCTTAGCAAGCGTGGCTAACTCGTGTTGCAGCTGTTCTAGCTCTTTAGGAGAAGCACTTCCACCGGAAAGTCTCGCTTCATCCTTCGCCATTCGATCTGCCACAGATTCAACGTCAACTTCGCTACGTCTTAAATCAATTGTTACATCTGCAAGTTCGGCCTCAGCCACAACAAGGAGTTCATCGCTTGTCGAAAGACGAGCAAGAACTGCGGTGAGTTGCTCGCGTTCTGGCAAAGTTTTCAATTTATGCGTTGCCTGCATAATCGCAGTATCGATGCGCTGTAATTCGATGAGGTTATTCTGGTCAGAAACAGAGGCTTTCACATAGACCTCACTCTCGCTCGAGACTTTGAAACCAACTTCTATGTAATTATTTTTTATCTGGTGGGCGGTGAGGGTTTCGAACCCCCGACATCCTCGGTGTAAACGAGGCGCTCTACCACTGAGCTAACCACCCCAAACGTACTGCCGCACTCTACCTGCAGATTGGCAGTATTTAAAATTTATTGCGTTTTTTATTAAAGTGCTGCGAGCGCTGCCTTGTAATCAACCAAGTTACGCGCATCTCCGAGGCCATTTACTACCTGCCAGCGAAGAACGCCTGCCTTATCGATAATGAAAGTTCCACGTGTTGCGCAACCACGCTCTTCGTTAAATACGCCGTATGCCTTTGCTGCTGCGCCATGTGGCCAGAAGTCAGCGAGAACTGGGAAGTTGTAACCTTCTTTTTCAGCAAATGCTTTCTGGGCATACATTGGATCGCAAGAGATTGCGATTAGTTGAACATCAGCATTTTGGAATGCAGCTAAATCATCGCGCAGTCCGCATAGTTCACCAGTACAAATTCCTGAGAATGCGAAGGGATAGAAAAGAACTACGACGTTCTTTGAGCCTTTGAAAGATGAGAGTGCAATATTTGCACCATGTTGATCCATTAAATTAAATTCTGGTGCCGCTGATCCAATTGCTAGTGACATGTTCTCTCCTAATTATTTGCGACTGGCTTTTCTGGCAACCAATTTAGTCGCAGTCCAATCCGTACCGATAGAGAAGGATACAGTCTGTGAGAGACCGGCTGTCGGGGCCGCTTCTTGAATATCACTTGGCTCAACATGGCCATCACGGTTTACCTTCGGAGTTAAGAGCCAGATAGGTCCAGTTTCAGATAAATATGTAAGACCATCCATCAAATCATCAACGAGATCACCATCACCATCTCGCCACCAGAGAAGGACGGCATCGACAACTTCGGTTGCAGCATCTTCGATAAATTTTGTGCCAGTTCGCTTTTCTATGGCACTGCGAAATTCGTTGTCACAATCGTAATCGAGTCCGATTTCAAGAATCAACTCTCCTGGTTCAAGAGCGAGACGTTCAACAATCAGATCTACCCCCATCGGGGTTCTGCCTCCTTTCGAGAGTAGGAGAAGTCCACCGAACCTTTGCCAATTACGCAAGAGGGGCATAAAAATAGAGTGGAATATATGTGGAAAGTTGGCGGCAAATTCATGGAAAGATAACGCCATGAGCGCAAACGACCAGGCCCCTGACCACTTAATCGATCAGCTAGTCGACACCGATCCTGCGGAGACCGCAGAATGGAAGCAGTCGCTCGATGCCGTATTAAAGAGCGCTGGTCCAGTTCGTGCACGTTACTTAATGCTCGCAATGTTGGATCGTGCCGGTGAAAATAATCTTGGAGTTCCAGCGCTTCGCGCAACTGATTACATAAACACAATTCCACCAAAGCAAGAACCAGAGTTCCCTGGTGATGAATTTATCGAACGTCGAATTCGCGCCTTCATGCGATGGAATGCCGCAGTTATGGTTCACCGGGCACAGCGCCCAGGTATTGGTGTTGGCGGACATATTTCTACATATGCATCCTCGGCTTCACTTTATGAAGTTGGGTTTAATCATTTCTTTCGCGGCAGAAATCATGCTGGCGGCGGAGACCAAATTTTTTATCAAGGACATGCAAGTCCTGGAATGTACGCACGTGCATTTCTTGAAGGGCGCTTAACCGAACATCAGATGGATGGATTCCGCCAAGAACTTTCACATGAGGGTGGTGGGCTTTCTTCATATCCACATCCTCGTTTAATGCCAGAGTTCTGGGAGTTCCCAACTGTTTCTATGGGTATCGGACCAATCAATGCAATTTATCAAGCGCGCTTTAATCGTTACCTACAAGGTCGAGGAATTAAAGATACGAGCGATCAGAATGTCTGGGCTTTTCTTGGAGACGGTGAATGTGATGAGCCAGAAACTCTCGGCGCAATCAGCCTTGCAGCTCGCGAAGGTTTAGATAACTTAACTTTTGTAATTAACTGTAACTTGCAACGCCTTGATGGTCCGGTCCGCGGTAACGGCAAGATTATTCAAGAACTTGAATCTATTTTCCGTGGCGCTGGTTGGAATGTTATTAAGGTTATTTGGGGCCGCGAGTGGGATGAACTACTTGCAATGGACCGCGAAGGTGCTCTTGTTGATCTAATGTCTAAGACAACCGATGGCGATTACCAAACATTTAAAGCTGAATCTGGCGCGTATGTTCGTGAACATTTCTTCGGTCGCGATCCTCGAACTGCCGCAATGGTTGCCGATTGGTCAGATGAAAAAATTTGGGCGCTAAAGCGTGGTGGCCATGATTATCGCAAGTTGTTTGCTGCTTACAAGCAAGCATCAGAACATAATGGTCGCCCAACTGTAATTCTTGCGAAAACCATTAAGGGCTGGACTCTTGGTTCGCACTTTGAAGCTCGTAACTCAACGCACCAGATGAAGAAGATGACACATGAAGATCTTCTAGCTTTTCGTGACACTTTGCAGATTCCATTAACTGACGAACAAATCGATGCCAAAGCGCCTCCTTACTATCATCCAGGCTTTGATTCCCCGGAGTACAAGTACATGATGGAACGACGTTCAATACTCGGTGGCTCTATGCCATCTCGTCGTAAAGATTCTGCTCCCCTTGTTCAACCACCAATTGAAACTTATGATGCTGTCGCGCGTGGTTCCGGCCATCAGGAAATCGCAACAACAATGGCTTTTGTGCGATTACTAAAAGATTTATTGAAGGATCCAAATATGGGCAAACACTTTGTTCCAATTATTCCGGATGAGGCTCGTACCTTTGGAATGGATTCACTCTTCCCAACACTCAAGATTTATTCTCCTCAAGGACAGAAATACACTTCAGTAGATCGCGAACTTATGCTTTCTTATAAGGAATCTACATCGGGCGTAATTCTCCATGAAGGCATAAATGAAGCTGGTTCAACGGCCTCATTTACCGCAGTTGGAACTTCATATTCAACCCACGATGTTCCGATGATTCCGCTTTATATTTTTTATTCAATGTTTGGCTTCCAACGTACAGGAGATGCTTTCTGGGCAGCGGCAGATCAGATGGCTCGAGGATTTGTTCTCGGTGCAACTGCTGGTCGAACCACGCTAAATGGCGAAGGTCTACAACACGAAGATGGACATTCACATCTATTGGCCTCTACAAATCCAGCAATCGTTAGTTACGACCCAGCATTTGGGTACGAGCTTGGACATATTGTTCGCGATGGTTTGAACCGTATGTATGGCGAGAAGAGTGAGAATATTTATTACTACTTAACGCTTTACAACGAGCCATACATGCAACCAGCACAACCAGATAATCTGGATGTTGAAGGGCTGCTAAAGGGAATTTATCTCTACTCCCCTGCGACTAAGGGCAAGAAGAAAGTTCAACTACTTGCATCTGGTGTTGCAGTTAACTGGGCAGTTAAAGCTCAGAAATTACTTGCAGATGAGTGGGGTATTGCGGCCAACGTCTGGTCAGTAACTTCATGGAACGAACTTCGTCGCGATGGCTTAGTTGTTGATCGACACAACTTGCTAAATCCAAGTGATAAGAAGAGCGCGTACATCACTAAGAAGTTGAGCGATCAAGATGGTCCGGTCATTGCAGTCAGCGATTTCATGCGCGCGGTGCAAGATCAAATCTCTCCTTGGGTAGAGCAAGATTTCTACTCACTTGGAACTGATGGCTTTGGATTATCAGATACTCGCGGCGCACTTCGCCGTCACTTCAAGGTTGATGCCGAATCAATCGTTGTTGCGGCTCTTTCACAACTTGCTGAAGCGGGCGAAATTAAGAACAAGGTAGTTCAAGAGGCGCTAGATAAATATCGCTTGAATGACATCAGCGCAGCAGATCCAGGAAATACCGAAGGTTCTGGCTGATTAATCTTTTGTAGTGCGGCCTAGATGCGAAAACCTCGAGGTCGCAAGCAACATAAGTGCTGGAATCATAAGAGCTACCGTCACGGAAGTTGCCTGTGCGACCCAGGAAATAACAATTTTGATGAAGAAAGTTAATACCGCGGAGATTAAACCGAGTTGAGCAACGACGACACTGCTTGGCAGACTCGAAGTTCTAAAGGCAATGCCGAAGAGAGTCGGTGCCAAAATTGAGGAGCCGAACCCTGCTAACGCAAATCCGATTAAGGCAAGAATAAAACCAAATTTCGTATTATTTTCTGCAACTATTGTTCCAAGTGGAATAAATATTATAAAGCCGGTTCCGCCAAGCAAGGGAAGAAATTTTAGCAACTGGGCCTCAGAGAAGGCCTTATGTAAGGGCTGAACACTTAATCTGAAAATAATCATGGAACCGATGAAGACGGTATAACCATAGATGCTTGCTGATGCGCTCATACCAATTGAATCTCGAGCAAAGATGGCAGACCAATCTTGAATTGAGAATTCAATCTGCATGGCTAGAACCATAGAAATTGCG
>CANNIM010000033.1 GCA_947505195.1 Actinomycetota bacterium
TCACCTACGCGATCAATTCCGGCCACTAAGTCATCGGAGCCATCCCAAAGCGCCGCCATTAATAAATTACCAAATGCATGCCCATTCAAATCACCGGAGCTAGTAAATCGATGTTGAATTATCTGCGCCCAACTCTGACCCCAAGAATCAGAGCCACATAACGCCGCCAGCGCCATTCTTAAGTCACCAGGCGGAAGAAAATTAAACTCCTGGCGAATCTTTCCACTCGATCCACCGTTATCCGCAACAGTTACCACAGCAGTTATCTCAGGAGTTACATCGCGCAACGCGGTTAGTGTCGCGGCAAGTCCATGACCTCCACCAAATGCTACGACCTTCGTATTCTTGGCAGACATTAAACTTCTCGGCCTAAGTCTCTATGAATCGCTTGTGCTGAAATCATCTTGCCATCAACCGGATTCAAATTAGCGAAACGTTTCGAAAGTTCTTCGGAAATAGCGACGCTCCGATGCTTCCCTCCGGTGCATCCGATTGCAAGAGTTAGATACTTCCGCCCCTCATGAATAAATCCAGTCGCCATGGTTTCAAATAGGGATTGATACTTATTTAGAAAGTCCTGAACGTTTGCACTTGCTAAGACGTTATCGGAAACTGGTTTATCGAGGCCAGTTAGCGGACGCAAATCTGGAATCCAATGTGGGTTCGCTATAAATCGACAATCCATAACCAAATCTGCATCGACTGGGATTCCATACTTGTATCCGAAAGAGAGAATGTTTACCCGCAGGTCTGAATCCGAAGCGCTGCTGAAGATCTCACCTATTTTTGCTTCGAGCTGGTGAATATTTAGTGATGACGAATCGATAACGAAATCTGCTGCCGAACGCACATCTTGCAAGCGTGTTCGCTCTTTGGCGATACCGTCCAGAATGCGATCCGGACCTTGTAACGGGTGTGGTCGCCTAGTGGCTTCAAACCGGCGAACGAGAGCTTCATCAGAAGCATCCACGAAGAGAATCCGCCTAGCTATATTTCGTTCTGCCAAATCTGCAAGAGACTTAGTTAAATCATCAAAGAATTCGCCGCCGCGAACATCAATTACTACAGCGATAGAGGAAGGTGTCTTTGCGGCCATCTCGCAGAGGTTCGCAATCATTGATGGTGGCAAGTTATCGACTACATACCAACCAAGATCTTCTAGGGCATGGGAGACTGTCGATTTGCCAGCACCACTCATTCCAGTAATTACCAAAACTTCATTTGATCCCATGGTTGAATCCTCTCAAGTTATCTCGCCAGTTTCCATGTTTACCTGAACGTTTGACACCGATTCGGTAGCTAAATGCGCGACTATCAGCTCTGCGATGTTGCTTCCGATGCCTGGAACCGTTGAGATCTCAGTAACCGTGGCTTTACGAATTGCGGTTACAGAACCGAATTTATCGAGAAGCGCAGCCCTCCGAGACTCTCCCAGTTTAGGAATGTCATCTAGCAAAGATTCCAACATAACCTTTGAGCGCTTACTACGGTGAAAAGTAATTGCAAAGCGATGAGCCTCATCTCTAATTCGCTGTAACAGATAGAGACCCTCGCTATGTCTCGGAAAAATAACAGGCTCTTTACTCTCCGGCAACCAGACTTCCTCAAGTCTCTTAGCCAATCCGCAGAGAAAAATATCAGAAATGCCTAACTCAGCTAACGCCTTAGCTGCAGCCGCGACTTGCGGTGCACCGCCATCAACAACGATTAATTGAGGTGGATATGCAAATTTTGGTCTCGCACCACCGAGCTCAGCAACCTCTGAATTATCAATCTCTCGCTCGGCTAAATATCGCTTAAGACGCCGAGTTAATACGTGATGCATCGCTCTCGTATCGTCGAATCCTGCCACGTCATCGATCGCAAATCTTCGATAATCGCTCTTCTTTATCTGACCATCTTCAAAGACAACCATTGATGCAACCATATGATTTCCTTGAATATTTGAGATATCAAAACATTCAATACGTAGTGGAAGTTCCGGTAGATCTAGCAAGTTTGCTATCTCTTCGAGGGCGCGACCCGAAACCGCAGCATCATTGGATCGCTTACTAAGATGTTGAATTAAGGCTTGATTCGCATTTCGCTTTACAGTATTTATCACATCCAACTTATCGCCACGCAACGGCTTTGAAATGGTTACCCGATGGCCAGACTTATCGGTCAACCAATCTTCGATGATTTCCACGGCGTCCGGTAGTTCATCTACAAGTATTTCTGAAGGCGCATCTAATTCAGAATATATCTTTGAAATCATTGCCGCTATGACGCTCTCATCTTCAAGAACATCAGCGCGATCTAGTATCCACGAACGAGAGCCCACAACTCTTCCGTGTCGAACCGAGAACATCGTCACCGCCGAATGTGTAATTTCGGAGTGTGTTGCGAGTAAATCGGCTGAAAAATTCTCACTTAGAGACGTTCCCGAAGTTTCTGCTGATTTCTCAATTGCTGAAATTTGGTCTCGAATCTTTGCTGCCTGTTCGAACTCCTCATTCTCAGATGCAGCCACCATATCCTTGGATAGCGCTGCTGAAATATCTCCAGAACTGGTATCTACAAACTTAACCAATTTCTTTGCAAGTTCCTGGTGCTCTTCCTTTGAAATCCAGGAGACGCAAGGTGCGCTACATTTTCCAATGTCACCAAGTAAACATTGGCGCTTGCTCTTAACGGCTCTTGAAAAATTCGAATCGGTGCAACTTCGAATTGGATATAGCTTTTGAATAACATCAAACGAACTGCGAAGCGCCCACGCATGTGCATATGGTCCAAAATATTTAACGCCTGGACGCCGTTTGGCTCGCGAGATATAGAGTCTTGGAAACTCTTCTCCCAGACTTACCGCGAGATAGGGATATGACTTATCGTCTTTGAATTGAATATTGTATTTTGGATTTTCGCTTTTGATCCAAGTAAATTCAAGTTGTAGCGCTTCAATCTCGGTATTGACCACCGTCCAATCAACACGCACCGCTGTGTTCACCATTCGATATGTTTTCTCTTGTAAATTCTTCTGGAAGTAAGAGTTAAGTCGGTTCTTTAGATTCTTCGCCTTGCCTACATAGATAACAACGCCCTTCTCATCAAAGAAGCGATAAACACCAGGGTCAGTCGGGATAGATGATGGACGATAACTCTGTGGATCTGTCATTTAACTATCCTTTTAAGGATGCCGCCAGAAACGTTCCGGTATAACTCGTTCTATTTTTTGCGACCGCTTCCGGAGTTCCCTCGGCGATTACTGATCCGCCACCTGAACCACCTTCGGGTCCCATATCAATAACCCAATCCGCAGACTTAATAACATCCAAATTATGTTCGATGACAATCACAGTGTTTCCGGTATCCACTAATCGGTTAAGAACAATTAATAGCTTTCGGACATCTTCAAAATGGAGACCAGTAGTTGGCTCATCCAAAACATAAATGGTTCGACCAGTAGATCTACGCTGTAGTTCGGTTGCTAACTTCACTCGCTGGGCCTCGCCGCCTGAAAGCGTTGGCGCCGATTGTCCAAGCCTTACATAACCTAGGCCAACATCGTTTAGAGTTTTAAGATAACGAGCGATGGCTGGAACCGATTCAAAGAAGGTATTTGCCTCTTCGATAGACATATTTAGCACTTCAGCAATTGTCTTTCCTTTGTAATGAACTTCTAAGGTTTCACGGTTATATCTAGCGCCATGGCAAACTTCGCAAGGGACATAAACATCGGGCAGGAAGTTCATCTCAATTGTGATCGTTCCATCGCCTGAACAATTCTCGCAGCGACCACCCTTTACGTTAAATGAGAATCGCCCCTGTAAATATCCACGAATTTTTGCCTCAGTTGTTTCAGCAAATAGCGCTCGGACTTTGTCAAAGACACCGGTGTACGTAGCGGGGTTAGATCTTGGGGTTCGGCCAATCGGTGATTGATCTACGTGAACCACCTTATCTAATAGCTCCAAACCACTAATTGATTTGTGACGGCCGGGAACAATTCGTGCTCCGTTTAATTTATTGGCGAGCACTGAGTAAAGAATGTCATTAACCAAAGTCGATTTGCCAGAGCCACTCACACCAGAAACCGCAACGAAAGCACCAAGTGGGAATGAAACATCTATGTTCTGGAGATTATTTTCTCGTGCGCCTTTCACTAATAGCGCACGCTTTGGATCCAATTTGCGACGTGCTTTAGGAACTTCAATCTTTGTTCGCCCTGATAAATAAGCACCCGTGATGGAATCTTTAGCTGCAATTAGAGCCGCGTAATCCCCCGACGAAACAACATGTCCACCATGCTCACCCGCTCCTGGACCAATATCAACAATCCAATCTGCGGTACGAATTGTGTCTTCATCATGCTCGACAACAATCAAAGTATTTCCTAAATCGCGAAGTCTAGTTAGGGTTTCGATGAGTCGACGATTATCACGTTGGTGCAGCCCAATACTTGGCTCATCTAATACATAAAGTACGCCAACTAAGCCTGAGCCAATCTGAGTTGCAAGTCGAATACGTTGTGCTTCGCCACCTGAAAGTGTTGCTGCCGGCCGATCCAAAGATAAATAATCCAGACCCACATCCAAGAGAAATCCTAGGCGAGCATTAACTTCCTTTAGCACTCGTTCCGCTATCTGCTTCTCTCTCGCATTTAGCGAAATATCATTGAGAAAATTTGCACACTCTTTTATTGAAAGCTCACATATAGCCGCAATACTCTTATCCCCGATAGTCACAGCCAATACTTCAGGCTTAAGTCTTGTTCCCTTACATACTGGGCACGGAGTTTCACGCATATAAGCTTCATATTTATCTCGCGAGAAATCGCTATCAGTTTCCAAATGGCGTCGTTCAATGAAAGAAACAACGCCTTCGAATCCGGTTGTGTAGTTGCGAACTCGACCATATCGATTCTTGTACTTCACATGGACTTCATAATCAGATCCGTGAAGGACGGCTTGGCGGGCCTTAACTGACAATTTCTTCCATGGGTTATCTAGTGAGAATTTCAATTCACCGGCCAGGCCTTGAAGTAACCTAGAGAAATACTCTGAAGATTGCCCGCCAGCCCAAGGCGCAATCGCACCTTCGTTAATGGAGAGTTCATCGTTAGGTACAACTAACCCTTCATCTACTTCCAACTTAGTTCCGATTCCAGAACACTCTGGGCAGGCTCCGAAAGGTGAATTGAATGAGAAAGATCTCGGTTCAAGTTCTTCAAAAGATAAACCGCAATCATGGCAAGCCATATGCTCGCTATATGTGCGCTCTTTATCTGGTGAACCAGCTTTAATATCAACGAAATCTAGAATTACTAAACCACTCGCAAGTCTTAGTGCGGTCTCAATTGAATCTGTGAGTCTAGTTTTGGACTCTGCTTTAACAGTAAGTCGGTCAACAACTACCTCAATGGTGTGCTTCTCTTGTTTCTTAAGCTTGGGAACTTCGGCTATCGGATAGACAGTGCCATCTACACGAACGCGAGAAAATCCCTGAGTCGTGAAATCTTTGAAAAGATCTAGAAATTCACCCTTGCGCGCACGAATTACTGGTGCGAGAACTAGAAATTTAGTATCGATCGGCATCGTAAGAATCTGATCGACGATATTTTGTGGCGTCTGCTTTGCAATTGCCTGACCACAACTTGGGCAATGTGGACGCCCAGCACGAGCAAACAACAAACGCAGATAATCATAAACTTCAGTTATCGTTCCAACTGTTGAACGTGGATTTCGGTTAGTAGATTTCTGATCGATAGATACTGCTGGTGAGAGACCTTCAATAAAATCTACATCCGGCTTATCCATCTGCCCCAAGAATTGACGTGCATATGCAGAAAGAGACTCGACATATCGTCGTTGACCTTCAGCAAAGATTGTGTCGAATGCGAGCGAAGATTTACCAGAACCAGATAAACCAGTGAAAACGATTAGCGCATTGCGTGGCAGGTCGATAGAAATATTCTTCAAATTATGTTCACGCGCACCACGGACAACTAAACGATCGATACTCAAGTGCCCGCCTCTTCCATTCCGCGAAGCTCTTTCTTGAGCTCTCGTATCTCATCTCGGAATCTAGCGGCAAGTTCAAATTGCAGATCACTTGCGGCAAGTTTCATCTGATCAGTGAGGGATTCTATGAGACCAATGAGCTCTTGTCTCGGCAAAGAGTGACGAGGGCCGCTAATTCCAGATGATGGAACCTGTTTTTCTAAGCCTGCCGTATCCTCGGCTTCTTTTGCGATTGAATCTGTTATATCTGAAATTCTCTTTCGAAGAGGTGTCGGGTCGATGCCATGTTCTAAGTTGTAAGCAACTTGCTTCTCTCTTCTTCGATTGGTTTCATCAATAGCTTGGGCCATAGCTGGAGTGATGCTGTCTGCATACATATGCACTTCACCGGAAACATTTCGCGCAGCGCGGCCAATTGTTTGAATCAAAGAAGTTGCTGATCTTAGGAATCCTTGTTTGTCAGCATCAAGAATTGCAACAAGTGAGACTTCAGGTAGATCTAAACCTTCACGAAGTAAGTTGATTCCGATAAGTACGTCATATTCACCCGACCGCAGTTCGCGCAACAATTCAACCCGACGCAAAGTATCAACTTCCGAGTGTAAGTAACGCACCCGAACCCCAAGACCCATTAGATAATCTGTGAGATCTTCTGACATCTTTTTCGTAAGAGTGGTAACCAAAATGCGTTCATTTTTTGCGGCGCGCAGATTTATCTCATAAACCAAATCGTCTATCTGGCCCTTAATAGGCTTCACAATAATTTGCGGATCAACTAAGCCAGTAGGTCTAATTACCTGTTCGACGAACTGGCCGCCAGTCTTTTCTAATTCATACTTACCGGGTGTTGCAGATAGGTAGACCGTTTGACCTTTGCGTTCGACAAATTCAGCAAATCGAAGTGGGCGATTATCCATTGCTGATGGCAGACGAAAACCATGTTCGACAAGTGTGCGTTTACGCGAAGCATCCCCTTCATACATAGCACCTATCTGAGGAACGGTTACATGTGACTCATCGATAACAACAAGGAAATCCTCTGGAAAATAATCCAGCAAACAATTTGGTGGCGAGCCTTGTTCCCGGCCATCAATGTGACGTGAGTAATTCTCGATGCCAGAACAGAAGCCAAGTTGGCGCATCATCTCGATATCAAAGGTAGTTCGCATCCGAATGCGTTGGGCCTCTAATAATTTGTTCTGGCGTTCAAATTCATCAACCTTCGCTTCCATCTCAATTTCAATAGCAGAGATTGCTCTATTCATGGTTTCTGGTCCTGCTGAGTAATGGCTGGCTGGAAATATGAACATCTCGGTTTCATCACGAATGATTTCACCTGTTAGTGGATGCAACGTTGTTATCTTCTCAATCTCATCGCCAAACATTTCAATACGAAGGGCGAGTTCTTCATACATTGGAATTATCTCAATCGTGTCTCCACGTACTCGAAAAGTTCCACGTTCGAAAGCCATATCGTTTCGCTTGTATTGAATATCTACGAATCTACGCAGAAGTTGATTTCTTTCAATAGATTCCCCAACCTGCAACCTGATCATCCGATCGACATATTCTTGTGGTGTTCCCAACCCATAAATGCAAGAAACCGTGGCTACAACAATCACATCTCTTCGAGTGAGCAATGAGTTTGTCGCTGAATGGCGAAGACGTTCTACTTCACTATTTACCGAACTATCTTTCTCGATAAAGGTATCGGTCTGTGGAACATAAGCTTCAGGTTGGTAATAGTCATAATAGGAAACAAAGTATTCGACCGCATTATTTGGCATTAGTTCACGAAATTCATTTGCAAGTTGTGCCGCAAGGGTCTTATTAGGCGCTAAGACCAAGGTTGGGCGCTGCAGTTTTTCGATTAACCAAGCTGTGGTCGCTGACTTTCCAGTTCCAGTTGCACCAAGCAAGACCACGTCCTGCTCACCAGCAGATATTCGACTTGCCAGTTCGGCAATCGCCTTCGGTTGGTCGCCGGAGGGAGTGTAATCACTGATTACTTCGAATTGATTAACTTTGCGTTGCAGATCAGTGATTGGACGCATAACTTAATTTGAACTTGCCTTTGCTCGAGGAAGTAAAACGTCCTCATAAATATTCTCAACTTGCCGCAGAAGCTGGTCCGAATCTCCATCATTATTGAA
>CANNIM010000034.1 GCA_947505195.1 Actinomycetota bacterium
AGCAGTTGGGGTTGTAACAGATTTAACGGGCGCGGAGATTGTCGGCGCAAAGCTTCCAACAATTGTTAGCGCAGATCCACGACGCGCTCTTGGAGGTATCTGTTCTTGGTTTTACGGCACGCCATCAGGATCCATGAAGACTGCAGGAATTACAGGAACAAACGGCAAAACAACTACTACAACAATCTTGAATCAGATTCTCAAATTCGCTGGTAAAACAACTGGGCTGATCGGAACGAATGGTATTGAGATTGGACCAGAAAAAACGCAGGCAAACTTCACGACACCGGAAGCAAGCGAATTGCAAAGTCTATTTGCGGTCATGCAAGAACGTCATATATCACACGTAGCGATGGAGGTAAGTAGTCATGCGCTAGAAGCAAGGCGCGTAGCGGGTACAAAATTTGCATTAGTTGGTTTTACTAATCTAACGCAGGACCACTTAGATTTTCATGGTGATATGAATTCATACTTTGCTGCTAAAGCCAAATTATTCACAACTGAATACAGTGAATTGGGCTTTGTTAACATCGATAACACTTATGGAAAAGAACTATTTAATGCAGCGCCGATTCCAGTTATCTCCCTCTCCAGAGAGAACCGCACAGCACAATGGCACTTTGAACGATGTGAATTAAAACCCCGTGGATACTCTGTTGCGATTCGGGGAACCGGGGGAATCCTTATTGAAGGTGAGATCAACTTAATTGGTGATCACAATCTAGATAATGTCTTAATGGCCGTAGCGATGGCATCAGAATTTGAAGTCGACCCATTAGTTATCGGGAACAGTTTGGCGCAATTGCAAGGCGCCGCAGGTCGTTTAGAGAGCGTTGATATTGGACAAAAATTTATGGCTCTTGTTGATTACGCACACACACCAGACGCGGTTACAAGAACGCTTTCCACACTTCGAAGGAGCGTTGAAGGCCGGATAATTGCGGTTCTAGGTTGCGGTGGCGATCGGGATAAAAGTAAACGCCCAATCATGGGGCGGGAATTATTGGTCGGCTCCGATGTCGCGATTTTTACTAGCGACAATCCAAGAAGTGAGAAGCCTGAAAAAATTCTAGATGAAATGGTTAGTGGACTAAACCTTGGAGAAAGTTCTTCAGTGACTATGGATCGCCGAGAAGCAATCGCCCTTGCTGTTGCAAATGCGCTACCTGGTGATTGTGTTGTCATACTTGGGAAAGGACATGAAGTGGGCCAGGAGATTGCTGGCAAGAAATATCCTTTTGATGATCGAATTGAACTGGCACGCGCAATCGAGGAACTGGCATGATCAATTTAACTTTAAATGAAATAGCAAAAATTGTGAACGGTGAAGTGATAAATGGTGATGGCGCGAAAGTTACTTCGGCCTATCCCGTGATTAACTCGAAACAAGCAAGTTCAGAAACTTTCTTTGTCGCATTTGTCGGAGATATAGTTGATGGCCATGAATTCATTAACGCTGCCATCTCAAGTGGTGCGCAATTTGCTCTGGTCAGTAAAGATTGCACAGCCCTTGCCATCAAAGTTGCAGATGTTAAACTCGCTCTTACTTTATTGGCAACTCATATTAGAGAAAAGTTGCAATCGATGACAGTCATTGGAATAACGGGTTCGCAAGGTAAAACGACGACCAAGGATCTTTTGCGCCATGTCTTGAGCGTATCGGGCGAGACAATTGCCCCAGCTGAATCCCTTAATAACGAACTTGGAGTTCCATTATTGATTCTGCGTTGTACCAATACAACAAAATATTGCATTGTTGAAATGGGTGCAAGGCATATGGGGGATATCGCTCATCTTGCAGAGATTGCTAAGCCAAAAATCGGTGTTGTGCTTGGTGTTGGCAAGGCCCATGTAGGAGAATTTGGTAGCCGCGAAATTATTGCTAAAGCAAAATCTGAATTGATCACATCACTCACAAGTGGTGGAATCGCAATCCTTGGAACTTATGATGAATTTGCTCCAAAGATGAAAGTGCCAGCCGGGGTAAGAAAAGTACTATTTGGCGAGAAGTCAGAGTGCGAAATTCGAGCAGCGGATATCGAAGTTCGGGAAGGTCGCGCACATTTCGATCTTGTTACTCCAGATGGTCGCGCCGCAGTAAGTCTGCAATTACTTGGTCTTCATCAGATTAGCAATGCTCTCGCCGCTGCGGCAGTGGCTACAACCTTAAATATCCCAATTGAAAGTATTTCTGCAGCTCTTTCAACTGCTGAAGTTTCAAGTAAGTGGCGAATGGAAATTTCTGAAGTAAACGAGATTGTTTTGATAAATGATTCTTACAATGCTAATCCCGAAAGTATGGTGGCAGCGCTGCGTACTTTGGCGCTGATTTCGCAGGAAACCGGGGGAGTTAGTTGGGCCTTTTTGGGCAAGATGCACGAACTCGGCGAGTCATCCGCAATGGAACACGCTGCAATTGGCAGACTCGCCAGTGACATAGGGATAGATCATCTGGTCGTCATAGGGGCAGAAGAATTTCTCGCAGATTTAGATTCAAAAAGTAGTGGAGGCGAGAGCGCAGTGCATTACTTTAAAAGCAAAGCGGAAGCTCTCTCAATGATTGAACATTTTGCCGCAGGCGATGTGCTTTTAGTTAAGGCCTCGCGATCAGAAGAATTTGACTTACTTGCCCAAGCTATTAAAGAACGCATGTCGGAGATTTCAGAGTGAAGGGCATTGTCTTTGGTGGCGCACTTTCAATCCTATTAAGTTTTATCTTGACTCCTGCTTTTATTCGCGTCCTTTCACGACGCGGGGTTGGACAAATGATTCGCGATGATGGTCCCAAGTCACACCATGTAAAACGTGGCACACCAACAATGGGCGGCATTGTTCTAATACTTTCAACATTTGCTGCATATTTCGGAAGTCATTTAATAACCGGTGTTGGAGTAACCGCTTCAGCGCTGTTGGTTATGGGGCTAATTATTGGGCTTGGCCTAATTGGATTTTTAGATGATTGGCTTAAAATTTCTAGAAAGCAATCACTTGGATTAACTGCAAAGCAGAAACTTTTAGGTCAATCAATCGTTGCAGCCGCATTTGCGTACACGGGTTTAGGTTTCCAAGACGAAACTGGGTTAGCGCCTATTTCTCAATACTTTTCTGGTGTTCGTGACACTTCGATAAAGCTGGGTATAGGACTTGTTATTGTCTGGGTAATCTTCTTGGTTTTGGGGAGCTCTAATGGCGTGAACTTAACTGATGGCTTAGATGGCTTAGCATCTGGCGCTGCGATAATGACTTTCCTTTCATTTATTGTAATTGGCGTTTGGGAATTCGGACAGAGCTGCGCGATTGCTGATGTGGCCCAGTGTTATAACGTGAGAGATCCGCTCGACATTGCAGTTTTATCCGCCGCGCTTGCCGGTTCATGCGCAGGTTTCCTCTGGTGGAATGCATCGCCAGCAAAAATATTCATGGGCGATGTAGGTTCACTTGCACTTGGCGGCGCAATATCCGGAATTGCAATAGTTCTTCGCGTTCAGGGGTTGTTGGCTGCTCTTGGTGGTTTATTCGTGCTGATTACGCTTTCAGTAATAATTCAAACTGGATATTTCAAACTTTCAGGCGGTAAGCGCGTCTTTAAAATGGCGCCGCTTCAGCATCACTTTGAATTAATCGGGTGGGGCGAAGTCACAATTGTTATTAGGTTTTGGATCTTGGCTGGCATGAGCGTTGCTGCAGGATTGGGACTCTTTTATGGCCAATGGGTAGTTTCACAATAATGTCCTACATCGCCGAACTGGTCACAAAGAATATTTTAGTTGTCGGTGCTGGAACTACAGGTAAATCACTAACACGCTATCTCGCAAGTATTGGCGCGAATTTTTCAATTATCGATGAGATGATTTCAACGCTAGATGGTTTAGAAGTTTTGGATTCTGTTCCAGATGATAAAACTTTTGACTTAGCGATTGTGTCTCCAGGTTGGCGTAAAGATCACATGGTGATCGAAGGATTGCACTCAAAGGGCATTGAAGTAATTAGTGAGTTAGATTTTGCTTGGTTATTAAAAATGGAACTCAATCCAGATCAGAAATGGCTGGCGCTAACTGGAACAAATGGCAAAACCACAACGGTACAAATGTTGGAATCTATTTTTATCGCCTCAGGGACTTCTGGAATTGCTTGTGGGAATGTAGGAGTTCCAGTAGTTGAGGCGGTTACCAGTGAAAACAGGTTTGCTGTTTTAGCCCTTGAACTATCCTCATTCCAAATTGCGTGGAGTTCGTTGCCTGAATATGAAGCGGTATCGATTCTAAATATCGCACAAGATCACATTGATTGGCATGGATCTTTTTCGGATTACGCCGATGCGAAAATGAAATTACTTTCACAATCCAAGGTGGCGATTCTCAATTTAAATGATCCAGAAGTAATCTTGCGAAGTGCAGGCTGGAATGGTCGCAAAGTATTCTTTGGATTCAATACCCCACAAGCGGGCGAAATTGGCTTAGTTGAAGAGTTGTTAATCGATCGCGCTTTTGTGAATTCACCAGAAGCAGCAGAAGTAATTGCCGATCTGACTGATGTGAAACCAGCAGTACCGCACAATGTTTCCAATGCAATGGCGGCTGCAGGACTTGCCCTTTCCATTGGAATTGCACACCCACTTGTTAAATCGGGTATTACCAACTTCAAACTTGATAAGCATCGTCTTCAAACGATAATGACCAAAGATGGCGTTACTTGGGTTAATGATTCAAAGGCTACAAATCCACATGCGGCAAGTGCAGCACTACTTTCACACCTATCAAATATTTGGATTGCGGGTGGGCTTGCAAAGGGCGCAAAGATGGACGAATTGATTATGCGCACAAGCTCACGAATTAAGGCGGCAATTCTTATAGGGAAAGATGCGGAGCTAATTGCCAAAGCGCTAGCTAAGCACGCACCCGAAGTTACAGTTCACCGAATTGCAGCATCGAATAGCGCAGAAGATTTGATGGATCAAGTTGTTGCTTGCGCTGCGAACCTTGCCAAAACCGGAGACACAGTTCTTTTAGCCCCAGCATGCGCATCCATGGATCAATTCTCTTCATATGCCGAACGCGGGGATATATTCTCGCAATCAGTTTCCAAGTTGGTGAATAAATGAAAAAGAATTTTAAAGAGCAGGGCCAGGCTTATGCCAACTTTCTCTCAAAACCGACCGCCTCTTACCTAATGATTTTGGGTTGTACTGGCGCGCTAGCTGGCCTAGGGCTAGTAATGGTTCTATCTTCTTCTTCGGTAACAGCGCTATCTGAGAGTGGAAATACTTACGCTATTTTCCTTAAGCAATCACTCTTTCTCTTCGTTGGAATAGCTCTTTCAATAGTAACTATGCGGATGAAACTTTCTCATTGGGAGAGCCTCGCCAGGTACGCACTTCCGATTGGTGCCGTCACTCTCATTTTGCCAATAATTTTCGGTCAAGATATTAATGGAAATCGAAATTGGATTCCGCTTGGACCCTTCACGCTCCAGCCAAGTGAGTTCGCTAAGTTGGCGCTAATTCTCTACTGCGCATTGCAATTACGTAAGCATTTAGAACGCAAGGCTGCGGGACTGCAATCTAACGCAGTCGGAATTGTATCTATTGGTTCCGTCAGCTTTCTATTCTTGATTCTTTTAGGTCGAGATCTTGGAACTGCAATTATTGTGGCCGGAATAGTTTTTGGAATGTTGTTTATAGCTGGGATTAACCTCAGAGTTCTATTTGGAATGTTCTCAGTATTTGCTGCTGGTGGACTTGCGCTTTCAATCACTGAGCCTGCTCGGCTCCGCAGATTTAAAGCGGTTATTGATCCCTTTGCGCCAGAAATTTACAAGTTAGCGGGTTGGCAACCTGCGCATAGCTTGATGAGCTTGGCTAGCGGTGGATTATTTGGTGTTGGAATTGGTGCCAGCAAGCAGAAGTGGGCCAATCTCGCCGAAGCACATACCGATTTTATTTTCTCAGTAATCGGTGAGGAACTTGGTTTACTTGGTACCTTAACTGTCGTTTTCCTATTTGCAGTATTAATCTATGCGATCTTCCGTGTGGCGATTGCTACAAAGGATATTTTCCAGAAATATGTAGTCACTGGAATTGGATGCTGGATTATTCTGCAAGTTCTAGTTAATTTGATGACTGTGGTTGGAATTGTTCCAGTAATCGGAGTGACCCTTCCATTTATTTCATACGGTGGTTCTTCCTTGATTGCTAATTGCTTAGCACTGTCTTTTGTCTTGAATGTTGCCCGCAGAGAACCACAATTCAAAGCTGCTAGGGCTGCTCACAAGGTGGCAAAATAATGAAGCGTGTTTTATTAGTGGGAGGCGGAACTGCAGGTCACGTCGAACCTGCACTCGCTGTGGGAACCTGGTTGCTAGATAAGAGTTCGGACATAGCTTGTGAATTTGTTGGAACGAAGACCGGAATCGAAAATGAACTTGTCCCACTTGCTGGATTGAAGTTGCACCATATTCAGAAGGCGCCACTACCAAGATCCCTTTCGCTATCAATACTTTTTTGGCCGTTGAAATTTGGGGTTTCGATCGTGCAGGCTCTACGGATTGTAAAGAGTGCTGACTTAGTAATCGGGTTCGGTGGTTACGTAAGTGCTCCTTGCTATGTTGCGGCAAAAATCTCAAGAGTTCCATTGATAGTCCATGAGGCAAATGCGATACCAGGATGGGCAAACAAACTAGGAGCTAAGTTTTCAGATGAAGTTTTAGTTGCCTTTAAGAGCTCATTAAAAGCTGGCGGAAATTGGGCTTCGGCAAAGTTAGTTGGAATGCCAGTCCGTAAAGAAATTTTTGCAACTAGCAACATGAGTAAATCAGAACGCTCCGGAATCTGGGATGCCACCTATCGTGAACTTGGATTAGATAGAAGTAAACGTACAATTTTTATCTTTGGTGGCTCATTGGGAGCGCAAGCCATTAACAAGGTGATTGAACAGGTTCTTCCCGAGCTCTTGAAGCTTGATATAAATATTGTTCATGGGATAGGGAAGTGTAATACCTTGCCAAACGCTGCTCCAGGTTATGTCCCACTGTCATATATTTCGAATATGGCCGCCATGTACATCGCAAGTGATCTGGTAATCGCCAGAGGCGGGGCAGTTACTTGCGCCGAACTTGATGTAACTAACTCATTTGCGCTCATTGTCCCACTTCCAATTGGCAATGGTGAACAAGTTGCGAACGCCCAAGATCTTGTTGCAAAAGGGTCGGCAGAGATTTGCTTGAATTCAAACTTTACTCCAAAATGGTTATTAGAGAATATTGGTGATCTGTTATCGAAGGCGGATAGTTGGAATATCAAGAAGAGCCAGATAGCTACAACGTCGTCGGTTGAAATAATTGGCGAGATAGTTTTGAAGAATTTGGGCGGAAGTTCTAAATGAAGCTGCCAGATTTGCAGGGAAAGCGAATTCACTTTATAGGTCTAGGTGGCGCGGGAATGAGCGGCATCGCCAGAATCATGCTGGCTCGAGGTATTGCAATTTCAGGTTCTGACGCTAAGGATTCGAGCGTGCTTGCAGGTCTGCGTACTTTAGGCGCTGAGGTATTTATTGGTCACCAGGCAATCAATCTAGGTAACGCTGATGTGTTGGTTGTTTCAAGTGCAATAGATCAGTCAAATCCTGAACTTGTTGCGGCTCGTAACAAAGGCACATTGATTCTGGCAAGAGCAGAAGCGCTTGCACTATTAATGTCGGAATCTAAGTCAATCGCCGTTGCGGGCACTCACGGCAAAACAACAACAACTTCAATGTTAACAGTGGCGTTACAACAAGCTGGACTCGATCCATCATTCGCAATTGGCGGAATGATTAATCGTGGAGGAACGAATGCTCATTTGGGTTCTGGAGATATATTCGTAGCTGAAGCAGATGAATCCGATGGCTCATTCTTGGCATATAAGCCATTCGGCGCAATCATCACAAATGTTGAATTGGATCATGTTGATCATTTCCCAGATATGGCTGCGGTAAACCGCAGCTTTCTTGACTTCATAGATTCGATTCAAACCGGAGGTTTCCTGATTGTTGGCATCGATAGCCCTGGGGCAGTGCATCTGCTTTCGCAGATTGAACGCG
>CANNIM010000035.1 GCA_947505195.1 Actinomycetota bacterium
AACTGGATCGCGATCTGTTTCTAAAGTTCCGCAGTCAAGTACGTGAACAAGTGCGGCACATCGTTCAACGTGACGTAAGAATTCCAGGCCCAGGCCCTTACCTTCAGAAGCGCCAGGAATTAAACCCGGAACATCTGCAACAGTGAATCGAGTATCGCCTGCTTGAACAACACCAAGGTTTGGAGCAAGTGTTGTAAATGGATAATCAGCAATCTTTGGTTTAGCAGAAGAGATAGATGCAATCAGTGAAGATTTTCCAGCGGATGGGAAACCAATTAAACCGATATCTGCAACGCTCTTGAGTTCAAGAATTAGCGTGCGCTCTTCACCTGGCTCACCTTTAAGTGCGAAGCCTGGGGCGCGACGTTTTGATGAAGCTAGACCAGCATTTCCAAGTCCACCTTTACCGCCTTGTGCCGCAATAAAGCGAGTTCCGAAACCAACTAAGTCTGCAATTACAGTTCCGGTTGCATCTTTAACGACAGTTCCATTTGGTACATGCAGAGTTAAATCTTTACCCTCTTTACCATTGCAGTAATCGCCATAACCAAGTGAGCCATTAGTACCGCGACGATGTGGTGAATGGTGAAAATCTAGAAGTGTTGTTGTGTCTTGATCAACGATAAGAATTACATCGCCGCCACGACCACCGTTGCCGCCATCTGGACCACCGAGAGGTTTAAATTTTTCACGGTGAATTGAGACGCAACCATCGCCGCCACTGCCAGCAGATGCATGGAGAGTTACGCGGTCAACGAATGTTGCCATTTCACTTCTCCTCTCGTTTTAAAACTTCTCTTAAAGATTTAAACTCAAAAAATAAATTAAAAATAAAAATGCGGGCCCGCTAGTCGCGGGCCCGCAAAAAATTAACCGCGGGTTAGGCGACTACAGCTACGGGAACGATATTTACGACCTTGCGACCGCGAGCGCGACCGAAAGCAACTTCGCCTGCTGAGAGAGCGAAAAGTGTGTCGTCCTTACCGATTCCTACATTTTGTCCTGGGTGAAAAACTGTTCCGCGTTGGCGAACCAAGATTTCCCCGCTCTTAACAATCTGTCCTGCGTAACGCTTGATACCAAGGTACTGCGCATTTGAATCGCGACCGTTACGAGTTGAGGAGACGCCCTTTTTACTTGCCATTTTTTATTCGCCTGCCTTATTTCGTAATCGCGGTGATCTTCACGCGCGTAAGTTGGGAACGGAAACCTTGACGACGGCGATAGCCAGTCTTGTTCTTGTAACGAAGGATGTCGATCTTTGGACCTTTAAGTTCTTCAACAATTTCGCCGGTAACTTTTACGCCAGCAAGTGTCTTGGCATCAGATGTTACGTTCGCACCTTCAACAACAAGTAGCGCTGGGAATGAAACAGCTGCACCGGCTTTTGCATCGATACGATCGACAATTACTGTGTCGCCAACGGCAACCTTTTCTTGACGGCCGCCTGCTTTTACAATCGCGTACACGGTGACACCTTTCCAAATGCATTTATTAAATTAGCCAGGAAACTGGCAGAGGGTAAGGATACGGAGCGCGTAGCCCTTAGGTCAAACTGGCTGCAACTGGCTATAACTGGCCCTATTCGGGCGTAATTACCCCAGTACTAACTGCCCGACGGCGACGCTTTGACGCAGGAGCCTTAACTTCTGCAACTTCTACATCTTCTGCAACTTCTTGCGATTCTTGCGATTCTGCTGCTTCAGCCTCATCTTCATGAACCTGTGGCACATAACGTTGTTCCATATCCTTCTCAAGTGCAACCTTCGTTACAGGTTCTGAATGAATATGAATTCCGCGACCGCCACAACTTTCGCAAGTTGTTGAGAATGCTTCGATCAGCCCTTGTCCTACACGCTTTCGAGTCATTTGAACTAAACCAAGTGAAGTAACTTCTGCAACCTGATGCTTAGTGCGATCGCGACCAAGACTTTCAACTAGTCGGCGAAGAACAAGATCACGGTTTGATTCAAGTGTCATATCAATAAAGTCGATAACGACAATTCCACCCATATCGCGCAAGCGAAGTTGGCGGGCGATTTCTTCTGCTGCTTCCAAGTTGTTCTTAGTAACAGTCTCTTCGAGGTTTCCACCCTTGCCGATAAATTTTCCAGTATTAACGTCGATAACAATCATCGCTTCAGTTCGGTCAATTACAAGTGAGCCACCCGAAGGTAGATAAACCTTGCGATCAAAGGCCTTAGCCAGTTGTTCTTCGATTCGATTCTCTACAAATAGGTCACGTGTACCTGTCCACTTTTCAATCTTCGTGGTGAGTTCAGGTGCGATGTGCCCGAGGTAATTATTGATGTCACCCCAAGCTTGATCGCCTTGAACGATTAACTTGTTGAAATCTTCATTAAAAATATCGCGAATTACGCGGACCGTTAGATCTGGTTCAGAGTAAAGAAGTGCTGGCGCATTTGTGCCAGATTCTTGTGACTTCTTCTCGATATCTTCCCATTGCGCTTTTAGGCGAATTACATCGCGTTCAAGCTCTTCTTCGGTGGCACCTTCAGATGCGGTACGAACAATTACGCCAGCATCTTCTGGAATTAAATTCTTAAGAATAGTTTTTAGACGTGATCTCTCTTGATCTGGAAGGCGACGGCTGATTCCGCTCATTTCACCACTTGGAACATAAACCAAGTAGCGACCTGGAAGTGAAATCTGGCTAGTTAAACGTGCGCCTTTCTGGCCGATTGGATCTTTTGTTACTTGAACCAATACCGATTGACCAGTCTTTAATACATGTTCAATTTTGCGAGGTGCACCATCTGCAAGTCCTGCGGTATCCCAGTTAACTTCACCAGCATATAGAACTGCATTTCGGCCCTTACCAATGTCTACGAAAGCCGCTTCCATTGATGGCAGAACGTTCTGGACTTTTCCAAGATAAACGTTTCCAACATATGAAATATTGCTGTTTCGATTTACATAATGTTCCACCATGATTTTGTCTTCAAGAACAGCTATCTGGGTGCGATCTCCAGCTTGGCGAACCAACATCTGACGATCTACATTTTCACGGCGAGCTAAGAACTCTGATTCAGTAATAATCATTCCGCGACGGCGAACAAAATCTCTTGGTTCGCGGTTATTGCGGTTGCCTCGATCGCCACGATCATTTCGATCGCTGCGGCTGCGATTGCGACCGCCTCTGTCAGAACGAGTTGATTGATCATCGCGTGTCCGAAGTGGACGCGCTTCCCTAGGTTCTCTCACCTTTACAACAGTTATAACGCCATCTTCTTCAATAGTTTCGCCTGCAGTTACGCCATCGCCCTTTGCGCGACGACGACGTCGACGACGTGGAGATGTAGATGTCGAATCTTCGCCATCTTCGGAAATTTCTCCGGCATCTAGGACTTCATCAGAATCTGAATCGCGATCTTCGGTTGTCTCATTGGAATCTTTTCCACCACGACGGCGGCCTCTGCCACCACGACGGCGACGGCGAGCACCTGTTTCGGAATCGGAATCTTCGCTATCTGCTGATTGCTCTGGGGCTTCGGCAACTTCAGCCTTATTCTGAGGTGACACTTTAACTTTCTTGGGCGCTACTGCTTCTGGCGCAGCCTGAAACATAGGAACCGGAATACTGGGAGTTGCAGATTTCTTTGAAGTTTTCTTCTCGACGCTTTCGCTCGAATCAACTTCTACTACTTCTGCCTCTTGTTTTGCCGCAGCTTTGGCTGCAGATTTTTTGCTTGCGCGCTTACGCGCACCCTTTGGCACTATTGCCATAACCTTAAATCCTCATCTAAAAACTAAATATTGGTAAAACTTCCTTTTGAAAGCTTTTGCATCTGCTGCTACCTCGAGTAATTAAGGCCGTCAATTTTATTGAGGCCGCTCGGAGCGCGAAATGCTGAGACAAAGTATCGCCTAAAAAGTGCCGAAAGACCAACTTCGCCCCCGCTTAAGGGTGAAAGTATTTAATCTACCTTGTGCGTAAATGGACGTTTTGTATCAATCCCAGGCCGATTAAATTCGCAAACATGCTCGATCCACCATAAGAGATGAATGGCAAAGGGACTCCCGTCATTGGGACTAAGCCCATTGTCATTCCGATATTTTCAAATGTTTGAAAGGCAAACCAAGCAATTACGCCAACGCAGACCAGGCGCCCAAATAAGTCATTCGTTCGCCGCGCAATCGCAAAAGCTCGTAAGAAAAACAAGGTATAGCAGAGCAAGATGAAGCCACTTCCGAGAAACCCTAGCTCCTCACCAGCTACGGTAAATATAAAGTCTGTTTGTTGTTCAGGAACAAAACGGCCATTAGTTTGTGGGCCGTTAAATAAACCTTTTCCGATAATCCCACCAGAGCCAATTGTGATTCTAGATTGGCGAAGTTGATATCCAGTTGCTTGTGGATCTGCTGTTGGGTCAACGAATGATTGAAGCCGTGCAACTTGATACTTATCAACGACACCTGTTTGCACTGCAACGAAGCCACCGATAACGGCAAGTATTAGAAGTCCAACTACCCATCTAGTTGGGGCGCCAGATGTTCCGATGATGGCAAGGATTGCTGCGCCGATGATTACAACTGTTCCCAGATCGGGTTGAACCAAAATCAAGACAATTGGAACGGCTGCAATCGCGAGTGCTTTTAAAACATCTTGATCCGTTGGATTTGCATCCTTATCCCGTTTTTCTGCCAAAATCATTGAGATACCAACAATGATTGCGATCTTTGCTAATTCTGCGGGTTGGATTTGAAAGCCACCAGGAAAGGAGATCCATGCTTTAGAACCATTAATCTCGCTGCCGAGGCCAGGGATTAAAACAATAATTAAGCCAAGTACTGCAAGGCCCCAAACGATCGGGGTATATGCGCGGAGCAAACGATAATCAATTAACGTTGTTAGGTAAGCAAGTAGCCCACCAATCAAAATATTAACTACATGGCGCTTCAAATAATATTCAGGATCAAGTCCCTGGGCGGCAAACCAATTTCTAGTAGCTGCGTAAACAAGAAGTGTTCCAATGATTAGCAGCGCACCAACTGAAAAGGAAAGTATCCGGTCGAATTTACCGAAGTTTTCACGGAAGCGGTCACGTCTTTTGCGTTGGGAATAAATACTCATGGTTTGACCAACTTAGCGTTCTTTGGATCCACTTTTGGTAATTTGCTCGGTACGCCATTTGGAAAAATTTCTTGTGTTGGATCAACTTTTCCGCCAACAACTCCAAAGAGTGCAGTCCAGATATCTTTAGCGCCAACGGCTGAAATTGAAGAACCAAAACCACCTTGACTCACAACCATAACAACTACATATTTCGGATTATCTGCCGGAGCAAATGATGCGAACCAAGCCGTATCTGCCTTGGCTGATCCATCTTTATTTCTACCTTTATCTTCTGCAGTTCCAGTCTTGCCTGAAACTGCTACCGGAAAGGCTGGGAATGCACCTGCTGCAGTGCCTTCTGTAACAACAGCTCGTAGTGCTTCATGCAAGAACTTAGTCGATTTCTTAGATAAGACATTGGTTGCAACAACTTCAGGTAAGAACTCTTTAACAATATCTCCGTTGGGCTTAACAATCGCTCGGGCAACTTGTGGTTTATAAATTGTGCCACCGTTAGCAATAGCTGCATAAAGTTGTGTCATCTGAATTGGGGTTAACAAGGTATCGCCCTGGCCAATCGAGAAGTTAACAGCGTCACCTGCTCGCAGAATATTTCCATCAAGACAATTCTCGCGGGCAACTTCAATCAAGAATGGTGTTAAATCTGATTTCTTTGCGCGAGTTTTGAAATTACAGTAAAAATCTTTGTTCTCTGCATAGATGCGCTCTTTCCAGGCACGATCTGGAAGTCGACCAGAAGCTTCACTGGGTAGATCAATTCCAGTTATCTTTCCGATACCAAAGCCACGTGCCGCGGTGAAGAAGTAATCATTAAGCCCCGACTTAGGGAAGAGCCCACCATCGCGCACCCATTCATCGTAAGCAATTTGATACCAAATTGTGTCGCACGAAACTGCGATTGCACGTTTCATGGATATTGTTCCCTGAGATTTACTCTCAAAGTTAGCGAAATCTCGGTTACCAATTAGAACTTTAGCCGGACATTTATAAGTAGCGTTCATGTTATATCCAGCATTCATAGCAGCGACAACTGAGACAGATTTAAATGTTGATGCTGGCGCATACATTCCTTGAAGTGGCCTATTTAGTGCCGGAACTCCAGAGCTCTCACTAAATAAATTATTTGCTTGTTTCTGGGTTAAACCTACCTGCCAAATATTTGGATCATAAGTAGGGTATGAAGCGAGGGCCAAAATCTTTCCGCTATTTACATCCATCACAATTGCGGCGCCACCATCTGCCCGACCACCAAGTGATTTAGCTCTTAACACCGATGACTGCAGCGCCGTCTCGGTTGCCGCCTGCAACCTTGCATCTAGATTCGTAACCAAATTAAATCCCGAAACTGGTTGCGTGCTAATCGCCTGCTTGGTCACCGACTCTTTACGATCAACAATAACCGTCTTTATGCCGGCGCGACCACGCAGATATTCATCATATTGAAATTCAAGGCCATCTTTTCCAATAGTTTCTTCGCGAAAATAGCTCTTATCTGAGTCAAGTAAATCGTCCTCACTTACTGATCCAACATATCCAAGTACATGTGCCGCATTTTCTCCGGCCATTGATGGATAACTGCGGACCGGAACTGACAATGCAGTTATTCCAGGAAATAAATCTGAATTCTCTAAAACCTTCAGAGCTTGTTCTTTAGTCGCGGTTCTCGTGACTGGGATAGGTTGGAATCGAGTGCCTTTCCAACATCCTAAATTTTGCGTAGTTTTAATCTCACCACAAAGCCTGGTTGAGATATAAACGCTCTCGGGACTCTTGCCAACAAGTTTGGCTACACGAGCAATTACGGCGCTGCCTTCGTCGGGCAACTTATCAACAATACTTCGGTCAACTGATATAACCATTCCTGGACGATCCATGGCAAGCGGAATTCCAGAGCTATCAACGATTGCACCACGAATAGCTGGATTTACAACATCTCGACTCTGGATACTAAGTGCAGCATCTTGATATTTAAGGCCCGCAGCAACTTGTAGATAAAAGAGTCGCCCAGTTAAAGCAAGCATTAACGAAATAATTAACGCTTGAACAATAACTAAATTTAATCTAGAGCGAACACTCATAGTCGCTCTCTAGAGGTTAAGGTGTAATTACGCAATGCGGCTAAGCCTGGTAACAAAGCTGAAGAGAATAGTAAAGTCCAAATCCCATTTCCAACCACAGTCTGCAAATTTGTGATAACAGCACCATTATTTTCGCCAAGTATTACGCCAAAAATTAAGAATATTAATAACGTTGCGGTTGCTCCAGCTGACACGAATAAAACAAATGCAATAGGCCTTTCAGTAAAGTCGCCAATACTTTCGCGATTTCTAGAGAATAAGTAACCAACAAGGGTAAGAATTAGCGCCCATTTCCCGAAAGGGGAATCGCTAGATGGTGAAAGATCAAGTATTAATCCACCGATGAACCCCATAGCGATTGCGCCGAACCTATCTTCGAGCGCCATTAGACCAAGGAGTACACATAGATAGAGGGAGAAACCTGAAATAGGAAAATCAATCTTTGAAATTGCGGATTCTTGAACAACGAAAAAGAAAAGGAGAATAAGGGCGCTAAATCCAGCGCGGCTCCAACTCAATTCGTGGCCTCTGGCGTAGGTGATTGCGT
>CANNIM010000036.1 GCA_947505195.1 Actinomycetota bacterium
ATCGCAGTTTGAGGACACGGTATTTCTCCCTTGAATCAAGTTAAATTACGGGTTTCGCAATAAGTCGCAAAGATTACCCCGTCTACGCAGGGATTGGCTAATCCGCGCGAGAAGATAGGCCCATGGCAGTACTTTCAGATCGCCTTAAAGGCATCATCGGAGACCGGAGCGCAGAGGCTCTCACCAAGGTTTTCGGAGCAACTACGGTTGAAGACCTCCTTCGCCATTACCCGAGGCGTTATGTAGTTCGTGGTGAATTTTCCGATATCTCGGGGCTACTTGAAGGCGATGAAGTAACAGTGTTAGCTGAAATTGCAGCGGTTAAATCCAGACGGGCTAATGGCCGCAATATTTTGGAGGTAAATGTGACGGATGGCAGCGCCGTAATGTCACTTACCTTCTTCAATCAGCCTTGGCGCGAAAAAGAGTTAAAGATTGGCAAGACTGGAATGTTCGCTGGCAAGGTTGGTTCATTCAACGGGAAGCGTCAACTCTCACATCCTGATTATCAGTTAATTCCGGATGGCGATGATGTTGATTCTGCGCTCGCAGCTTTTGCAGGAAAATATCTACCGGTTTATCCAGCGGGCGGAAAGATGCCATCTTGGAAAATTTCGCAATGTGTTGAATTAGTTTTAGATTCACTTGATGAAGTCGAGGATTATCTTCCAGAGAGTGTAATAAAAGAACTCGGATATCCAACGCTCAAGCAAGCCTTAATTTCGATTCATAAACCAGAATCACTTGAAGCGGCGGATCTGGCAAGGTTGCGTTTAACTTTTGACGAAGCAATCTTGTTGCAATTACTTCTTGCTGGGCGGCGCGCAGAAATAAAAGCACTTGATGCAACTCCAAGAAAGATTTCGACAAATGGCTTAGTTAGCGTCTTTGAATCTAACTTGCCCTTTAAATACACGAGCGGTCAGATCGAGGTAAATAGCGAGATCGCCGAAGATATGCAGAAACCACATCCAATGCATCGCTTGCTTCAAGGTGAAGTTGGTTCGGGTAAAACGGTTATTGCGCTGCGTGCGATGCTCTCGGTTATTGAATCTGGTGGCCAAGCAGCGTTACTTGCGCCAACAGAAGTTTTAGCAACGCAACATTTAAAGACAATTACAAAATTATTGGGTGACCTGGCACAGGCAGGAACATTGCAGGGGAGTGGCGAAGGCACGCAGCTTGCGCTACTTACAGGCTCTATGAGCGCCGCCCAAAAACGTGAAGCACTTGGAAAAATTAGTAATGGCGAAGCCGGGATAGTTATTGGAACACATGCACTTATAAGTGAAGGCGTTGAGTTTCGTGACTTAGCTTTAGTAGTTGTCGATGAACAACATCGATTTGGCGTAGAACAGCGCGATGCCCTACGGATGAAGGCTGCTAAACCACCGCATCTTTTGGTAATGACTGCAACACCGATTCCAAGAACAGTTGCAATGACAATCTTTGGTGACTTAGATGTTTCAACACTTCGCCAATTACCAAGTGGGCGAATTCCAATCGAGACTCATGTGATTCCAGTATTAGAGAAACCGCATTTCTTAGAGCGCGCATGGGAGCGAGTAAAAGAGGAAGTTGGCAAGGGTCGCCAGGTTTACATCGTGGCACCAAGAATTTCTGAAGGGGAAAGTGATGAAACAAAGGTAAAGATTTCTGAGGCCGATATTGCAATGGCAAAACTTATGGGCGATGAGATAACAAGTGATGAGTTATCTGGGGGCGAGAAGATGACGAGCGTGGAAGAGCTCGCTCCAAAGTTGGCCACCGGCGCACTTAAAGGTTTAAAGCTTGCACCATTACATGGTCGTCAAAGCTCTGACGTGAAAGACGAAACGATGAGCGCATTTGCGCAAGGTGAAATAGATGTTTTAGTGGCTACGACAGTTATTGAAGTTGGCGTAGATGTTCCAAATGCGTCGATGATGGTAATCATGGATGCGGATCGTTTTGGTGTGTCACAACTGCACCAACTTCGCGGTCGCGTTGGTCGTGGTGGAACGCCAGGCTTATGTTTATTGGTTTCAGGTGCGGTACCAGAATCAACTGCGATGGCAAGACTTACGGCGGTTGCTGGAACGCTTGATGGTTTTGAATTATCAAGAATTGATTTAGATCAACGTCGCGAAGGTGATGTGCTCGGTCGCGCACAATCTGGAACCAAATCTCATCTGCGATTGCTGCGAGTTCTGCGGGATGAAGCGTTAATCGAAGAGGCAAGACGTGTAGCAAATGAATTAGTTTCAAGTGATTCGAAGTTAGCAAAGCATCCGGCGCTTGCCGCCCAAGTCAGCCTTTTAAAGGAAGAGGAGCGTTCGGCTTTCTTAGATAAGGGATAGCGCGTTACCGTTGGTCAATGAGAATTATCGCGGGAAGCAGCAAAGGAAAGACCCTGCTCTCACCGACGGGGAAAACTCGTCCAACATCTGACCGAGCACGCGAAGGTCTCTTCTCATCACTTGATTCAGAGTTTGGTTCGATGAGCGAACTAAATTTTCTTGATCTATTTTCTGGCTCTGGCGCAGTTGGAGTCGAAGCGCTATCACGAGGCGCGGCAAACGTTTATTCAATCGAAGATCATGCATCAACAGCTGGTATTGCATCTAAGAACTTTGAATTAGTAAATAACCCATCTGGAAAATTCACTGTTGTGACAACGACAGCAGAAAGATTTGTCGCTACACCTCATCAAATCTCATTCGATATCATTTTTATGGATCCGCCATACGATGTTGCTAATGAAGTTATCGAGAAAATTCTCGTTGAGATAAATTCAAATAATCTACTGAAACGAAGCGGCATAATTGCTATTGAGCGAGAGACTAAGAAGGCGCAATTCATATGGCCACAACCATTTATTGAAGAGAAAGTCCGCTCATACGGGCAGGGAAGTATCTTCTACGGCGGGTATTCTGCTAGCGTTTTGCCGTGAAACGCGTCGTATGCCCCGGGACTTTTGATCCCATAACATTTGGGCACCTAGATATCATCGAACGTGCAAGCTCATTATTTGATGAAGTCACAATCGCCGTAATGGTAAATCAGACGAAGAAGACTCTATTTACCGTTGAAGAGCGAATTGCGATGACTAAGGAAGTTACCTCCAAATTTCCAAATGTTAAGGTCGATTCATGGTCGGGATTACTAGTTGATTACTGCAAGAGAAATGACATTTCAATCATTGTAAAAGGCTTGCGCGCAGTAACAGACTTTGATTATGAACTTCAAATGTCACAAGTGAATCTACAACTGCAGGGCGTCGAAACTCTCTTCCTATCAACGGCTCCGGCTCACTCATTTCTATCTTCATCACTCGTTAAAGAGATTGCCAGTTATGGTGGCGATGTGTCTAGTTATATCCCAGCAATACTTTTAGAGCGATTGAAAGATCGCTTAGCTATAAAATAAAGGAGAGAAAAATGGAAGTTATTGAGCGGATTGAAACCGCAATTGCCATGGTCGAAGAGGCCAGAGGTGTTCCACTTTCAGCGAGTTGCGTACTGCACCGCGGAGAAATTCTCGAACTACTAGATAGCGCACGCGCCGCTTTTCCAAGTGACTTAGCAAATGCTCAGCAGATCTTGCGCGAGCAAGATTCGGTAATTGAAGAAGCTCAAGTTCAGGCTGATCAGATTATTGCTCATGCTCGTGAAGAAGTTGAATCAATGATTTCCCAGACTGAAATCGTTGCTGCCGCAAAGAAAGAAGCGCGCAGAATTTTAGATGAGGTAGCTGAAGAAGCACAGAGTCAGCAAAATGAAATTGATGCATATGTAGATTCAAGACTTGCAACTCTTGAAGTAATTCTTCATAAGACTATGGAAGTTGTTAATCGTGGTCGTGACCAACTTGCAGGGGTAGATGCGAAATCAGCGCTCTCAGAATTGGGCGATAAGTAATTCTTAAATGAGTAAAAACCCCTTCCTCTTTAACACTCATGATTTACCGCGCCGTCCAGGTGAGATGCGGGAATATGAGTTAACAATCGATTCCCATGAAGAGCTTGGCTTTGAAGTGCTCTCGATTGCCGCTGATGAACCTATTGATATTGATCTGCGTATCGAGTCGGTTGCTGAAGGAATTCTTGCAAGTGCGAGCATTCGAACAGAAGCAAGTGGTGAATGTGGTCGCTGTCTTGATGCCGTCTTTTACGATGTCGATGAAAGTTTTCAAGAACTCTATGAATATGTAGAAGATCCAAGACAAGCGCGAAAGAAGAATAAGCCTGGTAAGAAACGGCCCCAGAAAAGTGATGACGATGATTTAGATGAAGATTTAGTTCGACAGATGGATGGCGAATTGATAGATCTAGACGGTCCGATTCGCGATGCAATTATTTTGAATCTTCCAATAAATCCGCTCTGTTCGCCAGATTGCCCTGGACTCTGCCCAGATTGTGGCTTGAAGTGGATTGAGCTCCCCGACGACCATGCCCACGCACCTGCCGATATTCGTTGGGCTGGGTTGGAAAATTGGGGCGCGGCCCAGCCTCCAAAGGGGAAGTAAACCGCGTTTTTGAATATCTGCCGGTTTGAGGGATACTTACGCCTTCAGTAATTCATCTTTAAGTTATGAATTTATTAGTAAAAAGGGGTGCCCAAAGTGCCAGTACCAAAGCGAAAGATGTCTCGCTCACGCACTCGTCATCGTCGTAGCTCATGGAAAACAACACCTGCAGCAATTGCAAATTGCGCACAGTGCCAACAACCAAAGTTGCAACATACAGCTTGCCCAACTTGCGGAACTTATAACTCACGCCAAGTAGTAGAGGTTTAGTCTGTACGATCGTTTAATTGCATCACTTGGGACTACGGTTTCAAGTGAACTGCTAGAACTTGCCCTAACCCACCGTTCTTATGCTTATGAATTTGGTGGCCTTCCAACCAATGAGCGTCTCGAATTTCTAGGAGATAGCGTTCTCGGATTAGTTGTAACAGAAGAGCTTTACACAAAATTTCCTGATTTAGATGAGTCCAGACTTTCCCCTCTTCGCTCTGGAGTCGTCAACATGCGAGCACTTGCCCAAATTGCACGCGAGTTAGATCTCGGTCAATACCTGCGCATCGGCAAAGGTGAAGAAACGACCGGTGGTCGCGATAAGAATTCCATTCTCGCCGATTCCTTAGAAGCGCTCGTTGGAGCAATCTATTTAGATAAAGGTTTCATAGAAACTCAGAACATCATTCTTAACTGGTTTAGACCAACTATTGAATCTGCCAGAGCCCAAGGGCTAGGCCTCGATAGCAAAACTGCACTTCAAGAACTATGCGCTGCTCGCAATTTAAGTAATCCAGAGTATGAAATAACTGAATCTGGCCCGGATCATAATAAAAGTTTTACTGCAGTAGCAGTAATTTCAAATGAAAAATTTGAAGTTGGCGAGGGTAAATCAAAGCGCGAGGCCGAACAGGCTGCCGCAAAATTGGCTTACGACAAATTAAATGCCCGAACTTCCTGAAGTTGAAACAGTCAGGCGCGGTTTAGCCGAACACATTATTGGCAAGAAATTCAAGGATATTGAAGTACGGCATCATCGAGCAACGTCACCAAAATCAATTGCCGCTTTAACCTCACTAAAAGGCGCGCGGGTAAAAGAAGTTTCTCGCCGTGGCAAGTTTCTCTGGCTCAAGTTAGATCGTCCAGAAGTTTTAGCAGGACATTTAGGAATGAGCGGACAACTCTTAATTCAGCCCAAAAGCGCAGCAGATGAGCGTCATTTGCGAGTAAGAATAGATCTTGGGAAGTACGAATTACGCTTTATTGATCAGCGCACTTTTGGCTGGCTAAGTGTCGAGGAGAGCAAAGGTGGCTTTCCCACTTGTGTCCAAAAGATCGCTCCCGATCCATTTGATGCAGAATTTGATTTAGTTGAAACTATTTCTAGGTTTGCAAAGAAGAAGACTGAAATTAAGCGAGCGCTCTTAGATCAAGGTGTTATGAGTGGGGTCGGAAATATTTATGCCGATGAAGCTCTATGGCGGAGCAAAATCCATCCTGAAACTAGAACTGAAAATATGAAGAATACAAAAATTCAAGATTTAATTGAGAGTGCAACTTCTGTAATGTCTGAGGCGCTTAAAGTTGGCGGCACTTCATTCGATGAACTTTATGTAAATGTGAATGGCGAGAGTGGCTATTTCGAAAGGTCTCTTTCGGTGTATGGCCAGGAGGGCGAGGGCTGTCTGCGATGTGGCGCTCAAATCCGAAGGATCACTTTTGCCAATAGATCTTCACATTTTTGCCCAAAATGTCAGCCCACGCCGCGTGCGAAGAGAAACCACTAACCTCTTTTCCGATAGGTTGCGCCTGTGTATTTAAAGAGTATGACCCTCAAAGGATTTAAGTCCTTTGCATCCTCGACCTCGCTCAATTTCGAGCCTGGTATTACCTGCGTGGTGGGTCCTAACGGCTCTGGAAAATCAAATGTGGTCGACGCCCTTTCCTGGGTAATGGGTGAGCAGGGCGCTAAATCTTTGCGTGGCGGGAAGATGGAAGACGTAATCTTCGCTGGAACTTCTGGTCGCGCACCACTTGGACGTGCTGAAGTTTCTGTAACGATAGATAACTCCGATGGCGTACTTCCAATTGATTTCACTGAAGTAACTATTTCTAGAATTCTCTTTAGAAATGGCGCAAGTGAATATCAATTGAATGGTGACACAACAAGACTTTTAGATATTCAAGAGCTACTGAGCTATTCTGGTATTGGACGCGAGATGCATGTGATTGTTGGTCAAGGCCAACTTGATGCAATCTTGCTCGCAAACCCGGAAGAGCGCCGCGCTTTCATCGAAGAAGCCGCTGGAGTTCTAAAGCATCGTAAGCGCAAAGAGAAGGCGCTTCGCAAATTAGATTCAATGACAGCAAACTTGGCTCGAATCCAAGATTTAACAGTCGAACTTCGCAGACAATTAAAACCACTTGGCAAGCAGGCTGAGGTTGCGCGTAAGGCCTCAACAATTCAATCAGATGTTAGAGACTCAAGGCTTCGATTATTAGCCGATGATTTACTTCAGTTGCGTTCAACCGTAGATGCCGAAGTTGCTGACGAGTCTGCACTTCGCGCACGCAGAGATGGTGTGGAGGCAGAATTAAATAAGGCCCGAGCACGCGAAGAAGAGATTGATGCCACGGCGTTAATCGAAAATCCACTCTTAGTTAAAGCGCAAGAAAATTACTATCAATTAACAGCGCAACGTGAAAAATTTCGGGGAATTCAGAATTTAGCATCAGAGCGTGCCCGTTTCTTATCGGAAGAGGCAGATGAAGCGCGAGCAAGTGGTCGCGATCCCGAGAGTATGGATCTTGAAGCTGCGGGACTTCGTGGCGAAGAGCAGAACCTTAAGAATGAAGTTGCTACTGCAACATCGGGACTAGAAAACCTTTCAAGTGAAGTTAGAACGCTAGAAGCCAATTTAATTTCTGAAGAAAATAGCGTCTCTGCTGCCCTTCGTGCAATTGCAGATCAACGTGAAGGAACTGCACGCCAAGAGGGTCACATAAATGGTTTGAAATCTCGCATAGATGCAACCAACGCTGAAATTACTCGTTTAACAAAGAGCAAAGATGAAGCGGCCGGTCGTCTGCGAAATTCACAGGAAGATTTTGCGCTACTTGAAACTCAGATTGCTTCTGTAGATGCAAATGAACCTGGATTAGATGCAGATTTTGAATCGGCAAAGAGCGCGCTA